>WFWZ01000175.1 GCA_015490875.1 Planctomycetaceae bacterium
GTGACATCCCCCGTGATGATCTCAACTCGCAGCCCCTCCAGAGGGCGAGGATCGGCCGACGAGCGTACCAGGACGCGGACCTCGTCACCTCGAGCCACCAACTGGCGGACGACGTTGTTCCCCAAGAGCCCGGTAGATCCTGTGACAAGAACGCGCATGATCGATTATGATAAGGGGCGATTTGGCAGGGCTACTAGCGGGCCCTCCGAGTTGAATCCCTCGCTGGAGACGCGATGATGCGATCCACCACCCTCCCACCGACGCCTCTGGTCCCAGGACGGACCGCCCTTCCCTTTCCCGGTCTTGCCACGCTTGTTCTCGCGGTTTCGTGGCTCTTGGCCGTCTCCCCGGTTTCTGCCGGCGAACCTTCGGCCGAAGACCTGTTCCGGACGAAGTTGGCTCCTCTCCTCACGGAGCGTTGTACGGGCTGTCACCGGGACGGACGACGCGAGGGCGACTTGAGTCTTCAGTCGCGAGAGGACTGGTTGCGAGGCGGCGAGTCGGGCGCCGTCATCGAACCTGGCGATGCTGACGCCAGTGTGATCGTGGATTACGTTTCTGGCGACGAGCCGGAAATGCCGAAGCAGGGCAAGCCGCTTACGGACCAAGAAGTCGCTTGGTTGCGGCAGTGGATCGATGCGGGGGCTCCGTGGCCCAAAGGTATCGCGCTTCGCGTTGATCCGCTCGAATGGTGGTCGCTGCGGCCCCTTCAGGCTGTCGCGGTACCCGCTGTTGCCCCCGAGTGGCGATCGTGGGTCCGCACGCCGGTCGACGCCTTTATCGCTCGGCGGTTGGCCGCAGCCGGCTTGCGTCCTTCACCCCCCGCCGATCGCCGGACGCTCATTCGCCGCCTCAGCTACGACTTGATCGGTTTGCCGCCGACGCCGCAGGAGGTCGAAGCATTCGTTGCAGATGAACGTCCCGACGCCTACGAGCGGCTCGTCGATCGACTGCTTGCTTCTCCTCACTACGGAGAGCGTTGGGCTCGACATTGGCTCGATGTCGTCCACTACGGCGAAACGCACGGTTACGACAAAGACAAGCCACGTCCTCATGCATGGCCCTATCGCGACTACGTCATCCGGTCGCTCAACGCCGATAAACCGTATCGGAAGTTCGTGATCGAACAGATCGCCGGCGACGTTGTGGCTCCGAACGATCCCGACAGTCTCGTCGCGACAGGTTTCCTTGCGGCCGGCCCTTGGGACTTTATCGGTCACGTCGAACTCTCCGAGGAAAAACTCGACGGAAAGATCGCACGGAATCTCGACCGCGACGACATGGTGAGGAACACGTTGCAGACCTTTACGAGCCTCACGGTTGGCTGTGCCCGATGCCACGATCACAAGTTCGATCCGGTGACGCAAGAGGACTACTATTCGTTGCAAGCTGTCTTCGCGGCGCTCGACCGTGTGGACCGATTGTACGATCCGGATCCACGGGTGGCGCGGGAGCGGCGAACCCTGTTGCAGCGTCAAGAAACCATTGCGCGGCAACTTGCAAGTGTGGAACACCGGCTGGCCGAACTGGGCGGGCCGCGCTGGCAGACGTTGGCTCGCTTGGAGGCGATGCGAGCCAACACAGGGCCCCAGCGACACTTGGCATTCGGCTACCACAGTGCGATTGCCTCTTCCCCCGATGAAACGAAGTGGGTCGAGGTCGACTTGGGACGGGCTCGAGCCGTCTCCCGAATTGTGCTCCATCCCTGCCACGACGATTTCGCCAACATCGGCGACGGTTTCGGCTTCCCGGTCCGTTGGAAAGTGATGGTCCGAGAGGAGACGAGTGCGGCGTGGACGGTGGTTGCCGACCACACGACCGAAGATTTTACCAACCCCGGTGTCGAGCCGGTGGTGATCGAGTTCGCCCAGCGTCCAGTGCGCTTCGTTCGACTCGTGGCAACGCGACTCGCCGAACGCAAAGACGACTACATATTCGCGCTGGCGGAATTAGCCGTCTATGATGCAGCGGATCGCAACGTCGCGTTGGGCGCGTCGGTTTCGTCGCTCGATTCGATTGAAGCTCCTCCGCGCTGGCGGCGGACCAATCTGACTGAGGGCGTTTACTACGGCCAAAGCGACAGCGAATTCGCACGGTGGCGCGAGGAGATCGAGGAGGAAATCGAGCAGCGCACGGCAGGTGAACTTCCGGAGGGGCTGTGGCGTGAGTGGAAAGATCTGCGCCGCCAGCGTCGCGAGGTGACTGCCGCGCTGGCCAAACTCCCGCCTCAGCAGAAGGCGTATGTGGCTCGAGCGTTCCGTGGGACGGGCAATTTCCGAGGGACCGGAGGCAAGCCACGGGAGATCTTCGTGTTGGCTCGAGGCGACGTGCGCAGCCCCGTGAAAAAGGTCGGCCCCGGTGTCCCTCCGCTCATAGCAAACGTGCCGTGTCGGTTTGAGTTGCCGGACGACGCTCCCGAAGGCCTCCGACGCCTCCGACTGGCCCAGTGGCTTGTGCGCCCTGACCACCCGCTCACGTGGCGCTCGATCGCCAATCGGATCTGGCTTTACCATTTCGGCCAAGGGCTTGTCGATACTCCCAATGACTTCGGGCGCATGGGGGCGAGGCCTTCCCATCCGGAGCTTCTCGATTACCTCGCGCTGCGACTCCAGCATAACGGCGGTTCCTGGAAGGACCTGCATCGGTTGATCGTCTGTAGCGCCACCTATCGACAGCAGTCGGAGCATCGGGCTGATGCAGCCGCCGTCGATGCTGCCAATCGCCTTTACTGGAGAGCCAATCGAAGGCGGCTCGAGGCCGAAGCTGTCCGCGACACCCTGCTGTATGTTGCCGGAAAGCTCGACTTGCGGATGTACGGTCCGTCGTTCCAGGACTTCGTGATCGAACGGCCTGAGCACTCACCGCATTATGAGTATGACCGAGCGGATCCGGCTGACCCGCGCCTGCACCGCCGTGCCATCTATCGCTTCATCGTCCGCTCGCAGCCTCAACCGATGATGGCGGCATTCGACTGCGCAGATCCGTCGATGTCGGTTCCGCAGCGGCGGCAGGCGACCACGCCCCAGCAGGCACTCGCGCTGCTCAACAATCGGTTCACGCTCTGGGCTGCTCAAGCGATGGCCGAACGACTCGAGCGGTCCGCCGTGTCGCTCGATAACCAAGTGACGTTGGCATGGAGGCTCGTCGTGCAGCGTTCCCCCGATAAGGACGAACAGGCATGGCTTGTCGACTATGCCCGCCGGCACGGCCTGCCAGCGTTGTGTCGTGTGCTCTTGAACCTCAATGAAGTGATGATTATCGACTGAGGTGAATTGATGGCCCGTTCGCAATTGTGGAATCGTCGGGAGTGGCTATGGCGCAGCGGCGGCGGACTAGGAGGCATCGCTCTGGCCGCTTTGGGACTGCGTGAAAACGCGTCCGGCTCGGAAGGCCTCCACTTTCCCGCTCGTGCCAAACGCGTGATCCAACTCTTTATGGCCGGCGGTGCGAGCCATGTCGATCTCTTCGATTACAAACCCCGCCTGATCCGCGATCACGGCAAGCCTTGGGACCCCGGCGAGAAGGTGGAACTCTTTCAGAGCACCCCCGGCAGGACGCTCAAGTCGCCCTGGCCATGGAAACGATATGGTGACTCGGGTACGTGGCTTAACGAGGTCGTCGCACCGCTGGGTTCGGTCGTCGACGAGATCGCGTTTCTCCACGCGATGGTTTCCTCCTCGGCCGTCCATAGCCAGGCGACGTTGCTGGCAACAACCGGTTTTCCGACGCCGGGCTTTCCCGGGGCGGGAGCGTGGGTCAGCTATGCGCTGGGAAGCATGAATGACGATCTTCCCACCTTCGTCGTCTTGCCCGACCGGCGAGGTTTCGCGTCGAACGGCGCCAAGAATTGGGATGCCGGTTTCCTGCCGGCAAGCCACGCTGGAACGCTTCTGCGGGTGGGACGCCCCGAGCCTATGGCCGATCTACATGCACCACGTGACAGCTTTGTGACAGCGGCAGCCGATGCCGAAGGCCGCCGGTTGCTCGAACGTCTCAATCGGCACCATGCGGCTCGTCACGAGGACGATGGACAGCTTGAGGCTCGCATTCGCAGCTACGAGCTGGCCGCACGGATGCAACTGAGTGCTCCCGAGGCCTTCGACATTTCGCAGGAACCGGAGTACATCTTGAAGTCCTACGGCATCCAGAAAGGTCAGCCCGTTTATCCTCCGGAGATCAATGAACGCGAGGAGACCGACTACTTCGGGACGAAGTGTCTGATCGCCCGTCGGTTGCTTGAGCGGGGAGTTCGCTTCGTGCAGATCTGGTCGGGGTGCGACAATGCGTTCCCCCGGCGCAACTGGGATTCGCATGAGGATATCGCTCGCGACCACTGGCCGCTGGGTCGAGGCATGGCACGGGCCACCGCGGCACTGATCGCCGACCTTCGCCAGCGCGGCATGCTCGAAGATACGCTCATCCACTGGACCACGGAATTCGGACGGATGCCGTGCGCGCAAAGGTCGGAAGGACGCGACCACAATCCGTTCGTCTTCACCAACTGGTTCGCCGGTGGCGGCATCCGGGGCGGGGTTCACTACGGCGAAAGTGACGAGTGGGGATACAAGCCGGCCGACCCGAACTCGGCAATAACGTGCCACGATGTCTATGCCACGATGCTCTATCTTCTGGGCATCGATCACGAGAAGCTGACGGTTCGTCGCGACGGGATCGACCGGCGCCTCACCAACGTCGCCGGGCGCGTCGTGCGTGAGATCATCGCTTGATCTTCGCCAGGAGTTCCTTCAGTTTCTCTGCCGCTTGCGCGACGATGGAGGGCTCGTGCGACAGGACCGTGTGGTGCAGCAGGATCGTCGCCCGAGCAGCTCGGCGGGCGTTGGCAAGCTCGCCCACCTTCCGGCAACGGCGAGTCGATCTGCCGGCAAACCCGCGAAACCCGGCTCCCAACGGCAGGCTTGCCTGCCGAGCTTCCTCGAGCAACTGGGCGCGCGCTGTGTCGCCCAGATCGGACGCCAAGAGCATCCCCAGTTTGTAATAGGCGGATTGTGCCGGCTCCGGCGTGGCCGGGATGGTGACGCAGGGCACCGATGCCAGATGATCCCGCACGATGTTCGCTCCGGCTTCTCGCCGATTGGTCATCTCCTCGAGTTGCTCGAGTTGTGGCAGCACGACGGCCGCCTGGAGCGAACTCATGGGGAACGCGTCGTTCCCTCGTTCGGCGAAGACAGTGATGCGCTGGGCTATGTCGTCTCGAGCGGCCAAGACAGCGCCGCCTCGGCCGGCCGTCAGGAGCTTACTGCCACCGAAACTGAGCGCTGCGGCATCGCCCCAACTCCCGGCAGGACGGCCGGCGATCTGGGCGCCGGGAACCTGGCAGGCGTCTTCGACCAGAGCCACGTCGTGATCGTCGCACCAGCGGCGGATCTCGGCGATCGGCGCCAATTGACCATGCAGATGCGAAATGACGATCGCGCGCAACCTGGGCGAGTACGCAGCCTCGAGGTTTTCCGGGGCCAATACCCATCCGTCTTGGCAGACGTCGACCAGGACAGGACGGGCGCCGATCGCCTCGACCGCGCGGAAGTTGCCGGGGAAGTCGTAGGCGGCAAGGAGAACTTCATCACCCTCGCGGACACCGACGCCTCGAAGCGCGAGTTCGACGGCGATCGTGCCGGACGAGGTAAGACGCACATGTGTCACACGGAAAAGAGAACTCAGGCGAGCTCGTAGGCGCTCGGTCCAGACGCTCTTGTACGCCGACCACGAGTCATCCTCGGCCAGTTCGGCGAGTATCGAACGGATGGCCTGGCGAGGCAAGTCGACTCGCGTCATCCATGGCGCATCGGGAGGCGTCGCATCGGGCACGGCGTTATTCCTCACTCCTCGGCCGGACTGAGTGCAAACCACGACTTGAGTTGGTAGCTGCAGCGGCAGTGCGTCGACCCTTCGGGCACGAGGACGATGCCGCCGGCCGGAATCGCGTTGATATAGCAGCCGGGCCGCATGCCGCCGAACGAACGCGTCCGTTGTTGTTCGAGCGGAGCACTCAAGTCCCAATACCCCAGCGTGGCCGACCGATAGAGCAAGATATGGGCACCTGCGGCGATCTGTCCGCAACCGTAGCTCCGCTGGAATGGAAATACGCGCGGTTCCCCGGTGCGCAGGTCCCAGGCTCCTCCTTCCGCCAAGATCTCGTCGCCCAGCAGGATCGGTCGCGTGCGGTACTCCGCTTCGCGCTGCCACAATCGCTTGCCCGACTCGCCGTCGAACGCCGCCAGCATTCCGCCGATCTCCGAGGGAAGCCGGAAGAACTTATGCTTCATCGCCTGATAGGCCATCAGGACGACGCGACCGTCTCGAGAGACGGAAAGCTGCGTTCCCCAGATGTCATCGGCGTTTCGCCACTTGACATCACCCCGTTTGAGGTCGAGTGCCACGAGCGTCCCCGTGGGATGCTCACCCGGCTTCAGTCTCGGAGCGGGGCGACCTCCTCGCCTCGGCTTGTCGACGTAATCCTGCCGGGCGATCGGTCGATCGATGAGGAAGACTCGGTCCTGCGAAACCGCCACGGCGTTGTTGCGAATCGAATGCTTGGGAGTGTACTGCCACAATTGTTTACCGGTTTGGGCGTCGACGGCGAACAATATGGTCGATTCGGTCCGAAGTCGTGTCAGCGCGTATCGCGGACTGACGCGGTGGCGTTCGTTGAGAATGCTTCCAATGAGAACACCGTCGCGATAGTAAACGACACCCCAGCGACGGTCGACGGCGTCGCCGGCGGCGGGCGTGCGAAAGCGAGCCACACACTTGCCGGTTTGCAGATCGAGCTTGAGGCACTCGTCTTCCCAGGCGACGAATACCGCATCGTCGCTCATGCAGAATCTTCCCCCCGTTTCCCCCACGCCGACATCGTGATGGATTCCGTCATAGTCAGCAAGGAATCCGGGAATCGCATAGGTCCACAAGAGCGTGCCATTGTACGCGTCGACGCACGCGATCCCGTCGACACTCCCCACGACGAGATAACCGCGATGGCACAGCGGCGCCGGTCCCTGGCCGTGGCGGTTGGGCGTTGCAAAATCGAAGCTACCGAACCAAGTGACATGAAGTTGTCCTCGCACGCGTCGGTCATTGGAACAGACCGTGTTCCCCGAGTCCGCCCACTGGTGCGTCCAACTTCCGGCGTCGGGATCGAGGCGCGGAGACTCGAGCGTCGAACGAGTCAGCGCTCCCGTCACGATGCCGCGCGTCGGGTGCAGGAGCCGGTCGATCTGTTCGTCGGTCAGCACCCTTTCGCCGTTGTCGGCTCGGCCGGCGATGATCCAATTCGCGAAATGCCGAGGCAAGGCATCGAGGAGATCTTTTTGGAACAGGAGAACGGCGATCCGCGTTCCGTATACTCCGGCTTTTTGCAGTTCGCGGCGAACGCGCTGCTGCTGTTCGTCGGTATGCGCCAAGGCCACAACGTGAAGACTAGAATGGTTAGCCAGTTCGCGCAGGAAGGCCACGTTTGTGGCATCTTCGACCAGGACATAGCCGCGTTGAATCGGGGGAGTCGAACTCTGCGTATCCTGGGATGGCTCGGAGTGCCGGGACAGAGCAGCCGGCGAAGAGGGGGTTGCTACGGGCTTTCCTGCGAAGGCGTAGACGGTGCCGCGATCGGTGGTCGCGACCAGGACGCCGTCGCCGTAGGCGAGTCCCAGCACGGTGCCTTCGATGGGCGCGTGCCACCATTCGTTGGCCTGAGCCTTGAAGTCGATGGCGGAGATTTTTCCAGCGAACCCGCACACGACGTCGCGATCGGCAACCAAGAGTGCCGTCACTGGGTTGTCGAGTTCAATGACACGGTCGGCTTGAAGGCCGCGGAAGGGGACGAGTTTTCCTTTGCGGTCGCGACGCTGGCCGTCGGCCCAGCGGTCGACCTGGATGCCTCGTCCCGTCGCTCGCAGCAGATCGTTCCCCCGAGCTGCCATGGGCGGTAAACCGACTCGCCCTGCGACACTGCCATCGCTTCGGCGAAAGGCGGCGCCTCCGTTGAGTATGAATTGGTCGGCCAGCAGCGTCCAGCTACCTCCGATGTCCCGGTTGCGCTGCAGGTGGTAATAGAGCAGCTTTCCCGTTCGACGGTCGAGTACGGCGGGAACCGCTCGGCCCGTGGGGATGTAGAGGTGCTTCTCGTCGGCTAGCAGGTATCCCTGAGGTGCAATGCCGCTTTCGGCACGAGCGCCTCCGTGGGGTTGGTCCATCTCGAGTGTCCCCAGATCGGTCTGCGACCAGACGACTTCGCCGGTTTGGCAGTCGAGAGCGTGGACGAAGACACCGTCGCTCGGCCAGATGCCGGCGGCGTAGTAGACGGTGTTGTCGAAGACAACGGGGCCGCCTCGAGCCGCCCAGCGGGAGATGAGTCGACCGTTCCCCAGGACGAGCTGGCGATGGGGGGAGGCCGCGTGTTTCCAGAGGACTCGTCCGTCCGCCAGCGCCAGCGCATAGAGGTGCCCATCGTCACTGACCACGAAGGCACGGCCCTGCCAGCAGGTCGGAGCGAAACGGACGGGACCATCGGCGGTGAACTGCCAGGCGACTCGGCCGGTTTGAACGTCGAGCGCCGTCACGGTGTCGTCGGCCGAACTGCCGAAAAGGACCTTGCCATCCGCGATGACAGGATGGTAGGCGCGGTCGAAATCAAGACGCTTCGAGTTGGGCCATGCGGGGCGTGGAGGCTGAGGGGACTGGTACCGCCACTGCAGGAGCAACTGATTGGGGAGAGCATCGGTAGTGGCATGATTGCGAGCTGCCTGGCCGCCGTAGGCCGGCCATTCGCCAGCGGAGACGGGATGTCGGTATGGAGCGACCAGGCAAGCGACCAGTAGAAAATGAGCACAGCAAGGGAGCGATCGTGCCATGAACGAGTTCTCCAAATGTGGGCCTGGAGTCAGGGGAATTGGGGCTTCATTGTAATGCAAAGGAGGGCTGGCCGCCGAGTTGGCACCGAAGTACTTGCACTGTGGTTAGCGACCGCCGACAATATGAGGGTGATACGTTGTTGGTCTCGGCGCTCCGTAAGTGCTCGTCTTAACTGTGGGGCATCGCCATGTCCGATCAGTCTCCCTTCAGTTCGTCTCCGTTCTCAGCGGAGGGTTCTCCATTTGCGCCGCAAGGTTCACCGTTTACACAGGATGATCCGGACATTGTGACGGCGAATGTGGTCACGGCCACTCCCGTGGCGAGTCGCGTGCGCAAGCCCTGGTATCGCCGGACGGCTTTCTGGGTGGTCCTGGGGATCAGTCTTTTTTCTGCATTCATGATTGCTGCCATCGCCATCGGCCTAGCCTGGTGGACCGCTTGGGAATCAGAAGACATTACGCTGTTGGGAAAGAACCTTCCGGATGAAATAGTCGGCGATCCGATGACCGCCCCCGAGCCGGTCGGGGATCCGGTGAACTCCGCGGCTGTCTTCCGAGAGCTTCCTTTGAATGGAGACAGTCACCCCGATTATCCATCGATTGCGGCCTTGATCGCTCGAGTCCAGAAGGCTTGCAACGAGGATGATGTAGGGGCGTTCTTGCGAGAGGTGCACACGAGTCGCTATCTGGCGGTGGTTCGGCAGCTCTATCGAACGGAGTTGTCGGATCTGAAGATGCAGCGCAAGTGGGCGACGGCGGCGCGTTCACTGCGAGACAGCGTAGAGGAACCTCGCGAGTTCGAAGACTACACGATTTTTCGCATCGAGAAACTACGAGAGAACGAGCGTCTGGTCTGGCTCCATCTCCACCTGCATGGTCGGGGGACGGACCCGTATCGCTTTTGGATCATTCGTTCGGGCGATCGGTGGAAACTCTACGATTGGGAGTACCTGGAGCGAGGTAGGAGCGATGCCTATTTCACCGCTGTCGAGTGGGGGCAGGAAGGCGAAGCCGCAGAGAGTCTTCTGAAGTTTCGGGAGGAAGTTGCTCGATTCTTGAACGCTGTCGACGAAGGTTCTGGAAGTTACCTCTTGGCTCAAACCTCGTTGCAGAGAGCCGAGGCGATCGTTGTGCCCCGTCGATTGTACGGGACCACGCGTATGGATCTGGCGGGCTGTTGGAGATATCTCGATGACGACCGATCGACGTTGGCCTGTCTGGCGCGAGCCGAATCATGGGCGCCCTATACCCCCGGCTTGTTCTTGATTCATGGCCGTATCCTGGCCAAGCAGAAACGCTATGCGGAGGCGCTGGAGAAGTTTCAGGCCTACAACCGCCATGTCGGTCCGACGGCCGAAGTGTTGAGGGCGATTTTCGAATGTCAGATGTCGCTTGGCAAGGAAAAGGAAGCGATAGAAACGGCGCGTCAGTTGATTCGCTACGAGGCGTCGGACTCGGCCGGTAGCACCTTTGCCATTTCCGCTTTGCAATGGTCGTCCGAGGAAGTTCGGTCGACGGCGAAGGATCTGCTCTGGCGCGCAGATGGCGAGACCTGTCTCCTTCAGGCCATCGTGGAAGCTTTACGCGAGAATGGTTGGACGGCTCGCGAAGCCCGCATCGTCGCCGATCTTCTTGTCGCCGAGCGGCCCGATTGGATCGGCACTCACATTTACCAGGCGGCCGGGTACCTATTCGAAGGAAACCGGGACGATGGGCTGGCCTTGTTGACGCAAGCTGTCCTCGAGTGCCGCAAGTTGGACAAATCGGAGGCGGAGCAAACGCGACATGCTATTTCGCTGATTGGCCGACGGGGCGAGGTGTTGGGGCCGTTGTATCGCGAGACCGGAGAGGCCTGGATTGCCGAAGAGGTCTTTGAAAATTGTGGAGACTGGGATGAGCGATCTTTGGTGGCAAGTGTGGCTCGGCAGGCGCTGAAGAAAAACCCCGATAACGTGTCGACTCGGCAGGCGCTCGGTGTGGTCCTGACGATGGAGGGCGACTACGAAGCAGCGCTTCGGTACCTCGAACCATGGCCGCAATTGGAAAGTTCGGTAGACGATGCCGATTACGACAATGTGCGTTCGGAGGCTCTTCAGCGGCTGGTCACGTGTTACATCCGACTCGGGAAATGGCGCAAGCTCCGTGAGCTGGCTTATACGGAGCCGATCGCCGAGACCATCGTCGACTTGGTGACGACTCTCCGGAAACCGTCTGACATTCGCCGACTCCTTCCGGTCGTGCAGGGGGATGACGTGGCCGAGCAGTGCATTCAACTGTGGCTCATGGTCCGCTCAGGGGAGTCGGACTGGTCGACCCTCGACCTGGATATGCTCGTGGATGCGGACGGTGGAATCGGGAGTTCCGCTCGGGCGCTCGTAGCGCGCGCTCATCACGAACTGGGGAGACTGGAGCAGATTCGGCAGAATCCGGCGACACGTCCGCTGACCGGAGGTGCAGCGTGGATCCTTCGCAGGTGCCAGGATTGGGAAGGATTGTTGCGGCTGAGTCGAAATGCACCACCATCGCCCGATTTCCCGCGGGAGGAGCTACCGTTGAGAGCCGTTCTTTCGAATCGGGAGATCTACCTGCGCATGCTCCTTGGTCAGCGACGTTGGAAAGAGGCGTTGGAAGTGGCGTCCATGCGGTTTCCGAATCTACGCGGAGCGCTGACATCGAAGACGGTACTGGAAGTGATCCAGGTGGCGGTCCGAAAAAAACGTCCCGACGTCATCGAGGTCTTGGCTCGGCAAGTCGGTGATGAGGATCGTCCCTTGGTGCTGGCGGCTCGAGCCCTGCTTCGCGGTGATTCCGATTTGCTCGATGAGTCTCTCTCGCGGGTGGAACACCGGCGCTCGGATATCTGGAAGATTGTCGAATCGTATCAAGGCGACGATGAGATCGTCCGAAAGTGGAAGCTGCGGTCGGCTCCTCGGATGGAGTTGTGGCCCGGGAACTCATCGTCTGTCGCCTTTCTGCTCTTGGAAGAACCGATGAAGGTTCGCGACTGTCTCGATGAACGTTTCTTGAGGCGCATCTTCGGCGAGAATGCCAAGATCGAGTTTCTCGATGTGTCTTCGGAAGTCAATGCAGTCGCCGCCGAGGTTGACGGAGTATTTCGAGTTTCGCTGATTTCGGGCCCGTCCGACCCGTTGCCAATCACCGGCACCGGCGATCCGGTGCTCGATGAAGCTATGAAACGACAGAAGTACCTGGCGAGGTTGTCGGTCGAGGGGCGGCCTCGCGAGAATCACCCCGACGAATGGCACCTCCGCGCTGTGCAGATCGCGCACGGACTGCGTGACAAGGGTGTGTTAGCTGTAGCCATGCATGGAGGCTGGCTCCGTCCGGATGAGTTAACGGGCGATCTCGACGAAGTCCCGACGACGTTGGCCGTCGCGATATGGCGGGATGTCGACGAGCCTCCTTCGTTTGCAGGGCCTTCGTATGATGCAAGTCAATGGCTTCGGATTCGACAGGAAGTGTGGCAGGTCTTCTGGGACCACCACGAAGCTATCGAACGGGGTAAGGGACCACCGCTGATTGTGGAGGTTCCGACGATCCGATCTGCAATCTCCGAGACGGTTCGCCTGCGGATTCTCGCAAGGGGAGAACGCGATTCGCCCTGGGCTTCGAATCAGGAGTTTCTTGCCGAGGTCGTCGATGACCTCAAATACAGCTGGATTCCACGGAAAGGAGATATCGTTCGGATTCGTTGGCGCAATATTGCTGCGTGGGAATACGGTGATCAACGGGGAACGATTCGGCGTCGTCCGGTGAAGCTCGCGGCCAACAAGTAGCCCGCTCGGTGATGGAGCTCCCAGGATAAACATCGGGCGTTGCCTCCAGCACTTGGCGGCGAGAGGAAGTGAGCAGGGAGCAGACTTGTTGGCGCGACTGGACGCTCTGCGAGCGGCGATTATGCTAGACATTTATGCTCATCGCCGTCGCGCTCTTGTCCATGCTCTATGCCTGGTGGTCGATCGAAGGTGTTGGACCACTCGATCGGCTGCCGCTCTCACGGGGACTGGCGCCAATCTTATGGCCGGTCGTGATCGTGGCACTGGCCGGCGCACTGGCCGCGCGGACAGTCTCTCATGCTCCCGGCGATGCCGAACAGAGGCTTCAGACGATTCGGTGGTTTCGTCGCGCCAGACGCCTCTGGCGAGTTCTTTGGTGGCTCGCAGGTCTGGCCGCCGGGCCGTGCTGGATCGAGCTGGCAGAGACTCGCATTTTTTGGCCGATCTTGCGCGAGCTGGTCGGTTGGTTTCCCTTGTGGGGCAGCTTCCTCGCGAGTTCCCTTATCTTCGATGCAGCCGGTCGCCGAATCAGCCGGCTATGCGGGGCTGAAGTACCGGATTTTGCCATGTCGGCGCGCATGACTCAGCCAGCACTTACCGTCTTGTGGGCCGGCATCCTTCCGATGATGGTTCTGGCGATGGCTTGGCGGCTCTTGCCCGCCGGAGGCGATCGCTGGTTGCAAAGTCACCCTTGGGTCATTTGGAGTGGCGTGGTTGCCGCGGTCGTCCTCTTGAGCCCGCGTTGGGCGCGTTGGGCACTGGCTGCTCGACCGTTGGAGGACGGCGAGCTGCGTCGACGGTTGCAGGCGATCGCAGCAGAAAGCGGTGTCGTGTTGGATGAGATTCTCGTATGGCCGACTCGGTATCGAGTGCTCAACGCGGCAGTTCTCGGGTTATGGCCGGGACGCGGCACTCTGCTCCTTTCCGACCGGCTCGTGTGCCGGCCCGCAGGCGACGTATTGGCTCTGGCCGCGCACGAAGTCGGCCATCTGCGGCGGTGCCACTTGAGTTTGCGTCTGGCGGCAATCGCGCTGCCGATTCTGATGGCGCTCCTTTGGAACGCGGGGTTTTCGGCGCCACCAGTTTGGGAAGTGGCAGTGGTTGCCGTTGTCTTGGTGTGGATGGTGGTTACCTTGCCGTTACTGGCCCGCTGGACCGAATACGACGCCGACCGCTGGGCTGCGGGCCTGCTGGCGCAAGTCGATGGCGAAGCCGACTTGTCGCGCGCGCTGCGGCGGATGGCTCGCAGCGAACCCGCACTGTTGCGCGGCGATCTTCTGCATCCTCCCCTGGCCCGGCGCCTCGCTGCGCTTCGGCGCTCTGGACCGATGGCAACGCGACACAACTGCTAAAGCCGTCATGTCCTGCCTCGACCGGCCCGCATAACAGGAAGTCGGGAAAGATAGAGCGACTGGGCGAGTCTCGCTTGCCGATGCGAAGGAGGACGGAAGACCACGGAGGGTCGGGGGAACCTCCGTGAGAAAATGAGCGGGAAGGGGGCGAGTGTGTCTTCGCTGACAGACCAAAGCGATTCGCTCGATCGGCGGATCGAGCAGGTGATCGATACGAATCCTTATCTTGTGGGCCGGCGCGTGCACATCGACTTGCGTGGGAACCACGTGACATTGCGCGGGGTCGTCTCGAGTTTCTACCACAAGCAGATGGCGCAGGAGATCGTGCGCCGCGTCGAGGGCGTGGAGCGGATCGAGAACGAATTGGAAGTCGAGTACTCGCGCGCCTGAGCCTTTTTTCTCAGCCGCGGCAGCGCAGACCGCCGCGGCCGAAAGTGCTTACGGATCGCTTGGAAACGCCCGACCTGACTATTCTTGGCCGATACAGTAGAGGAAGCGGTTCGAGCGAATCAGGATGCGATTGCCGCAGGGCACGGGCGAGGCATCGAAGCGTGTTCCATCTTGCAGGTCGTTTTGAGCGATCAGTTCGAACTTAGGGGACGCGGCCACGACGAAGGTCATTCCGCGGCGATTCAGATAATAGATCCGGTCCCCGGCAAGCAGCGGCGAGGCATACGTTTGGCCTCCCCGCGGGAGACGCTCCTGGTAGAGAAGCTTCCCCGACCTCGGATCGGCGCAGTAGGCGATGCCTTGTTGATCGTGGACCCAATAGAGATGTCCGTCGTGAAGGATGGGCGAGGAGACGTTGGAACCTTTGGAGCTCAGCCAAAGGCGATGGGACCGTGTGACGTTCCCACGTCCGCCCGTGCGCACGGCCACTGCCGCGACCCCCGAGCGCCCTCCCAGCACGTAGGCGACGCCACGATCGGCGATGATCGACGGAACGATATACCAGGTGATGTCGGTGTCGCATGTCCAAAGCGGCTTTCCCGTGCGA
>WFWZ01000176.1 GCA_015490875.1 Planctomycetaceae bacterium
AGGTAGTGTCGCGCCAAGGCGCCAAGGCGCCAAGGAGGATATAGGTGGGAGTAGTCTCGGCACGGCAGGGGGCCGCGCGATCTACGTCCCATTTCCCATCTATCTTTTCTCTTTGCGTCTTCGCGTCTTTGCGCGAGTCCGACTCTTTCCTTGCGCGCTAAGTGGGTCGCTACGCCAATGTCGTCAGGACGAAGAGGACGTCGATGGGAGACACAAGGTTATCGTTGTTGACGTCGAAGAACCAGGTGGTCACATCGGTGGCGACTCCTCGGCCGGTTTCATTGAGGTATGTTACGACCAGGAGGGCGTCCAGAGGCGTAATAACGCCGTCGTTGTTGACGTCGGCAGGACGCAAGCCATTGTGGCGTGGCTGACCGGCTGCCGTCTGTGCTGTCTGCACGCCCGACCAGTACCACCGATCCGGAGCCTGGACCGGCGAGACGACGGGAACCGCCGGTTGCGTCGTCGGCTTGGGCTGGCCCGGCCAGATGATGGGATCGGTGACGACCGAACCGGCGGGCAGGCAGTAGTTGGGGTCCGCACCAGCTTCGTTGCAAGGCAGGACCGGTTCCGTGGTCGGATCGACGAGTCCCGGACCGAAGGGAATCGAAAGATTCGCTCCAATCAATCGCAATTCGACATTGTCTTGCAAATCGGAGCCGTCCGATGTTTCTGCGTGAAAGACGAGACGGTAATCGCCCGGTTCGAGAAACACGGTCGGCGCCGAGCGTGTTTGCCCGGCGGGAGTCGCCGCCTGATAACGAACCTCTCCCTGCTCATCGTACAAGGCCACCCATGCCACGACACCTTGATCGTGCTCGACCGGTTTTGCCTCCAAGGCCAAATGGAGCAGCTGCGGCCGATCGACATGCAACGGCATGGATGTTTCCGCTTGTTCGTTCGTTAGTTCGAGCTCGGCGTAATGGGTCAACTTCGTCGGCGTAGCCTCGAAGGCGGCAACCAGATCGTATCCCCCTGTGCTGAATCCAGACGAGGTCGTTGCCGAACGCACCTCGAGGTAGACACGGTCATCCGGTTCTGCGCCCTCGACTTGAGCGATCAGCAGGCCGTTGTCGTTGCGCAACACGTCGACCTTCATCGCACGGCCATCTTCATCGTAGACGGCCAACTCCGGAATCAAGCCATTGGGCTGCGTGGATCGCACCGAAATCATGAGAGCCTTCAATCCCTCGACTTCGATCGTCGGAGGCTGCAAGGCGAAATAGTCAACATCACCTTCTGGGTCGATCGTTCCCGAGACGTGATAACGAATGAGCTGGTCGGGCAACGGCGGGACCGAGAGAGATTCGGCCCAGAACAACTGATCGTTCCTCGGGCCGTCGTCCGAATCACTCTCTTGTTCGCGTCCTTCCCCCGATCCATTTCCCGTTTCGTCTTCGATGCGAAGTCCGTAGAGGGCCTTCAAGTGGGCAATATCTTGAGCCGTCGGCGTGAAATTCTCGGAAATGCCATGGACGCTCATCGGAGAGTTGGGCTCGGTCGAGTGTCCCAGTCCAAACACGTGTCCCGCTTCATGCAGGGCCACCGAATAGAGCTCATCCATGCTGCGAAAATCGACTTCGGAGTTGAAAATAATGTCCCCCGACCAGGTTCCGGAAACGACCGCGTCGTGCGGGACGGCGAAAGCGACCGGACCGCCTGGCATGGGCACCGATGCCACGCGAACATCTCCGAATCGAGGATCTCCCTGCGAGGCGCCGAACGTGCCGAGCGGATCCCCCGAATCGGGCACGATGCGCACTTGACCGCCGATCGCCTGCACCCACGTGTTGAGTGCTCGGACGATGGTCGCCTGCCACTGGCCCGGTTCTCCCAGCGGTGCCATCTCTGCATAGAGGGCGTTCGACTCGCCGGCAACGTCGGTTCCGTCCCCCGGAAAACTGATCGTCAGTTGGGGGGCATCCGTCCAAAGGGCCGCACTGCCGTCCAGCGGCAATCGGGCCTCGAGCGATTCCAACCGCAGTGGCCGCCTCGACTTCATGCCTCTTCGCCCTTTCCCACTGTCTCGGGCAAAGCTTCGCGAGGCTTTCCCACTGCGTTGCCGAACTGACCATCGGAATACCATGGAAGAATCCTCGAAGACGAGCTACCCGGACACGCCTGCATTCGGCCGAGCATACAGGCATGCCTCTTGATTATGGCAAGTAGACAAGAAACTGTCCACAGAATCGCTCGAAAGCGACCCCGTGGACAGCTCGGGTTGGTTTCGAGTCTCAATCATCTGGCTGCATCGTTGCGGTGAAGAGCCCTACCACTTCCACGGGTGTCCCAACGCCAATGGCCGGGAAATCCGAGGGGAACGGTAATGCGTCTTCGTCGGGACGGCTGGAGAACTCAAGTTTGCCTCGCCCTCGCGAGTCGATCCGAATGCGCCCGACCAGCACGCCTCCAACAAGGACATCGTGCTCACCGCGAACTGCCTTCTTCACTTCTACTTCGAACTTCATCTCAAGGCCTCCGTGCTCCCGTTCGACCTCGTATTTCGCCTTGCCTCGAGCACGACCGGTGCCTCGGAATTTTGCCTCGAGCTCGACCGGCTCAAGGTCCATGGCCGAACTCCCATCATCGTCTGACGAGCTCCGATGATCCGAATCGTCATCCGATCTGGACGAGTCATCGTCGCTCGATGAATGGTCGTCCGACGAGTCGTGGTCTTCGTCGTGAGGCGAATCATCCATTGTTGCGTCGTCATGCGACGAATGGTCATCCGAGTCGTCGTGATGGGGCGAGTCGTCGTCCGAGACATCGCCATGAGGTGAGTCATCGCCGGACGAGCGATGGCGTTCACCGTGGGGTGAATCGTCCATTCCGGAGTCATCGTCCGACGACCGGCTGCTCGAGGAATCATCGAGTTGCATGGTACCGGAAAACAAGCCGGTCACGTCCACCGTGGTTCCGGTTCCAACCTGCGGGAAATCATCGGGCAGCGGCAGCTCGCCGGCATCCGGCATCGACGAAAGGACGAGTTGGCCCATCCCGGTCGCCCCAACCGCGATCTGCCCCACGACGGTGCCACCGACCGAAACATCGTACGTTCCTTCCGGGGCCCCTTCCACGAACACCTTGAATTCCGTCTTCTCCGTTCCGTGCTCAGGTTCGACCTCGTACTTGGCTTTACCTCGAGCCCCACTGTCGTTGCTCAAGTGGGCTTCGAACTCCACGATCGAGGTGCTCGAAGCATTACCGCCACTCGAGTCGTCACTCGCCGAATCGTCGCTCGAAGAATTGTCATCCGCCGAATCGTCGCTCATCGTGCTTTGATGTGGCGAGTCGTCAGGACGAACATCGTCATTCGTCGAGCTGTTCGACGGAGAATCGTCGTTGGAGGAATCATCCGACGAATCGTGCATCGCCGAGTCATCTGACGACGGGTGATCATCGTTTGAACGGCTATCATCCGAGTGGTCGTCGTTCGAAGTGTCGTCGCCAGACGAGTCGTCGCTCATTGTGCTTTGATGCGGTGAGTCGTCAGGACGAACATCATCACTCTTCGAGCTATTATCATCGCTCATCGAGCTGTCATGCGGTGAGTCATCCAGGCTCGTATCGTCGCGCGAGGAACTGTCATCCATTACGTCGTGAGTTGCCGGATCATCATGTGACGAAGTATCGTCACTAGCGACCAGATCATCCGAGCCCGGCGAATCGTCGATGCCTGTTCGCGAGTCGTCATTGGCATCGTGAGTCGGTCCGTCATCGGACACCATGAGCGACTTTCCAACGATGAGCGACTGGATCACGTGCAAGGCATCGAGCGACGTGACCACGTGATCGCCGTTGACGTCCGTGTAGAATTGAGAACCCACTGATTCGCCTTCGGATTCCCGAGTCAGCAGATCCTCGATCACGATGAGCGCGTCCCGGACGGTGATCAAGTCATCCGCGTTGACGTCTTCGGGGAGAGCCGTGTTCTGGAGACAGTCGGCAGCCAGGAGTCGACGTGATTCGAGGGGCTCGAGGCGCACCCGGCGGCGGAGGCGACGTTGCCGGAGGCTCTTCTTCTTTTTGCGGAACATGGCCAATTCTCACTCGCTTCAGGACTCAAAGGAACTCGTACTCATAAGGGTAAAGCCGATCGAGCTGGCCTCATCCGCCAAGATTTCCCTAATTTCTCTCCCTCACAGCGCCACGAACCCTGCGTCCAGGGGGCGGGCTCAAGAGGTGAGGGCAACTTAGTGGTCACCCGCTGGCGAACCCCTCTTCAGCAAACTTGCCGCCTCGACGAGCCGCCGAAACTCGGGTTCGTCCCGAATCGGAGTCAAATCCGGGTCGGAGGCGGCGATCTCGACCAACAAGGGTCGCTGGGAGAGGGCCTGTCGGACAAGCCGCACCGCAGGGCCGGTATCGGCAGGGTGGCTGCGGGATGTCAGTGCATAGATGCAGGCGACCTGGAGCGTAGTCAGGGGGGATAGGCTGTGTTTCAGGGCGCGTTCGGCGTCTCGGTGAGCCTCCTCGCGCCTTCCGCTTCGAGCCAGCAAGACGCCGCGCCACGCGAGATGAGCCGGTTCCTGCGGCTGAAGCTCGATCAACCGCGACACATAGGGAACCGCGTCCTGGGGCCGATTCAGAAAATCGGCGAGAATCGTAGCCGTGTTCTGAAGTGCCTCGGGCGAACGCGGGTCGAGTTCCAAAGCGGTTTGGAAATCGCGGAGGGCCTCTTTGGGGTCGTCTTGCAGGGCTGCCATCCCTCGCGCCACCCATCCGAGTGCGTCTCGAGGTTCCTTGGTTAGTGCCGTTTTGCGATCGGCGGCCGCACCCTCGCGGTCGCCCCGTTGCTCTTTGGCTCGCGCGCGAATGAGATACGCCCGAACGGAATCCGAATCCAACTCGATGGCCCGGTCCAGAGAAGCGATGGCGCCCTGAACATTACGATCACCGAGTTGAGCCAGAGCCAAATTGATCCAAAAGTCGGGACGTTCGGGAGCGCGCCGAACGGCTTCCCTTAAATCCCTTGCAGACTCGCGGTAGCGATGCTGCTTGAGTCGCGCCAATCCGCGATAGGCCAGGGCTTGAGTGCTTTCCGGAAAAAGGGCCATGGCCGTGGTGTAAGCCGACTCGGCGTCCCGGAAGCGTCCCATCGCGTAGTAGCAGCTCCCCAGCCCGAACCATAGACTCCAACGTCGCGGGTCGTTGTCCGCCAACCGCTCCAACATGCCGGCTGCCGCCGCCAACTTGCCCTGTTCAAAGAGGGCCAGAGCCGTCAAATAGGAATCCGATTCGGCTTTCGCCGAGGATGCCGAGTTCGTGTCACCCGACGAGCGCCCCGGGGATTCGTACTTCGAAACCCTCCCTTTTGCGAGTTTCCGAAGCCGTGCCGCTTGAGCCTCCAGCCAAGGAGTTGGCCCCATCAACTGATGCGCCCGTTCGGTGAGCGCCAGAGCGCGTTGCCAGTGGTCTTGTCTGGCACGACGTTCTGTGTGGAGTGCGAGTCTCGCTTCGCTGAGTGCCGCCATGGCGGCCGCTCGTCCCAATTCGCGGATGACTTGTTCTTGCTGGGCACCTGGAAGCGATTTCACCAGCGAGGTCGGATGCCACGTTTCCGTATCGATGGCGATGCCATAAGCAGTCAGGTTTCGATCGAGGTCTCGAGCGACCGTGCGCCATTGGTCGATCGTTGCTTCTGGAGCCGTCAGGACGGCTTCGCTGCGCGTCACGACCTGCTCGAGTTGCCGGTAAGCCAACTGGGCGCTGCGCTGAGCCAACTCGCGGTGGGTGGACCGCCAGCCGACCGCCAGCAGCAACAGAGCCACCAAGGCGACGGCTGTCAGCGTAGATGCCGAGGAGAGCCGTGGGTGCCGTCGTGACCACTTCGCCAGTCGTTCGCGCAAAGAAGGCTCCCGCAGATGCCGAAGCGGTCGATGCTCGAGTTGGCAATGCAGGTCCTCGTGCAATTCCGTAGCCATGGGATACCTCTGAGCGGGATCGGGTTGCAGGCACTTCAATACGATGGCTCTCAGTGCAGGAGTCGCCACCCGACCCAGCCGCTCTGCCACGCTCTTCAAGTCATGGCGATCTTCGATCAGATGATCGGCAACTTCTTCGAACAGACCGGCGCGCTGGGGGAACGGCAGCTCGCCAGTAAGCATTTCGAACAGCATCACCCCGATCGAGTAAACATCGCTCGAAGGGGCCACTCGACCTCCGTGTCGAATGGCCTCGAGATGTTCCGGTGCCATGTACGGGAGGGTGCCGCCCACGACGTAGCTCGATCCGGCTCCGTCGGAATACTCGGCAGCCAGGTGAAAGTCGACCAGCAAGGGTTCACCTTCATCGGTGAGGACGATATTCGCCGGCTTCAAGTCGCAGTGCACCACGCCATGTTCGTGCGCGTGGGCCAGCGCATGGGTGATGCGTTCGGCGACCCACACGACCGTTTCGACGTAGCTCATCGAGGCAAAGACTTGCAGACCCCGGCGGCCTTTTGGTGCATTCGAATCTTGTTTCTCATCCGTGACTTCGCGAATCACGGTTTCGCTGTTGCGAGCGACCAGCGTGCTGATAAAAGCCTCGCCCTTTTGCGGCACGGAACGTTCGGTTCGAATCGAGCGAAGGACGTCCGCCAGCGTGTTCGCTCCCAGGAACGGCATACAGGTCGCCTGAAGAGGTCCCTCGCGGTGGCAGGAATAGATGGGAACGATGTTCGAGTGTTGAAGCTGGGCCAGCCGCTGGGGTTCGTCGCTGGGATGGACGGCGACCTTGAGTGCCACAAAGCGGCGGCTGAGATCCCCTTGGCGAGCCAGATAAACGCGGCCCAAAGCTCCCTCGCCGAGAATGCCGACCAATTCGAAACCAAGAAACTGCTGGCCGACGGATGGGAGACGCTTTCGAGCTGCTGCCAGTCGTTGCCTCGAAGCGACGTCCCACTGGGAGATCTCCACCGACCAGGCGTCCGTTTCCGGATGGCGGGCTTCATCCGTCGACCCCACGGGCACATCCGGCCATGCATCGGCGGTAAAGCCGTACTCGCTGGCATAGTCCTCTGGCGAGACCTCTTCACCCTGAAGCCGGCGGAGACGGAACTCCTCGAACGCCAACGCGGCTCGCCGGTCCGGATCGTCGAAGACTTCCGGAAACTCAGAAAAATACTCCGAAAGACTCTTGCGATCACCCAACCCCCAGCGGCGCTCCAGATCGATCCTTGCCAACTCGACAACGAGCTCGGCGTACTTCGGGTGGTGCATGGGTGGGAGGAAGGCGTCGATCGAATCCGCCGATCCGATCTGCCAGGCGGATTCGAACGCGTCGATATACTCGTCGATCTCGTGATCGAACCCCGATTCCCAACTCTTCATGGCGCCGGTCCTCCTTCGTCGTCGAGAACCGTTCGGAGGCGTTGGCGGAACTGCTGGAGCGTCCGCTCGACCGTGCGCCGCGACTTGCCCGATTGATCGGCGATCGACTGCACATCGTGGCCGTCGATGCGCAACAAAATGATCGACTGCTGCCACGGCGCCAGGTCGCCGATCACGTCATCTACGGTGATCTGGAGCATCTTCAATGCGGTTTCATCGGGAGAGGTCTTGCCGCCATCGTGGTCCTCCAGCGGAACCGTCTTGCCGGCGTCCCGCTTGGCCGCCCGGTGGAATTCCCCCTGCGAGCGGATCTTGTTCAGCGTAATCACCAACAACAGCTTCCACAGCTCCTCACCGTCGGGGATCTGGTAATGCCCCAAGGAGACCCGGCGAAAGAAGGTCCTAAACACCGACTGGACGATGTCTTCGGGATCAAAGCGGGAGCTGAGGGAGCGGCCCGAGCGGCGACTGGCCAAACGCTGAAGCCGTTTCGCATAACGAAGATAGAGCGCCGTCGCCGCGTCCTCTTCGCCACCTCGAAAGCGGCGCAGCAGCGTCTGATCCGACTTGAGAGAAGCCTCGGCGGCATCAGTCCGGGGTTGTTCTTCGTCGTCCACGGCAGCCTCGCCCGAAGATGTCCAAACTCGCGTCACTCCAATGGCACATGTTACGGCAGCATGCCCACTGATGGGGAGTCGAAAACAAGTCGAAAAACCGCCACGGTGGGCGGCGTACCGCCGCGTAATGGTCCCACGCGGCGTGAGGGGCTCCCACCGACTTCCAAACCTCCAGTATATCGCGTCCTTCGGGCCGGCGTGGATGACCGTCCCGGCCAGGCTGGAGGCGCAAAGTCGCTGAGGCTTATCGATGGCCAAGCTGGCCCACTTGCCCCGCTCACGAGGAAGCGAGCGCCTTGTTTGCATCTTTGCGCGACGACCATAGCTCTAGGTCATCGAGCCAAGTCATGTCAAAGACTTCATATCGTCGAGGATGACGTGTCATGGCTTGGGATGGGTCCCGACGAACAAGGGGAGTTGTCAACTGGAAAGCCTGATCTACGCGAGTCTTTGCGCAAAACAAAAGGACTCGCGCCAAGACGCGAAGACGCAAAGAAGAGATTTGGCAGGGAGTCGAAGACGAGGACGAACGACTAACTCGCTTTCCGTCCACATTCTACGAACCCCCTCTGCGCTCTTCGCGTCTCTGCGAGAGTCCTTCTCCGTTTCTCTGCGAGAGTCCTCCTCTGTCTCTCCGCGAGAGGGCGTCCGGGATTCGAGACGTTGTACTTCCTTGCGAGCCTGCTCGACCAGGGGGCTGCCGGGATAGTCGGCAATCAGCGATCGGTAAGCCGCCAACGCCCGCTCCGTCATCCCTCGTTGCTCCTCCCACTTCGCCACTTCCCACAGCAACCGGTCGGCATACGCTGAATCGGGGTTGGCTGCGAGTGCGTCTCGTGCTGTCACGATGGCTCGATCCACTTTATCGATGGCGGCCCAGTAGCGAGCCATCAGCAGCGAATGGTAGCCCTCCATCCGTTCGATCGGAAAATCGCGCAGCCACGCGTCGAGTTTCTCGCGAGCCTCCTTCCATTGGTGTTCACGCAGGTGCGCTTCGACAAAACGGCTGTACGATCCTCGCCGAGCGCTCTCCTCATTGACACTACCTCGCAGCGGTTTGGCCTCCATGGCCAAACGATACTCGGCCTGCGCTTCGCGCGTCCGGCCGTGTCGCGCATGCCAGTCGCCGCGCACGCGATGGTATCGAGCCAGTTCGTCTTTCTCGAGCGACCCTCGGCTCGCTTCCCGCTTAGCGATCTCCAGCATCGGACCGGCCGCCTCAGGTGTGAGCGTGAAATGAAGTGCCGTGTCGGCGGCTGCCAGCGCGCAGAGTGCCCTCGGTCGTCCCTCCCGAATCGAATCGACTGCTTGCTTCCAAAGTGCCAGTGCCGCAGATGCGTCATCTAGTTCGTCACGCAACAGCCGGCCCGCGCGCATCGCCACACGGAAACGCCACTCATCGTCGCCCTCTTCTCGACGTCCGCCCGCGAACATCGCCTGCGCCGCAGCAGCCGCTTCCTTCCATCTGCCGGCGTTCTCCAAAGCGATCACAAGCTGGTAGAGATGCCTGGCCGAAAGGCGAGCCGGGTCGTACTCGAGCAGCAATGGGACATAGCGCTCCAGCGTATCGGGATGGCGCCCGCGACTGGGAAGCACGACTGGCCTCCCGACATGAACATGGTTGACCACGCGCATCGGAGGCTTTCGGTCTACCGTTACCGAGACTTCGTAGTCCCCAGGACTCAAGTAGATGTGCTCCGGCCCCGTCCCCACGAACGTCTGCCCGTCGCCGAAACTCCATTCGACTTTCGCTTTGCCGATCAGGCCTCGCGTGACGACATCTTCGAAACGAACCCGAATCATCGGCTCCGATGCTTCCTCCAGCATGACCTCTCCCAAGACACGCGGCATGAAGTCGATGATCGGTCGTCGCTCCCGATGCTCCGGATAAAGCGCCGGCAGCCTCCTTACGTTCGCATTCCCGAAGACCTCCGCGGGAATCGCCGTGACCTGGCTAGCGCCAGGAGGCTGCCACGCCGCAACCATCACCGCCGCATCACCGGCTGCCGCGTGCCAGTAGTCGAACGCATGCAAGCC
>WFWZ01000177.1 GCA_015490875.1 Planctomycetaceae bacterium
CCGTGGAACCGGTAGGGGGTCTTGGGATGGGGACGTCCGCCGGGGCTAGCTGGCATCGTGAGGGACGCTAGCCGAAAGGTGTTGGCTTTCGAGTCGAGAAGCCCGGCGAAGTCAAGGATCGTGGGCGTGAGGTCGGCCCAGTTGATCAGCGCTTCGGTCTGCTGCCCGCCGTTTTGGCCTCCGGGAAGTCGCACGATGCAGGGCGAACGGAGTCCCGGTTCGTAGACCGTCGTCTTCGCGCCCGGCATGGCGATTCCGTGGTCCGAGATCAAAAGAATCAGCGTCTGGTCGTAGACACCGGCATCCTTGAGAGTCTGGAGGAGATACCCGAATCCCTGGTCGACGCGCGAAACGGCCTGGTAATACTGCGCCAGCTCAGCTCGGCACTCGGGTGTGTCCGGAAGAAACGGAGGCACCACGACATCTTCCGGGCGATAGGTGACTTCGTGGATCCCGGTGTAAGAGCCTCGCGCCTTGTTGCCGAATCGATTGGCCGCCAGAGGATCGGACGACACGGTGCCTCCTCCGCGATGCGGGTCGGACGTGCAGATGTAGAGGAAGAACGGCTTATCGGTATTCTCTTTGAAGAGTGGCTTGGCAGCGTTGACCATCTTGACGACATCGCGACCGAAGCCTCCGAGGTTTTGCTGAAACGTGTAGACCGATTCGGGAGCCACATGGTACTTGCCGACTCGAGCCGTGCGGTAACCTCCTTGTTCGAGAAACCATGGGAGACTTTTGACCCAGTCGAACGAGGAGAAATGATGCCACGAGTGCTGATGTCCGTACTGGCCGTTGGCGTGATTGTAGAGTCCCGTCAGGATGACCGATCGGCTGGCGCTACAGCTTGCGGTCGTCGCGAAGGCGTTGCGAAAGAGGATCCCTTCGCGTGCGAACTGATCGATGTGGGGCGACTGCACGACGGGGTGGCCGTAGCATCCCAAATCGGTTCCCAAATCATCGGCGACGAACAAGACGATGTTTTTTTCCGCTGCCGCGGCGCGTCCCATCCACGAACCCAGCAGCAGGACGACTACGATCGTCCATCTCAACCAACACATGCGTCGCTCTCCTGTTGAAGTACCTCGGGTGGATCTCGAGCGGTCGGCCGGCGAAGTCGGCTGCTCGTCTCTTCCTCAGATGATATCATATGAAAACGCAGCCGCGAACGATCGGCAAGATTGCACGGCAGCTCGATCCGACATGTCCCCTCGTGGAGCCTCCCACCTATGTGCACTTACTCCCTTTCCCGCCGCACTTGGATCCAAGTCTGCTCTGCCACGGCGATGACCGGTTTTCGCCCCCTTTTCGCAGGTGAAAAGGACCAGCCAGGGAGCTGGGTGACGGACATTGGAGACCGCCGCGAGCTTTTTGTCGATGGGACTTTGGTGGAGCGCGTGCAAGGCTGCCGATGGGTCCAGCACCCGCCTCGCGACGAGGGGATCGTGCTGCGTTTCGACCAGCCCTGGGAGGGCCTCTTTTGCGCGTATGCGACGGTGATCCGGGACGGCTACCGCTATCGGCTCTACTACCGAGGTCGTCCGCAGGCGGGAGCGGACGGAGATGAAGGAGAGGTTACGTGCTATGCGGAATCGCTCGACGGCCGCCACTGGGTAAAGCCGGCCCTTGACCTCTTTTCCTATCGCAATCATCGTCGCACCAACATCGTGTTGGCTCATGCCGCACCAGTGACGCACAACTTTTGTCCGATGCTCGATACGCGTCCCGGCGTGGAGTCGAACCAGCGCTACAAAGCGATCGGCGGCACGATTCGGAGCGGATTGATGGCGTATACGTCCGCCGACGGTTTGCATTGGCAACCGATGCAGAAGGAACCGGTCTTGTCGAAGGAGATGGTGCCCTTCAAGTATATGTTCGATTCCCAGAATCTAGCTTTTTGGTCCTCCCTCGAGCAATGCTATGTTTGCTATTTCCGCGTGTTCTACAAAGGCGTGCGCAGCATTGCGCGCAGCACGAGCGACGATTTTCTGCACTGGTCGCGACCGGTGCTGATGGAGTATCGTCACCGCGGCAAGGAGGCGCCGCGCGAGCACCTGTACACGAACCAAACGCACCCCTACTTTCGAGCGCCCCACATTTACATCTCGATCGCCGCGAGGTTCGTTCCGGGCCGGCAGGTCTTGTCCGATGAAGAAGCGAGAGCCATCGGCGTGCATCCCCGCTATTTCAAGGACACATCGGATGCCGTGCTGATGTCGACGCGTGGCACCTCGTGGTACGAGCGGACGTTCTTGAGCAGCTTTATTCGTCCGGGCATTGGAGCCCGCAACTGGGTGTCGCGCACGAACTACCCGGCGCTCAACGTGGTCCAGACGGGACCGAATGAGATGAGTGTCTATGTCAATCAGGACTATGCGCAGCCGACGGCGCACCTTCGTCGCTATTCGATGCGGCTCGACGGCTTCGCCTCCTTGCAGGCAGACGCTACAGGAGGCACGATCGTGACGCGCTCGATCCGCTTTCAAGGCGACCGATTGTGGCTCAACTTTTCCACTTCGGCGGCTGGTGAGATCCGGGTAGGATTGCTCGATGGAGCGAGCGGCCAACCGATCGCCGGGTACGCGATCGAGGATTGCCGACCGGTCATTGGTAACGAGATCGAGCGGGCGGTTCGGTGGAAAGGAGGGCCGTCGGTTTCGCAGGTCGCCGGACGCCCCATTCGCCTCCAGTTCGCACTCCGCGATGCGGACCTATTCGCTTACCGCTTCGGGAAATCCGAAGCCTCAAGTTCGGAGCGTTCCGGGAGCTGAAAGGCTTCCCGGGGCAAGGCTCCACCCGACCCGTGATGTGCCATACCGCTGTCACCAGGCGCGGCGTGGGGGCAAGCAACTCGTCCGCCAGACGCTTTACTTCTTGCCGCCGTCTTTATTGTCAGCCTTGTCCCCTGCCTTTTTCTTTTTCCCGTGGTCGTGTGTGTGGCCTTTGGCGCCTTTCTTGCGACCGCCTTTTTTCTTCGTCGCGTTCCCTCCTTCATCGACGCCGGCCATCACGGGAGCATGGGGTTCGCTCGGATTGTCCGGATCGAACGTCGGAATGGCGACTCCGGAGAACTGATCGGGACTCATCGGTTCGCCCCCGATGAAGTTGGCGAAGAGTGGCTCATTGGGTCCGCTGTAGATAACGAGCAGCTCGTAGAAGCGGAAGGGAACGCCGCTGCGCCATCGGTAAAGTTCCCAATAGCCGTGTCGGTTGGCCCACGCCTTCGGATCGGTTGTTGTCAACAGCCGCGATGGCAGTTTGCTCGGGGCTTCGGCCGCCTTCCCTTCGAGCGCTGGTTGGCGCCCGAGTGCCTTGTGGATGTCATCGCGATTGTACACGCGAGCTTTTACTCGCGTGCCGGTGACCTTCGGAGCATCCTCTTCAGGGGCCGGTCCATCGTCTTCTTCGGGGAGCGGAGCGGTCGGCGTGTCGGAGCCTGCGCTGGCAGCGGCTTTCTTGCCCGAGTCCGCGGACTTCTTCTCGGCAGTTTCTTGCGACGACTTCTTCGGAGCAGAAGCAACGGTCGATTCAGGAGCGGCGGGTAGATCTTTGCCACCTTCCAGGATTTTCCGCAATACCTCGGCAGCGCGGTTGTATCCTGCACGCGCAACCAGCCGGTCATACGCGAGTGCCCCGATCATGATGACCAGGATCACTAGCAAGATGGCCAGGCGCACTTGGCTGCTTGAGTTCTCACCTTGGGGACTTCCCGGAGCTGTCGACGAACCGCCACTGGTGACCGCGTTTGTCGATTCGGCAGTAAAGGGAGTGGATGCATCGTCCGTCATTCGATCAGATCCTTGTGCAGTGGGAGTGCCAATGTGGGAAGAGGAACCTTCACAGTCGCCTTCCCAGTCTAGTTTCCTGAACCGGCCCCTTCCACCCTGGCCGCGTGAGGAATCCGCATGGCCTGCCGAGTCTCCTCTCCTTCACGCCAGGGGGCACGGCCATTACGATGGGAGACCCGCGCCGGTTCACGACGTCTCACCGCGTGCCCTCCGGCGAGGACGAGTTGCCGAAACCATGTGGGAGAGGAACCAGAGGAAATGACGGCCGAGCATCGGGAACCGAGTCGGACGACGATCAACACGTTGCGCACGTTGGCTATGGACGCGGTGGAGGCGGCCAAGAGCGGCCATCCGGGGACACCCATGGCCCTCGCACCGGTGGCCTATGTGCTGTGGAACGAGTTCCTCCGCTACGATCCGGACCATCCCCAATGGCCGGCTCGCGACCGGTTCATCCTCTCGTGCGGCCACGCGTCGATGCTCCTTTACGGATTGCTCCATTTGGCGGGTGTCCAGCGGGTCGACGAGCGAGGAGAGCCGACGGGTCAGCTTGCCATTACCCTGGATGACATTCGTCGATTCCGCCAGTGGGAAAGTCCATGTGCCGGGCATCCCGAGTACGGCGAAGCTCCCGGCATCGAGACGACGACCGGACCGCTTGGCCAAGGCGTCGGTAACAGCGTCGGCATGGCCATGGCGGCTCGGTGGTGTGCGGCCCGCTATGGAGAGCTGTTCGGGTACCGGGTCTTCGCACTTTGTTCCGATGGGGACTTGATGGAAGGAGTGGCATCCGAGGCAGCCTCGCTCGCCGGACACTTGAAGCTGGGCAACCTCTGCTGGATCTACGACGACAATCACATCACGATCGAAGGGGACACAAGTCTGGCTTTCAGTGAAGATGTCGCCCGGCGCTTCGAAGGACTCGGATGGCGCGTCCACCGAGTCGAGGACGCCAACGATCTGGATGCCCTTCGAGCGGCATTCCGTTGGTTCGAGGAGGCATCGGATCGCCCGGCACTCATATCCGTTCGTTCGATCATTGGCTACGGGGCACCCCACAAAGCCGGTACGCATTCCGCTCATGGAGCTCCCTTGGGGCCGGACGAGGTTCGAGCGGCGAAAGCATTTTACGGATGGCCCGAAGACGAGACCTTTCGCGTACCCTCCTCGGCGCGCGAGGATTTCGCCGAAGGACTGGGAACGCGCGGGAAGCAGCTCCATGACGAATGGCGCAAGCGCTGGCAGGAGTTCAAGGAAGCGTCGCCTGCTCAGGCCGAGCAGCTAACACAGATTTGGCAGGGTACATTGCCCGACCATTGGGACGCAGCGTTCCCCGATTTTCCCGAGGACCCCAAAGGCGTGGCGACGCGTGTCAGCTCCGGAAAGGTGCTCAATGCGGCGACGCGCGGGATCCCCTGGCTTCTGGGAGGTTCGGCCGATCTGGCCCCTTCGAACATGACGGCGTTGGAAGGAGAGTCCGATTTCTCTGCAGAGGACTACGCCGGGCGCGTCTTCCACTTCGGCATTCGCGAGCATGCCATGGCGGCGATCGCCAACGGGATGGCGCTGAGCGGCTTGCGGCCGTTCGTAGCCACCTTTTTCGTCTTTACAGATTACTTGAGGCCCTCGATGCGGTTGGCTGCCATGATGCGCCTTCCCGTGCTCTACATCTTGAGCCACGATTCGATCGGACTGGGCGAGGACGGTCCGACGCATCAGCCGGTCGAGCACCTGGCGGCATGCCGGGCGATTCCCGGCTTGAGTGTGGTTCGACCTGCCGACGCGCGTGAGGTCGCGGCGGCGTACAGGCACGCTCTCGAGCAGAGTGACGGACCCGTGGCACTCGTTCTGACTCGCCAGGCGGTGCCGACCCTTGCAGAGACTGCTCAGGCCGCAGTCGCTAAAGGCGCGTATGTGCTTCGTGATGCTCCAGACGGCCGTCCGGATGTGCTGCTAATGGCCAGTGGCAGTGAAGTCTCTCTTTGTTTGAAAGCGGCCGACGAACTGGCAACTCGCGGCATCGGGGCACGAGTTGTCAGCATGCCCTGTTTCGAGTGGTTCGCCCGGCAGTCGGAGGAATACCGGAACGAGGTGCTGCCACCGGCGGTGACCGCTCGGGTCGCAGTCGAAGCGGCTGTTCGCCAGGGTTGGGATACTTTTCTAGGACCCTCCGGCCGCTTTGTCGGAATGCATCGCTTTGGGGCTTCGGCTCCCTATGGGGAGCTCTACCGGCGTTTCGGGATCACCGTCGAGGCGATCGTCGCGGCGGCGGAGGAAGTTACGACTCGGGCAACGTGATTTCGAACGAGCGATCGAACGCCTCCTCGAAATCGTAGACGTCGTAAAAGTCCTCGCGCCGATCATGCCGAGACTTTCGCATCACGCCTAGTTCGATGAGGTTGTAAACGATATCGCCGATATCCCGCGTCGAGTGGATGCCCCAGTTGTTCAAGACAGTGCGAGCCATGAGGCCGAATTGATCGAGTGCCAGTCGGCGCACCGCTTCGCAAAGTTCCTGGCCGGTAAGATGCTGTTCGGCTTCGCCGCTGCCACTTTCGATCTTGCCTCCCATCTCCAACACATCTTGGGCGTACGCCAGAGCCTCACGGATGAACTCATACGCACCCGGCGCGAACCGCCGGTCCCGCTGCAACAGTTCGATATAGGCTCGAGTTAAATCATTCATGGTCGGTTTTGGGTGAGGGCTTGGACCTCGATCGCGAGTTCCGCGACGAACGTGAAGGCGTTTTGATGACGGAGAGGATCTCGGCGGCGTCCACGACCAGCCGGCGATGGTCTTCCGTCAAGATCAAGAGCTGCTCGGCCAGAATCTCTTGACTCAAGACGCGCGCCCGTCCTTCTCGTGTAACGACGTCAGCTCCCACCGGAGGAAGTTCTCTCCGAATCTCCTCGTACGTGTCGAATTCGTACCGAAGACAACACTTCAGTCGCCCGCATCGGCCGGAGATCTTGGTTGGATCAAGAGTCGCTTTTTGGAGTTTGGCCATCTTCATGGAAACCGGCGGCATGGCGGACAGGTGCGTATTGCAGCAAACCGGTTTCCCGCAGTCGCCGTAATCGGCCAATAGTTTCGCCTCGTCCCGCACTCCAATCTGGCGCATTTCGATCCGCGTCTGGAACTCGCCAGCCAGCCGTTTGACCAATTGCCGAAAGTCGACGCGCTTCTCGGCAACGTAGTAAACGACAAGCCGTTCGCCGCCGAAGATCTGTTCAATGTCGACCAATTCCATCGACAAGCCAAGTTGCTCGACGTGGCGTTGACAAATGCGGAACGTCTCGCCAAGCTTCTCGTTCAACTTGAACCATTCGTGCTCATCGTCGGGGCTCATTGCCCGCAGCAGTTGTCCTCCCGGGGACTCCCGCAAATGCGCTTCGGAAGCCTCATCGGCCTCGGTCAGGACTTCGCCCACCTCGAGTCCTCGACTGGTCCGAGCGATCACGCGGTCGCCACGCGCGTAGCGGTCCTGGCCTCGAGCCGAAAAGAGGCCGAGGAGTCGCATTCTGCCGTAGCGAACGACGTATTTGGCCATGCCGGGTTTTCTCCCAGTCGGTAATCCACTCGGCGCCTTGCGGCAGGGACACCGGCGATCTTCCCCGCCGGCGTCCCTCGCTGAGCAGAGCCTACGGCTTCTCTCGAGGAGGCCCGCAGTACGAAAGCGCCAACAGCGCGTACGAGGTCACCAGATTCGGATCACCCTCCAGCCAGCGGGTCGTGGGGTTCGCCCACGAGCCGTCCGGACGTTGACGTTTGGCGAGTTCGGCAATCAGCTCGGCGCGCCAATCGTGCTCTTGCCCATCCGCATCGCGAATCTTGTCGACGCCCATCGCCGCAAGGGCTTTGGCAAAGGTGTGGTAATAGTAATAGAGGCCTTGTTGACCCAGGCCAGGGTTATCCTGGAGTCCGTAGTGTTTGCGAATCCACTCGACGGCTGCTTTCACGCGAGGATCGTCGGGGCCGACGCCGGCGTAGATCATGCTCTTGAGTCCGGCGTAGGTCATCGACGCGTAGCTGCGTAAGCCACCGTTGGGTGTCGTGCCCGCCTGACTCTGGCCGGGTGCCGGGGTGTAATAGAAGCCTCCATCGGGGTTCTTCGCCGCATAGGGCGTGCGGTTGTGCTCGCTCTCGAGGTTCTGGCAACGCGAGATGAAAACGAGTGCGCGCTGAATGGCCGGATCGTCCGACGGAACGCCGGCCGATCGAAGAGCTTCGACGAAAAAGGCCGTATTCGACAAATCGGGCCGCTTGTGTTTCCCGTAACCGGCGCCTCCGTAGGCGAAGTCACTGCGATCCTTCCCTTCCCCTTCGTCCCATTGAATCTCCTTCATGAACTTCACGGCCTTGTCGATCACCGCATCATAGCGCCCATCGCGATTGGCTTCCACGAAACACTGCACGGCAACGGCGGTCTCATAGTTCTTATAAAGAGAGTTGTCCGCGTAGATGCCGCCGTCGGGTCGGATGAACCGACTGAGATACCGAAGCGCCTTGGCGACGGTTGGGTGTTCGGGAGTCCGACCATTCCGCATCAGTGCCGTGGCCGCTAGTGCCGTAATGGCCGGGCCGGTGGGAGCACTGAATGAGCCGTCTTCGGCCTGTCCCTGTTCCTCGAGGTAACGGATGCCTTTGGCAACGATTTGCTTTCGCAGTGCCTCATCCGCATGAGCGTAGTTCCATCCTACGCCCATCCAACTTACGCAACCGATGCCAACGGCGACCATCAGGCCCCATCGGCGTTGCCCCTTTACGCAACCAGCATTCATCTTGGCTTCCTCCGCAGGAAAGAAACGAACCGTCCACTCGTCCTGCTTCCCACTCCCCCTTTGAATTCTCTGACGGATCTCTGTCACGATTCCAGCACGGCGAGAATATCGTCCTCGCTCATGATCAAGAGCTTCTCTCCGTCGACTTCGACTTCGTTCCCCGCGTATCGATGGAAGACGACGCGTTCGCCTTCATGAACTTGAGGCGGAACGAGCGTCCCGTTCTTCAAACGCCGACCATCCCCGACCGAGAGGACTCGACCGATCTGCGGCTTCTCCTTTGCCGTGTCGGGAAGGACAATGCCGCCTGCCGTCGTTTCTTCGCCCTCCCACCGGCGAACGATCACTTTGTCGCCCAGCGGTACCAACCTCATCAGTGTCGATCCTTGTCTATAGTCATCAGCTTTTCGCCAATCCCACAGGGAGCGGGGACGGGTGGGGCAGCCTTCCAGCTTCCACGAAGCCGCTCGCACTCGGCGCCAATCGTACCATATTCGTCGCTCATCGGCATGGTGGCCGCTCCACGATGCCCCGGCAACGCTCCTCCAAGACCGGGCGGTCGATCTGTGCCGCCTGTGCCAATTTCGCCATCAACTCGCACGGAAAGAGACAGAATGCGTATTCGCGACTGGCCAGGATCTGTCGACGACGCCACGCGTCTCTCAGTTGTTCGAGCCGCTCGAGCGTCTCACGCCGCAAATCTTCGACCCACGGCTGAAGTCGGGCATTCGCCTCGGTGATTTTAGCGTGACGCTCTCGCCGACTGCCTCGAGGCAACTCGCGAGCGATCCATTCCCGCTTTTGTTCGATCCAGCGACGTGCCTCCTCCGATGTCGGCGATACGAATAACTCGGGGTGGAACTCGAGGTCCCTTAGCCGCTGCTTGGTGGCTCGCAGATCTTCCGGCAGAACCTCCGGAACCGGCACCGGCAGGTAAAACGTCCCCGTCGCCACCATCAAGCACGGCGCCTCGGCGCCCCACCAATAGCGGGCGATCCGGTCGGTGACCTCGTCGTATGCCGCTCCCCCGATTCCATGAATAAAGAGATCGGCGGCGACCCACCGGGTAAAGAGGGTCGTCGTGAGGGCTCGAGGGCGCAAACGAATGCCCCGACCTTCGAGCTCGGCGATCGCCTCGGCCAACTGCGACGTGGCCGCCTTTCCGCGATGAGATAGCCGGTGTTCCCACCCCCGGCGGTCGGTAAGCACCAGCAAGTCGGCACTGCGGGACACATAGCACCGCCGCCGGATCGGTTCGGACGCCGACCAGACCCATAAAGGAAGCTCCGAGGCCTCGTCGTCATGCTCCAAGTCCGGTGCCGGGTGCCGGGCACTCTTGAGCCGGTGGGTGCGACGGTAATCGGCGAGCGCTCGGTTGTACGCCTTGCCGAGCCCCTCGAAGTCGGCCAGCATCATCGCGACAAACCACGCAAACGCCTTACCCCGGCAAACACGGCTGATCGGCGTTTCCAGCGTTTCCAGTCCCCACTCGCCTTCTAACTGATGGCGAGCTGACGCCAGGGCTTCGCCCACCTTGGGAGTGGCCTGGTTGAGTACCCGTGGCCAAAACTCGGCAATGAGCGGCTCGGGAACCAAACTTTCGATTGCCTGGCTCACGCGTTCCCCAAACGTCGACCAGGCCGAGCCATCGATGACGCGGCGTTCTTCATAAGGCACCGTTGCGGTGCGCCGGTCGTAGGCCACGGTGGTCAGAGCCGGGCGGTCGAGTGTGCCCGTGGGAACGAGAATCGACGTGCGCTTCGCCGTATCATTGTCGATCGAAAGATGAACGCCAATTCCTCCGCACCGCTCTGCCACGGCATGCAGTACGAAGTGCTTGAACCAGACTCCCGGATGGACCAACTCGGGCTGGTGGCCGGAGACGATCAGCGGCAGGTCCGGGTCGAGGGACGCGGGAACGTCTCGATATTGCCGGGAATGGTCACAGGCGGCCTCCACCAACTCCCGGCGGGCCGTTTCCTTGAGTTCCAAGGGCGAGATGCCAACGAGACGGTCGGCCACTGGCCACTCCAAAAGCCGGTTGGAGGCGACGACTTGGCCGACTTCATCGAGCGGAGGCTCGAGAAGGACTTCCCCGTCACCGTTGGGAGCTTTCCACGCCGGTCGTTTTTCCTGCCTACAGTCCGACGTCATCCCGTCGTCCCCCCGCAAAGTGCCTGGGAGTCGGGACAACGACCACGCGCCATGGCCGTGTCAAGGACACGGCGGTAATAGGCCAGCCGTCGATCAGCCTGGTCGAGCGCTCCGCCAAACGAACGTTCTTCCTCGAGATAGATCAGCGGCACCGGCAACTCGACGATCGACAGTCCAGCTCGAGCCGCTTCGACCCATAGCTCCAGAGGCATTCCGTAGCCGTCTTCGGTCAACTCGAGTCTCTCCAAGGGACGCACGCGGTAGGCTTTGAAACCGCAAAATGCGTCTGTCAGCGCGAGGCCAAGCCGCGAGTTGAGCTCGGCGGTAAGCATGGCGTTGATCTTGCGGCGATCGGCCGGAGGCGGCGTGTCCCCGGGAAAAGGCCGGAGGTAGCGACTGCCCGAAACGATGTCGGCTCGGCGACTCGCCGCCACGAACTCGGGGATCCGTTTCGGCTCGTGCTGCCCGTCGCAGTCGATCGTTACGATCACGTCATACCCTTCCCGTGAGGCGTAGGCGAAAGCCGTTCGCAACGCCGCTCCGTATCCCCGGTTGGCTGCGTGCCGCACGACGCGAATGTCATCGATCGACTCGAGCACCCGGGGCGTTGCATCAGTCGAGCCATCGTCGACGACGAGCACGTCTGTGGCATAGCGACGAACTTCGGCAAGAACGCCGGCCACGTGAGCCGCCTCATTGTAGACCGGCAGTGCGACGAGCCACCGAGCATCGGACGGAATCGCGCTGCAGGAAAGACTCTCCTGGGTCATTGTTCTCTGTACCGTGTTCTCTGTACCGTGGTTGGTTCTGAACGGCCGAAGCAAACCTCCTCTTCCGGGGATTCTTGCCGCTCCTCGAGGGAGCACCTTCGCTCGATTCTAGTTGACTGGCCGCTCTTTGGACACTGAACAGACCTCACCCCAGAGCGGCCGTTGTTCCCGAGCCGTCTTCGGCGAGGAGACGCTGGCATATCGGGAGAGGCTCGAATTACAATGGAGCCGGGAACAGCACGCTCGAGCCTCCCGTTCCCGCTGCACGATCGGCCAGGTCCTTCCGATCCCTCTTTGTCGCGCCCACCTTACTTTCCCTTACACGGGATGGACAACACCCATGAATCGAGAGTTGCGCTTTTGGACATTCCTTTCTTTCACCCGGCAGTGGAATATTGTCCCTCGTTTCCCTGACCGGACATGTCATTGCACTTTGACGGGTCTCGCCTTATGGGTGGCCGTCCTGCTGCTTGCGGCGCCATCTGTGGTGGCTCAAGTCCGCAATGACAAGTATGGTCAGCGCGATCTCTTCCGGCAGCTCGAGGAGATCTGGCCGACCGCCAACGGCTACCGCACCGCTTCCGGAGCTCCGGGACCCGCCTATTGGCAGCAGCAGGTCGACTACACGATCGACGTCGAGATCGATGATCAGACGCAAACGCTGCGAGGGAAGGAGGAGATTCGCTACACGAACCGCTCTCCCGATCCGCTGCGCTACCTCTGGTTGCAACTTGACGCCAACTTGTTCGCTCCCGATTCGGACGCTGTGCTCACGGCGACCGCTCCGTCGCTCAACCGGATGTCGGTCGAGGCGCTGAAGCGCCTGGTTGCTCGAGAAACCTTCGATGGCGGCGTACGCATCGACTTCGTGCGCGACGCTCAGGGGAAGTCTTTGGACTACGTCATCGTCAAGACGATGATGCGCGTCGAACTCCCCTCGACGCTCCCGCCGGGTGGCACCTTCACCTTTTCCGTCGGCTGGCACTACCGCATCAATGATGCACGCTTGATCGGCGGTCGGACTGGCTACGAGTACTTTCCGAAGGATGGGAATTATCTCTACGAAATGGCCCAGTGGTTTCCTCGCCTGGTCGCGTATACCGATTACCGAGGCTGGCAGCACCACCAGTATTTGGGACGAGGCGAGTTTACCCTCGAGTTGGGCAACTACGTCGTGCGCATCACTGTTCCTTCGGATCATGTCGTGGCCGCTACCGGAGTGCTGCTCAATCCTGATGAAGTGCTCACACCGGTCCAGCGCGAGCGGTTGACTGAGGCGCGCACAGCCAAGAAACCGGTCTTCATCATCACCCCCGACGAAGCGAAAGCGAATGAGAAGTCTCGAGCCAAGACGAAGAAGACATGGATCTTCAAAGCCGATCAAGTTCGCGACTTCGCCTTTGCCTCATCACGAAAGTTCATATGGGATGCGCAGGGCCACGATGTCGAAGGCAATCGCGTGCTGGCGATGTCGTTCTATCCGAAGGAAGGCGAGCCTCTTTGGAGTCGCTACTCGACGCACGCCATCATTCACACGCTCAACGTCTATTCCCGGTACACCTTCCCCTACCCATATCCGGTCGCCATTTCGGTCAACGGCCCTGTCGGCGGCATGGAATACCCGATGATCTGCTTCAATGGACCTCGCCCCGAACCCGACGGCACGTACTCCGAACGCACGAAATACGCCTTGATCTCGGTCATCATTCACGAAGTTGGTCACAACTATTTCCCGATGATCGTCAACAGCGACGAACGACAATGGACATGGATGGACGAGGGGATCAACACGTTCTTGCAGTACCTCTCGGAGCAGGAATGGGAAGACGCGTATCCGTCGCGACGTGGAGAGCCGAAACTGATTGTCGGCTACATGCGCAGTCGAAACCAGGTGCCCATCATGACGCAGTCGGACTCGATTCTTCAGTTCGGCAACAATGCCTACGCGAAGCCGGCAACGGCCCTGAATATCCTGCGGGAGACCATCTTGGGCCGAGAGCTCTTCGATTACGCATTCAAGGAATACGCTCGAAGGTGGCGCTTCAAACGGCCCACGCCGGCTGATTTCTTCCGCACGATGGAGGATGCGTCCGGCGTCGACCTCGATTGGTTTTGGAGAGGCTGGTTCTATACGACCGACCACGTCGACTTGTCGGTCGAAAACCTGCACATCTACACGATCGACAAGGGCGATCCGGATGAGAAGGCTCAGTGGCGCCGCGAGGAAAAGAAAGCCCAGCCGGAAACCTTATCGCAAAAGCGCAACCGAGCGTTGCCGAAGCGGACCGACCAGTTTCCCGAATTGAAAGACTTCTACGACAAGCTCGAGAAGGATCGTGTGACCGACGAAGAGCGCGCCGCGTATCGGCGGTTTCTCGAAAGGCTCACGCCCGAGGAACGAAAGTTGCTACAGCAGAGGCGGTTTTTCCACGTCGTCGAAATCAGGAACGTCGGCGGCCTCGTGATGCCCGTGATCTTGGAACTCGAGTTCGAAAACGGGAAGAAAGAAGAAGTGCGCATACCAGCCGAGATTTGGAGGCGCGATAACCGGACCGTGCGTAAATTGCTCATCCGCGATCAGCCGATCCGCTCGATCGTGCTTGACCCCCACCTCGAAACGGCCGACGTCGACCGTACCAACAACTACTTTCCCCGTCGTCCGATCCGGTCGCGTTTCCAAGTCTTCAAGGACAAGAAACGGGCACAGAACGCAATGCAGAAAGCTCGCGCCAAAGAGGCGAAAAAGAAACCACCGAAACCGACAGCTTCGGATGAAAAGGCGACGAAGAAGAAAGAATCCGGCTGAATCACAGTGCGCGATTCTGGGACAGAATGAACTTTGAGGAAGGCATTCCGGCTCGGCCGGAGCATCGCCCTCCCAACCCATGAATTGGTCCACAGTATCTGGGGAGACGTAATGATGAAGCAAGCGGACCTTCGGTGGATGCGATGGGAGTTGCTATTGGGCGCGATGCTGTGTGTCGCCGGCGCTGCAAACGCTCTCTGGGCGCATCCGTTTCATGTGAGCCTGGCGGAAGTCGAGTGGAATGCTCAGTCGGGGAAACTGGAAGTGGCCGTGCGGGTCGATCCGTTCGATCTGGAACGAGTGCTCCAGCGGCGGGCTGGGCGCCCTGTCCATCTGGAAAAGGAGACTGAAGCGCAGTTGGATGTTTTGCTTCGCGACTGGGTGGCCGAGGTGTTTCGTATCGAAGGGAGAGCTGCGGCGGGAGGTGCAAGACGTGTGGCGACCAAGCTGGAATGGGTCGGCCACGAACAGACGCCTCGTTTCGTGTGGCTCTATTTCGAACTCGAGTTCCCCTGTGATGTCCAAGCGTTCGAGATTACCCAGTCGATGTTCCTCGATGAGGTCTCCCAGCAGGTCAACACGGTCACGTTTCGCGTCGGGCGGTGGACGGGAGCGGTCAACTGCACCGCCGAGCGGCCGACTCAGTCGGTGGCCGTCCCGCGAGTCTTGCGGCGGCCGAAGTAGTTTCCCAAGGGAGATGCGAGGATCGCCGGCAAAAAGATCAGGTCGCCGACCAGAGCCGCAACTAAGAGTGAACTCATCAACATCCCGAATCGGGCGACGGGCTGAAAATCGCTGAAGGCGAAGACGGCCATTCCCAGGCCCGCGATTGCCGTGGTCTGGAGCATGGCCGGGGCACTCGTGCGAAAGGCTTGGCGCAGGGCGAGCACGCGGGATCGTGTCTCTGCCCATCCGCGTTCGTACCAGGTGAGAAAATGAAGGGTATCATCGACGGCGATTCCCAGTGCGACACTGGCCGTCATCATCGACCCGATGTCGACGACGATGTGCCCCCACCCCATGGCTCCGAAGACGATGGCGGCGGGAAAGACGTTCGGGAGCATCACGATCAGTCCGGCGATCATGCTTCCGGTGGCCAGCATCATGACAATGGTGATCGTCACCAGTGCGGCGACAAAGGACAGCACGAGCGACTCGAGGAGTTCTCGCTGGGCGGCGAAGAAGAGCGGCGCCGTGCCGGTTTGGATGAGTGCGATATCGGATCGGTTGTCGACGCCCGCTCGTTTCAGCGTTGCTTCGACGCGCTGGGAAACCTGGCGGCGAAACTGCTTTAAGTCGATGGCATCCATGCCGGCCAGCCGAAGCGTCACTCGCCACCACTGCCGGCCACCATCATGAGCCACACAACCTTCGCGTTCGAAAACCTCGGCGTGCTCGGCAAGTCGGTGGTCGAGGATCGTGCGCTGGGCTCGGCCTACGGTGGAGACCTTGCCAATCGGCCCCAATGGAGGCGCGTAGGTTGCGGCGGAGGTGCTCCCCTTGACCTGCGGAAATCGGTGCATGTCCCGCTGGATCTCACGGACGATCCGCATTCGAGCTCCGAAACTCCACGGAGCATCTTCGGGGAAACCGACCACGATTTCGTAATGTGTCAGCGGCCCGATGTGTTCTTCCAACCACCGGGCATCGGAGACGACGCGGCTGTAGTGGGGAAGGAATCGCAGCGGCGAGACCGACGTTTCGATGCGCAGCGCCCCAAGGCCCACAGCCACGGTTGCCACCACGAAGACGGCAACGATCGACGCCCGCCTCGCGAAGATGGCACTCGGCAACCAGACATCGAATAGCTTGTGCCGGGACACCAAGGCCGATTCGCGAGCGTGTTCGGGAAACCGGGCGAGAGCGGCGGGAAGCAGGATAATGAGAGCTCCAAAGGCCAGGAGGACGCCCAGAGATCCATAGGTGCCGAACGTGCGGACGGCCGGGATGTGACTGACTAAGAGGGAAGCCAGTCCAAGAGATGTCGTCAGAGCCGAGATGGAGCAGGGACGCCAGCCGCTGCGCAGAGCGATCCAGGGAGCCGAATCTCCGGAATGTCGCCGGACGGCGTCGCGATAGTAATTGGAAATGTGGATACTTGCCGAGAGAGCCAGCACGTAGACGAGCACGGGGACGAGTGTCACCAGAAGGTTCATGTGGCCTCCGGTGAAGAACATGACACCTTTCAATCCAAAGGCGCAGTATTGCGCCAGGATGAAGACGATCAGCGACAGACGCCAACTTCGCAGCGACACCCACGCCGCCAGGAAACTCAAGGCTACGGCCGTCGGCAGCAGCCGTCCGATGGCTCGGTCTCCCTCCACGTCGATCGCCCGCGCACTGACGATATCTCCACCCAAGTGAAGATGTTCGGCAGGAATGCGACACTGCCGCTGCGCAATCGTCTGCAGACGCTCCAGTGCGGCTCCTCGGTGCCGATTCCCAACGTCATTCAATACGAGCACAGCGCAGGTTGACTCGCCATCGGGACCGATGAGAACGCCTTGCAAACGCCCCCGCACTTGGCGCCGCGACAAGTTGGCAGGGGGAGCCATGAGTCGCTCGGCGACGCGCTGGCCCGTCCAGACGGCTCCCACCCAAGGACGCCCCGAATCGCCGACCCGCCGGTCCGCCTCGACGGCAGCCGCAAAACATTCCAACCGCGGATCGTCGAGTCGGCATCCATCCCAACTCACGAGAATCACCTGGTCCGTTCCGAACGAACGAGTGAACCAATCGAAATCGCGAGTTTGCCGGTGACCATGGGGAAGCCACACCGACACGCGGTTGTCATGTGTTTCGTCGAGTCGGCGCGCACCGTAAAAGAGCGGCAATCCGATGAGCAGAGCAGCCACGAGGATCGCCGTGGCATGGCGAATCATCCAAGGGCGCGTTGTCGAGACACCTTCCGTCACGGTACCGTCACCGACGGATCCAGAGCACGCCCGAGACTCCCCTCGACCGACTGTTCCTCATCCCGTCCGCTATCGCGTGTCATCGCCATACTGCTTCCGCAACCGAGCCAGCTCCCGTTTCAATTCGGCAACGGCCTCCGCATATTCGGGATCGTCGTAGACGCTATGGAGTTCGTCCGGGTCTTTTTCCAGATCGTAGAACTCCCACTCATTTACCTCCGGCTCGTAAAAGTGGATCAGCTTGTACCGCTTCGTGCGGACGCCGTAGTGCCGTCGTACCGAATGCGGCCCAGGGTACTCATAGTAGTGATAATACATCGATTGCCGCCAGTCGGAGGGCGTTTCGCCTTTCAGCAACGGAACGAGGCTTCGTCCCTGCATGTCGTTCGGAACCGCCACTCCCGCGATCTCCAGGAAGGTCTCTGCGAAGTCGAGGTTCATCGCGAAGTCGGTATTGACACTCCCGGGCTTGATGACTTCGGGCCATCGAACCATCAGCGGAGTCCGGAAGGATTCCTCATACATCCAACGCTTGTCGAACCATCCATGCTCTCCCAGGTACCACCCCTGGTCCGAGGTGTAAAAGACGACCGTGTTCTTCGCCAGGCCGGACTGATCGAGGTAATCGAGGACGCGACCGACGTTGTCGTCCACGGCATCGATGCAGCGCAGATAGTCCTTGGCGAATCGCTGGTACTTCCACCGCACAAGCTCTCGACCACTCAAATTGGCTTTCTTGAATGCTTCGTTCTTGGGTCCATAGGCGGCATCCCAAAGCTTCCGCTGCTCGGGGTTGAGTCCACGCTGCGGCACCAGCTTCAAATCGTTGGGATTGAGATCCCGAGCGACCATCATCTTTTGGGTTTTCGCCGGTGTGCTGCGCCCTGAATAGTCGTCAAAAAGCGTCGCTGGTTCCGGAAGGGTCACGTCGTCATAGTGATGCAGATACTTGGGTCCAGGCTGCCAGTTGCGATGAGGCGCCTTATGGTGGTACATCACGAAAAACGGCTTGTTCGGATCTCGATCGTTTTGGAACCACTTGAGCAACTCATCGGTGATCACTTCGGTCGTATAACCGGTGTGCTTGACGCGTCCTTCGGGCGTCAGCATCGTCGGATTGTAGTAGGGCCCCTGGCCGATCAGGATGTGATAGTAGTCGAAACCGGTCGGGGTCGACCTGAGGTGCCACTTGCCGAACATGGCAGTTTGATAGCCCGCTTTTTGCAAGAGCTTGGCCACCGTTTGCTGCGAACCATCGAAGCGGTCGCGGTTCGTGCGAAATCCGTTGAGGTGGCTGTACTTGCCCGTGAGGATAACGGCACGGGAAGGACCGCAGATCGAATTCGTGACATAGCAGCGATCGAAGCGCATGCCTTCGCTGGCGATCCGGTCGAGGTTGGGTGTGCGATTGAGCCGGCTGCCGTAGCACGAAAGAGCCTGGTAGCCGTGGTCGTCCGCCATGATGAACAAGATGTTGGGGCGAGCAGCGTGCGCGCTGCGAGAGAATGTTGACCACAGGGTGCCACTGCCAAGGGAGATGGTCCACAAGGCCAGCCAGAGGAAGGATCGGGGGCGGAGGTGGTTCGTCGTCATGGTGAGAGTCTCATGCTGGGAAAAAAGGCTGGGGAATCGCGTCGCACGCCTCGATTGTCGCTCGTGACCAAGGCACCGTCAATCACCGTCCCTGTTGGTGGAGCCCGACGGATCGGAGCGCCGAAACGGTTGCATCGAGTCGATCCATGCCGTTACAATCCGTGGGGCAGTGGACCGTTTCCACTTGAGCCCGCCGTGATGGGGGAAACCGTGTATACGCGGTTTGCGGGCCACGGTCGGAACGATCATCGGTTTGCTCGCAGCCGGACGCTCCCGTGACGAAATCCTCAAAGCGTACCCATACCTGAAGGAAGAGGATATTGCTCAGGCCTTGGCCTACGTGGCATGGCGAGTCGAAGAACGAGAGGTCTCTCTGCCGGCGGGATGAGCATCAAGATTCTGATAAAAATGAAGACTTCAACTTCTTCGCTTTCGACCAGGAAGGGAGAATATGGCCATTGGCTCGGATGTCTTGACTCCCGGTTGCGTCTACCAGCTCGATTGCCTGGCCGGTCTGGAACGGTTGCCGGCGGACAGTGTCGACCTCGTTTTCGCAGATCCTCCCTTCAACATCGGTTACGATTACGACGTCTATGACGATCGTCGCGCGGCCGAAGATTATCTCGAGTGGTGCCGAAAGTGGATGCAACAGATCGCGAGGGTCCTGGGCGAGCATGGCACGTTCTGGCTGGCGATCGGTGACGAATTTGCGGCAGAGTTGAAGTTGATCGCGCAGCGCGATTGCGGCTTCCACTGCCGAAGCTGGGTTATTTGGTATTACACCTTCGGCGTGCACTGCGTGCGAGGTTTCGCTCGCTCGCACACGCATCTGTTTCACTTCGTCCAGGATCCCGAGCACTTCACATTCGAAGCGGAGAACCCGGCGCTGCGCGTCCCCTCGGCACGGCAACTGGTCTATCGGGACCGGCGAGCGAATCCTCGAGGAAGACTGCCCGACAACACGTGGATCCTGCGTCCTCAGGATGTACCAGAAGGATTTTCCGAGGACCAAGACGTCTGGTACTACGCGCGCGTCGCCGGCACTTTCAAGGAACGCGAGGGATTCCACGGTTGCCAGATGCCCGAACAGTTGCTCGGCCGCATCATCCGCACGTCATCCCGCCCCGACGACCTCGTGGTCGATCCCTTCGCAGGGAGCGGTACGACGCTGGTTGTCGCCAAGAAACTGGGGCGTCGCTTTCTCGGTTTCGATATTTCTCCGGAGTACGTGACTCGAGCGACCGAGCGCATCGAGGCAGCAGCTGTCGGCGATCCGCTCGACGGACCGGCTGATCCCGCCTGGGCGGCTCCTCCCACGCAAAAGGGCAAACCGCTTCGCTCGGCGATTCCTCCCGACGAACTGACACAGTTGTGGCAGCTCGTCGCGAAGGCGCTAAAGGGAATCGATGGCGAGTGTCCGGCCAACCGGGTACTCGTCGATGTGGAGACTCGCCGCGCTTTCGAAGCGGCACTTCAGGAGTCGGCAGCGAAGAAAGTGGCTCCTCACGAGTGGCAGCCGCTCTTGCTGGCTCAGGCGGCACTCGAAGATTGGCCGACGAGCGCTCAAGGCGATGGCGAGGCGACTCCGGGCGACGCCGACGCCGGGTACGAAGGGGGAATTCCCGTCACATGGCGCGAGTTTCCCTGGTGGGACGCCGTCGAGATCGCCGTGCAACAGGTCGAGACGGAATTTGCCCGGCCGCTTCCCGAAATCCTGCTCGATCCGAAACTGGCTCAACGCTTCGATGCGGCGGCAACGACCTTCGGGGCACCGAAACAGGCCAAGCAAGCCGTGCGGTGGGCAGGGCTGGACTTCTGCCGGCAATCGGGACGTCTGGCCGACGCGGCCGGCTCTGGAGCCCCAGGGCCGCGCCTCCCAGCCGCTGTCCCCCTGTCCTCAGCTGCTTCGGCGATCGACGCAGCCGAACTTGTCTGGCGACTCGCTGTGGTGCATTCGCGAGCCCAAACTCCGCTTTTTGTCGCTTTGGTCGAGCCGCAATGTTGGCGGCCTTGGCTGAAGCGTTTGGAGGAAGCACCGGGTTGGCATCGCCGGGAAGCCTCGTCGATCCAGTGGTGCGAAGTTCCGCCCAAGAGCCACGCTCTGGTTGGTCGCCTCGTCGAGACGTTGCGGCCTGCCCTCAATTCGCCTCGATGGCGCGGTGGGGGGAGAAGAGTGCTGTGGGACACACCACCGTTGTACACGTGAGCCCTTCCCATTGGCTTTACAATGCCCTCGCCGTTTGGTGTAATCGAGACAGCAGATGCGGGGTTGGCCGGGACGCGAAGTCGTGCGTCGTCGCCCGGAGATCTGCTCGGTTTGAAGAACGATGTCCCCCACCGAAAGGAGCTCCAACATGCGTGGCTACAATCGGCGCCGTTTCTTGCAGGCCAGTTCGGCCGCCTCGCTGTGGATCGTGGCGGGAACGCGAGCTTCCGGAAAGATCCTCGGTGCCAACGACCGGATCCGTGTAGCCGTGGCCGGGATCAACGGTCGCGGCCAACACCATATTCGCGAGTTCGCATCGATGAAGGGGGTCGAGGTCGCCTGTCTCGTCGATCCCGACACGCGTCTCTACGAATCGCGAAGCAAGCAGGTAGTTCAGCGAGGCGGCAAAGAGCCTCAGTGCGTGGCCGATATCCGCCGGGTCCTCGAGGACAAGAACATTGACGTCGTATCGGTCGCCACCTGCAACCATTGGCATTCGTTGATCACCGTTTGGGCTTGCCAGGCTGGCAAAGACGTCTATGTTGAGAAGCCGATCAGCCACAACGTCTTCGAGGGCCGGCAGTGCGTGGCCGCCGCGAAGAAGTACGGCCGAATCGTTCAACATGGAACGCAGCAACGCAGCAGTCTGAGCCGAGCCCGAGAGATCGCCGCCGTCCGATCAGGCAAGTACGGCAAGCTCCTCGTATCCAAAGGCTACTGCTGCAAGCCGCGTTGGTCGATCGGCCGCCGCCCCTTTTCGAATCCTCCCGAGGGATTCGAGTACGACATCTGGCTGGGACCCGCACCCAAGCAACGTTTTCACGCAAACCTTCACCCTTACAACTGGCACTGGTTCTGGGATTTCGGAAACGGCGATATCGGTAACCAGGGTGTCCATGAGATGGATGTGGCTCGGTGGGCGATCGAAGGAGCCACCCTTCCCGAGCGAGTCTGGAGCGTCGGCGGTCGTTTCACTCCCGATGGTCCCGACAACGGGCAGACGCCCAACATGCTGCTGACCGTGATGCAGTTCGGCGATGTCACGCTCCTGTTCGAAACCCGTGGGCTCGTTGGAAAACGCAAACCGCCCACGCCGCCTCGGAAAGTTGCCAACGAATTCTACACGACCGAGGGCGTGATTCGGGACGGGAAGTTTTATCCGAAGGGAGGCGGCGATCCCGTGCGGGTCGAAGGGGACGCATCGGTGACACCAGGCGGTCCGTTCGGCAGCTTTATCGACTGCGTGCGGCGGCGCGACCCCGGCAGTGTCAACGGCGACGCCGAAACGGCCCACTATTCGGCCGCCCTGTGCCACCTCGGCAACATCTCTTACCGACTCGGTACGACGGCTCCGGTCCGCCAGCGTCCGGCTTTGTTGGGAGATCATCCGCGAGTCCTCGAATCGTTCGCCATGCTTCAGGAGAACCTCGAAATGGCCTACCAAATGGCCGGCGAACAAGCAGCGGATGTCGTTTCCAAGTTGACTTTCACTGTCGGAAAACCGCTCGTCTTTGATGCCAAGAGCGAGCGGTTTGTCGATGACGATGCGGCGAACCGTCTCCTGACGCGACCCTACCGGCCGCCTTATGTTGTGCCCGAGCGCGTATGAGTGCCGAGGATGGGATCCGCTTGCGGGGCGTGCGCGTCCACAATCTTCGTTCGATCGACCTGGACATTCCCCGGCGCAGCCTCGTGGTGATCTGTGGTGTCAGCGGGGCGGGCAAGTCGAGTCTCGCCAAGGACACGCTCTATGCCGAAGGCCAGAGGCGCTACATCGAAAGTTTTCCTGCGAGAACACGCCAGTTCCTGCAGAAACTCGATCGTCCCGAAGCCGATTTGATCGAAGGGATCCCGCCGGCAGTTACGGTGGAACCGGTGAGGGACCATGGCGGGCGCCGTAACACCGTCAGCACGGTCGCCGACATTGCGCCGCTGTTACAACTGCTCTTTGCGCGACTGGGCATTGTCACCTGCCCCGGTTGCGGGCGCGAAGTCCGCCAGGATTCGCCTCAGACGGTTGCCCACTTCCTGATGGGGCTTCCCGAGGGACGGCGGCTGATAGTGGCGTTTCCCTGGACGCTCCCTCCCGGCGAGGATCTCCGCGCTGCGGTGGCCGACTTGAGAGAAGAGGGTTTTGTGCGTGCCGTCGCCGGTGACACAATTGTGGAACTCTCATCGCTCGCGGAGCCACTCGAAGATCCTGCTGGCGATGGGGACTCGGGTTGGCTGGTCGTCGTCGACCGACTGCACACCGACCGATTGTCCGCTGATCGCGTGCGCGAGTCTCTCGAAACTGCGTTCGCCTATGGCGACGGCCGCTGCTGCGTACTCGTGGAGGAGACGGAGGCGGACGATGGAGCCGATCGCCACATTGGCGGGCGGGGGTGGCGCTCGTGGCGTTTCAGTGTCCACTGGGCGTGCGAGGAGTGCCGCTGCAGGGTCGCGGAGCCGCAGCCGCAGTTGTTCAATCCCTGGAGTCCCCTTGGGGCGTGCCCAGAGTGCGAAGGAAGCGGGACCGCCCAGGATTGGGACTGGGATCGCATTTTTCCAGATCCGGATCGAACGATTCTGGGAGGAGCGGTGGCTCCATGGCACGACGCGTCGTTCCCGTACCAATTGAACGACTTTCTTCGTGTACACAAGCAGCTTGGTGTCCGCGTCCATGTGGCCTGGCGCATGCTCTCGCAAAAGGAGCGGGACATCGTGCGGTTCGGCTGCCAGTCGAGCCAGTTCGATGGTGTGGAAACCCAACTTGAGGCATTCGCGTCGAAAGCGCGCGGTGCGGCCAAGCGGAAGGTCACGCAGTGGATGGGAGACGTCGATTGCCCGGCTTGCGGCGGAACACGGCTTCGCCCCGAGGGCCTGGCCGTGCAACTCGGCGGAAAAAACATTACCCAAGTAGAAGGGCTCAGCGTTCCGGCCGCACTCGCATGGCTCGAGTCGCTGTCGTTTGCGGCCTGGCAGCAGCCGATTGCCAAGGCACTTGTGCCCCAACTCAAGCGGCGACTGGAGCTCCTCGAGGAGATCGGCGTCGGTTACTTGAGTCTCAACCGGCCGATGGAATCGCTTAGTCGCGGCGAGGCTCAACGCGTGGCGTTCGCTTCAGCGTTGGGTTCGAGTCTCGTCAACCTCCTCTACGTTTTGGACGAACCGACGGCCGGCTTGCACCCTCACGATATTCAGCGCATCGTCGCCGCGTTGGAAACGTTGCGAGATCGTGGCAGCACGGTGGTCGTCGTGGACCACAGCGAGCTGATCTTGCGTGCCGCCGATCGAATCGTGGAAATCGGGCCCGGGGCGGGTGCTGAGGGAGGACGGGTGGAGTTCGAAGGATCGCTCGACGAACTCATTCGCCAAGGCACGACACGAACGGCCGACTACCTCACGGGCCGTCGTGAAGTCGATCCGGGAAGTCCCCAGCGCCGCGAAGCTCGAGGATGGTTGTCGCTCTACGGCGCTTCCGGGCACAACCTGAAGAACATCGACGTCCGTTTTCCCCTCGGCGTGCTATGCGCCGTCACCGGCGTCAGCGGAGCCGGCAAAAGTACGCTCATTCATCAGACGCTCTATGCCGAACTTCGACGGCGGATGGGAAAGGCTGGTCCCAAGCCGTTGCCGTTGGACCGCCTGGAAGGGAGTGAACAGCTTGACGAGGTCGTTTGGATCGACCGGCAACCTCCGGCGCAGGTCGCCCGTTCCAACCCGGCCACGTATGCGCGAGTCTTCGGAGAGATTCGGCGGGTCTTTGCCGAGACGGTCGATGCGAGGATCCACAACTACACGGCAGGGGACTTCAGTTTTAACGTCGAAGGGGGGCGGTGCGAGGAATGTAAGGGCGAGGGAAGTCTTACCGTGGATATGCAATTCCTCGCAAGTGTCCGAGTGACCTGCCCGGTGTGCCAAGGGCGGCGGTTTCGCGAGCGCATCCTCGAGGTCACTTATCGCGGGAAGAATATCGCTGAAGTTCTGGAGATGACCGTGGCCGAGGCATTTCGCTTCTTTCGTGGCGAACGAAAGGTGCAAGCTCGGCTCCAGCGGCTGATGGACGTGCGCCTCGATTATCTCCGCTTGGGCCAGCCCCTGGAGACTCTCTCCTCCGGCGAAGGGCAGCGTCTCAAGCTGGCCGGGCACCTGGCCGCCGGCGCACGCGGACGCACGCTTTTTCTCCTCGAAGAGCCCTCGGCCGGTCTCCATGACGCCGATCTGGTGAAACTCCTCGACTGTTTCGATTCCCTGCTGGCCGTTGGACACTCGCTCATCATCATTGAGCATCACCCGAAACTGATTCAGGCAGCCGACTATGTGATCGACTTGGGGCCGGGCGCTGCCGAAAATGGAGGCACTCTCGTCGTTGCCGGAACACCTCAGGAGGTGGCGGCTTGCCACACGTCGCTGACTGGTCGATGGTTGAGGCACCCTTCCTGAGAAGCTCGGCAGATGGTACCCACATCGAGGGTTTCGGCCCTGGCGGAGTGGGGCCGTTCAATACTTGCGAGCACTCACGGGTGCCAGTATACTAGTGGGAGTCAGGGCGGGGTCTGTTCGGCTAGTGGGATCGTGGCACATCGTCCTCATTGCATTGCCTCGTGCGCTCTGCAGCCGTTGTCAGCAAGGAGAATCTATTCATGTCGCGCCGTCATCGAAAAGGCTTCACCCTGGTGGAGTTGCTTGTCGTGATAGCCATCATTGGGATCCTGGTCGGCTTGTTGTTGCCGGCGGTCCAAATGGCGCGGGAAGCCGCTCGAAGGGCCCAGTGTAAGAACAACATGCGCAACTGGGGCTTGGCGGTCCTGAATTATGAAAGTGCCAAGCAGCACTATCCCGGATCCCAGGAACTGCTCAAGATCGATGTTGCTCCTGGTTATCTGGCGGTGAGTTGGGTCGGAGCCGTCTTGCCGTATGTTGAAAAGTCCGACATTGTCGAGGCGGCCAAGGGAGGTTACCTTGCCGGCCAGGGAGGGGCCCTCTACATCGATATCTCGGTCTGTCCCTCGGGTACCTTCCAGAATAAGCAACAGCCGACGAACTACTACGTGGCCAATGGTGGCTTCGCACCGCTGCCGAATGGTCCCAACCCACTCGTGCACCCCGACTACACCCCCGTTGCCCAGCGATTCGCCGATGGGATCTTCCTCGACCGGATTGACCAGAACTACGGGACGCCGCCTCGATACCTCGGACAAGCCCGAGTCACTCCGTCGGATGTCCGCGATGGTACCTCGCATACCCTGCTGATTTCAGAAAACCTGCAAGCGGGGTACTGGACGAACGTCGGGCCGCTCGAGTGGTCGCAGACGACGATGAATTACTATACGCCGAGCGATCGCGTCAATCCGTTGACCTATACCGCTCGACCCGGCCAGCGATTCGACACGTTGTTCGTCTGGATCTACGCCAAAGAGAATTCGTCGCAGACCGAACATCCCCACGTGTCCAACGGCAGCATCATTGCCGCGATCACGCCGGTGCCTCCCGCCGCTCGCATCAATGGCAACGCGTTCACCGCGCGGCAAGGACAGGGACCGGGTGGACCTCTTTACGCTCGACCCTCATCCTACCACTCCGGAGGCGTGAACGTGCAGTTCGCGGACAACAGTTCGATGTTCCTGAAGGAAAACATCGATTACCACGTCCTTCAGCAACTGATGACACCCTACGGCATTCAGTCCGATATGCCGTTTCGCCGACGGTTGCTGAAGCAGGGCGAGTACCGAGATTGAGCAACTCGCTGCTTGGCGCATTGCCACAGGCATGGAAGAACGGGAAGTCATCCTCGTGATGGCTTCCCGTTTTCTCTTAACCGACCATCTCTGCGTTCCCCGCGGCTCTGCGAGGTGCTCTCTTTGCGAGATACCCCCTCCGCGGCTCGGTTCCCCACCCTTTTCACTTTTCCCATTGCTGCAGGCGCTCGGCCAGTTCGCGTAACCGATCCCGATGCCGCTCGAAGATGCCAAACAGCACCAGGATGCCGATGCCCATCAAGACGCCGAACGCCCACCACGGCCAGGTGTGTTGCACGAGCCGAGCGCTATTCCAAACCATGGCAACCATCGCCAGCAGCAGGAATGTCAGTCCCGAGAACAAGAACGATCGCACTTGCAACAAGATCCCTGCGAACACGCCGGCCAGCGAAAACGTCAGCAGCAGAATCGGACGAAGCCACTCGGTCCGCTCGCTCGGAGCCAACAAACGCCAGAATGTCTCACCACTGGAACTCAAGTAAACCAAGACAATGCAGGTATAACGCAGAGCCGTGAGTTGTGCTTCGGTTAGCCGGCGGCGATTGAGTTCACCGGCGATCAGGACCGCAAGCGCGGGTGGAATGAGCCACAACTGCGGTTGGTCGGTGAAGGTGAGATCGAAATCCTTGAGGAGTAACCAGTAGGCGAGGTTACCGAAAAGAGCTGCAGCGGCCGCCGAGACGACGGACTTGCGCATCGCGGCGAACCCGACGTAGACCACGCCGGCAAGAAAATACGTCAAAGCCTGATCCGTGCGACCGGCCTCGAGCCAGATTCCCACCGCGGGAACGAGGGGCAGAAATCCACCGGTCCGCTGGAGCGGTTCGCCCAGAACCAGGTAGCCGCGTCGGCGCGCCCACTCGCCGATGCCGATTCCCAGGAACGCCAGCCCCATCACGCCGTACGGCCAATAGGGTTGCAGCACCGTCTGGAACCAGGTGGGCTTGACGAAATAGACATGAGCGAAGGCCAGCGCCAGGCACACTTGGGCAGCATAGACGTAGCCCTTTCGGCCTCGTTTGCTCAGCCCCAGCGGATCGCGACCGGGGAAAACGGCTGCCGTCAACAACGCGCCCGCCGTGGCGACGATCGCGAGGCTCAAGACGACCAACCGAGGCACATCCAAGGGGACGGTTCTTCCCGAAAGGAAGAGACTCGCCTCGCGCATCACCAGGACCACTCCCGCGAGTGCTCCCAGCGCGAAGACAGCCATCGCGACACGGCGCGCTACCATTACCCACACGCTCGTCGATGACGCCAGACGTACCACACCGACCTGGTAAAGGACGCCGGTGACCAGGAGCACGATAGCCAGTTGCGCCAGATAACGCACTTCGCCGCCCGCCTTCGGCGGCCCATCCATGGCGGCCCAACCAAGCCCGACCATCATCAAGGCTCCGAACACCAGCGCCGTAGTGCGCAAAGCCACGACAGCTCCCACCCGGGATAGTGTCCATGCGGCCAGTACCCCTGCCAAAGGCACACAAGCGGCGACGATCCGAGCAGGCCGGTCGCCGGAAAAAACCGTGAGCGGAAACACAGTTACCGCCAAGAGGGCGATACCGGCCGGTAACAACCAGATCCATGTGGATCGAATGCGCTGCCACTGACCGGCCACCCCTTCCCAAAACGTCCCTGATCGACGTTCAAGTCTTCGCGCCAACGCCACCGTCCCGCTGGCGGCACCCGCCATATATGCAGCCAAAGAGACCCACAAGGCCACGATGAACCGCTCACTCGTCGTGCCCCAGAGAAACGGGAGTCCGGACTTCAACGCGCCTTCCCACACGGCAGCGATGGCCACCGATCCCACTGCAAGAAGCGCTGGGAGACTGATTAGTGTCACTCGGTCCCAAAAGAGTCGAACTGAGGCGGCCGCCGAGAGCACCATCACGGGAACGCCGACCCACGTTGCCAGGCGAGGAGCCGTGCCGGGTGCTGGCGGCCAATTCCAGATCGTCCCGGCAATGATCAACGCCGCAAGGAGCATCATTCCCGCAAGAGTTGCCGCCACTCCGAGCACGTGCGGTCGGGGAAAGGCGGCCCGCCCCAGCCACTCCCACTCTCGTCTGGCCTGATGCCACAATTCGACTTCACACCAGATCATGGCTGCTAGGAGCAATCCGCCCAAAGGCAACCATAAGAGATCGCTGACGGTCATCACCGACAGCCCGCTCACCCCATTCGCGATGGCCGCACCTTCGAAGAACCCTGCCACCAGCAATCCGTATCCGTAGATCCGACGGCGGTATGCCATTCCGAGTGCCGCCCCAGACAACATCCATCCCGCCACCATGCCAGCCGTCCACCAAGAGAATCCAGGAATGGTGACGAACCCGTATATGCCGGCCACTGCTACCAAGGCCATCCACGCGATCGTCTCCCACTCGGAGTCCAGCGACCACCGGCTGCTGCGTCCGGCGGGATCCAGGGTGCGCTCGAGTCGCAACCGGATGCGGCGGTGAAAGGAAACGACGACCATCGCCAGCATGGCAGCGGTCCAGGCCACGGCGAGCCCGTCGACGGCCGAGAAGCCGCTTAGGGAAAGGGTGGCCGTGAGCGACAATGTTGCCAGCGTAACGAGGGCGAACCGGGCGAAGGCCTTGAGCATCCGAATCCACGCCAAGGACAAACCGCGAATCTCCACACCACCGGCATCGCCGCTCCTCGTGATACTGCCACTCCACTTCCACACGGCGAACCACCAGGCGATCAGCCCTGCGACGGCCGGCCAAAGCGGGAACGTCCTCGAAACCGCCAAAAGAGTTGTAGCGTGTGTCCAGTGCCACACACTCGTCTCTGCTGCCAGCAGTGTTGCGGCGATCGCCACGACGCTGAGGTAGATGCGCAGCGCTGCAAGTGCCCCTTCACCCTCGAACCACCCGCGGTTGTGCCACGCGAGCCAGATAGTGGTTACGATTCCGCCCACCAGGATCGCGGCACTCAGATGAAGTTCCCAGCGTTCCACGGTTGCGGCCTGTGGTGCGACGACAGCCAGCCATGCAGTCATGACGACGCTGACAGCGATATGGAAACAGGCGGCACCCAGGGCGAGCGGCGGCCAGCGCCGATCAGACCACGCTGCCGTCATCCCGGCGGCTCCTACGATTCCCATCGGGATGCCCCAATAGAGACCTTGCCACCTTGGAGGCAGCCACGGCGGGACGGCGATCTCGCTTCCTCCCACCAGTCGCGCGGTGGCGAACACGACGCCGCCAGCGACTCCGCCACCGCACAGGGCGAACGTGAGTCCCCTGATGCTGACCACACTGGAGGGCCGATCCGCATGAGGACCAAGCCACCAACGCCTCGCCGGCTTCCAAGCCAACGCGCCATTCCAAAGCCACGTCAGAACAGCCAGGCTCATCAATAGGACCGGAAAGGCGCCCGGATGTGGCGAGACTTGGGCGACTCCGTAGGCTGTGCCGGCCGCCGACACTGCCATCACGGCCACGGCGCTGTGGTAGTACTGCCGAGACCAGCGAAGGGCGGAGATCGCCGCCACAACCGCCAGCAGAGCGAATCCCGAGGAGAATGCAGCCGGCACGCGAGGCGCGAACTCCCACGTGTCCTTGCAGAAAAGCTGGCCGGTTAGTCCCAACTCCGTCTGAGCCACTTCCTGCCATGCCTGTTCGGCTAAGAAGACCAGTGCGAACGTTGCAAGGAGACTCACGGCAGGCGATACCTGCCATTGAGGGCGGGGAAACCACGGGCGCCAACTTGGCCTTCGCTGCCCCAAACCCAAGGCCAGAAGTCCAAGAAAGGACCACACTCCCACAGCCGCGACGACGAACTCCCAGACGCGGCGTTCCTGCCACCAGGCCGCACTGTTCCATGTTGGCAAGTCGCCGGTGACCCAAGCGGCCGTTGCCACGGCGACGGTTAAGGACGCTAGAATATCGGCGGCCATGTAGACCGCGGTGCTCCGAAGTAAGGCGAATCCCAAGGCAAAAACTACCGTCGCACCCGCCAAAACACTCGCGTAGTATGCCAAAGGCTCAGGCGCGCGGAAACAACACCACAAAAGTGCGAGAGCCGTCGTCAGAAAAGCGGGCCCCAAAGCGGCTCGAGTCCAAACCACCTGCCGCGCATCGCGGCGATGCAGCCATGCCACGACGGCGAAGACGAACGAGACCGACAACGCGTGCACCAGCAGCCATGCCACAACTCTGTCCGGGATGAGCCAACCGGCTCGAGTAAACCAGACGAGCCCGTCGGTGCGCATCCAAAAGACGTGTCCCCACCACAAAAGCCAAAGACCGTTAACCATCCATCCGAGAGTCGGCTTCCGGTCGAAGAAGAGAGTGACCGGAGTGGCTATGGCGGTGAGGGCGAGGACGGCCGTGGCGCAGTCGAGGTCCTCGCCTCCCCAGAAACCTGCATAGACGGCGATGGGATAGGCAATCGCTGCCAGCGCGCAGGCTGCCCCGATCAGGGCTCTTCCCAGGCCGTCCCGTCGGATCCGCGCCAAGACCAGAGCCGCTGCGCAGGCGATCACCGCACAACCGAATAGCCATGCGCCACTTCGGCCCATCGTCAATGCGCGCGCCAATGCGTGTCCCGAGGGCACCTGCCAGTCGACAGGACCTGTTATGGCAAGAAACAGAAGTAGCGACGCAATCGAAAAAGCGACATATGCTCCTGCCACGGGCCACGGACGACCGACGAACTTCACCAGAACAAGACAGATCGTTCCCAGGAAGAGTGCATGAGTGAGGAGCAAGTCGATCCGAGGCCAGGAGATGGCGAGCAAACCGAGCATCCCGAAGCACGCGAGTAGCACGATGGCCAGTGCCGTCACGCGAATCGTTGCGAGCGTGCGGTCCTCGGTACGTTGCATGACAAGCAGGGCGGTCGCTCCGAGCGCCGTCAGCGCAAGCGAGATCCATGGACTGATTTCGGCGAGTGCCTTTCCGTGGGACGGCGAGCGCGTCACCAGCCACACGGCGCTGACCGCGAGCGAAAACGTGGCACAACTCAACACGAGCCACGTGCGGTGCACCGTCACGCGTGCCAGACGCCGCCGGCCGGCTATCTGCGCAAGCTGGAGCAAGACGGCAGCCAGGAACGTGGCCATGGGCAGCGCGAAGCGAGCACCCTGGAACAGAAGCGAGTGGAACCCCGTCGCTTCGGGCCACTCGAGCCGGTCGATAATGGGCTGACCGATCGAGGGTCCCAGTACGCCGAGCGTCAACGGGAGCCAAGAAATGGGATCCAACGCTCGCGCCGAGAGCGTGACCGTGATTCCGTAGCCCAACACGCCGATTCCCAAGGCTGTCCAGTACCATGGACTTGTCAGCGGTACCGCTGATGCTCCCGTGCCCGACAGCACCAACCCGGCAGCGAATCCAAGAGGCACCAGGAATAGACCGATGATCAAGACACCACGACTGGTCGAGCGGAGTCGCCACTTCTTGAGTGTGTAGAGGCCTGCTGCTTGAAAAGCGGCGATGCCCACCATCAACAAGAGGGCGGGGAAGTAGGGAATCTGGTCGCTGAGGGCTCGCAAGGTTTCGCGAAGGCTGACGACGAGCCCGATTGCACTGCCGACGATCAGGATGCCGCTGGCCAATTCGCCCCAACGGATGTTGCGTTCCTCCATGAACGCCTGCAACATCGCCCCGAGAGCCGGACGAACACGCGGGGGTTGGGGAGGTGGTTCGGGAGCCTCTAGCGGGTGGACCGGAGTGCCCAGAGAAGCCGGCGCCGTCGGCTCCGGTACCGAAGGTTCGACCGGCGGTGTGATTTCGCCCTGGGAAACGGCCTGCGAATCGTGCGTCGTCTGTTGGTCGGGTGCGGGAGTTTGTGGCGAGGTGGGAACAAGCTGCGCGACGACGATGTCGGTCTCGTCGAGCGGGGTCGATGCGGTCGGCGATGTCGGCGTGGCGACGGGAGCGTGTGTCGGTGTCGCTTCAGGCGAGGGTGCCACTTCCTCACTGGCAGCTCGGGTGGCACGCTGCGCATGGCGCAAGGCCTGGACGGCAATGCGATACGGAATTTCGCCGATCTTCCCCTGGAGATAATCCTCTTCCAGTCGAGCCGCGACGACGCGGCATTCGCTCTCGGTAGGAAGGCGCGGGTACCATCCGCACGACCGGCATGTTCCGGCGGCGTCCAAGAAGTTTTGGCATCTCGGGCAGGGGAGTTTTTCGATCGCACCCTGTCGCGTGACGCCTCGCAGGGCTCGAAACACGAGTGCCGCCAACACCCACAGCCCGTGGCCGACGAATACGACGATCAGCAGGACGACCGCCAAGATCAGAAGAAAGTCCACGCAGTCGCCTCCCGCCTCACGGATGCCCCCAGGCCGGTTCGTGAGCCCCCTCGCCAGGATACCATGCCTCTGGCTCGAGTCAACGAAGCAAATCAGGGAGCTTCCTTTGGCTCCGGCAAGCGTACCCTCGGCGAACGGCCCCGGTGGTGTTGCGACGGCGTCGTCCAGGGTATAACAAGATCGGTCGAAGCGCCGTCACGGCCGATTCCGGAGTCGGGCTCGTATCACCGAGCCTTGTCAATCTTGAAAGCTGTCGAATCTCATTCCAGGAAACTGCCACGATGTATACAACCAATCATCAGGGACTCTTTGCCGCGACGCTCACGCCGATGCGGCCGGACGGAAGTGTCGCCGTCGAACAAGTACCGGCACTGGTCGAATACTACCTCGATCAACGACTCGACGGCCTCTACGTCAATGGCTCGACAGGCGAAGGTCCCTCGCTTACGTTTGACGAACGATGCGCTTTGGCCGAAGCATTCGTGAAGGCGGCCAAAGGAAAAATGACGGTCATTGTGCAAGTGGGACACAACAGTGTCGTGACCGCACGGAAGCTGGCTGCCCATGCCGAGTCGATCGGCGCCGATGGAATCTCGGCGAAGCCTCCTTCTTATTTCCGAATCGATTCGCCGGCGGCCCTTGTCGAATCGAGTGCTTATGTGGCTGCCGGCGCTCCGAAGACACCGTTTTACTACTACCACATCCCGTCACTGACCGGTGCTGCGTTTCCGATGGGCGAGTACCTGGCTTTGGCCGAAACCCAGATTCCCACACTGGCCGGGATGAAGTTTACATCGCAGGAACTCGATGAGTTCCAGATTTGTCTGCACTGGAATGACGGACGAGCCACATTGTTTTGGGGAGTCGATGAGGCGCTCCTTTCGGCGGCCGTACTGGGGGCTCGAGGCGCCATCGGCAGCACCTACAACGTTGCCGCAAGCGTGTTTCGGGGCGTCTTCGAATCGTTGGACCGAGGCGATCTCCCAGGCGCGCGAAGGCACCAATTGCACGGCGTCCGGATTGTGCGCACCATCATCAACCGGCCATTTCTGGCGGCTTTGAAGGCGATTGTGACGCGAGCCGGTATTCCGATGGGGGGCGTGCGTCTGCCCAACCGCGATCTGGCGTCTCAGGAACGCGAACGCTTTCTGGCCGAATTCGATGAGGTCATGAGGGAGACTCCCACAGCAGCGGATTGAACGACTCCGGTGCTTCCCAGGGAGCCATGTGTCCGGCTCTGGGAATCGAATGAAACGTGGCATGTGGGATCGCCTCGGCCATGCTTCGCATCTCCTCTGGAGGTGTGATGACGTCTTGTTCTCCGACGATCACACGCACTGGAAGCTCGATGTTCGGGAGGTCGCTGGTGCTGTCGCGCCGCTCGGCCATGCCCCGCAGTGCTCCGGCAACCGTTTCCGGACGCGTCGAGCGAATCACGTCGGCAATCGACTCGACATCGGCTCTTTGCCGTTGGAGCGTTTCCGGAGCGAACAACTTGGGTAACATGGCGTCGACCAGAAAGCCTGAGCCTTCCGTCAGAGCTCGGCGAGCCGTCAACTCGCGCGTCCGCTTGGTCGCCTCATCGTCCGCCGCCGCGCGGGTGTCGCACAAGATGAGCTGCTTCAAGCGGTCTCGGTGATTCCGCCAAAATGCCAGCGCGATGTAGCCTCCCATCGACAGACCGCATAACGTGATCGGCTCGTTGATGGCCAGAGCATCCAGCAGCGCTGCTAGATCGTCGGCGAACTGCTCCATCGTCATCGGATCACTTGTTTCTCCATCACTCCCTCCGAACCCGCGCAAGTCCGGTGCGACGACGCGGCGTCCGGCGGGAAGTGCTTCCAGTTGGTATTTCCACATGGTGTGGTCGAGGGGAAACCCGTGGACCAGCAAGCTCACGGGGCCTTCTCCGGCATCCCAAACGTTGCCGTTCATTCCGGCGTAGGCGATGCGTTTCAACATGAGTTGGTTGACCTACCAATATTCTGTGTAACCGAGAAACAGGAAGACATATGTGCCATCATCTGTGAACAATTTGATAGATTGGGAGGGCGAGGCTCTTGCCGAGCCGAGATGTGCTTTCTCCTAGAATCGCACACGGTAGTTTAGAGTTTCACCCAAATCTCATGTACCTGGCCAAGCAGTCTCCAGATGGCAAACCCCAAGAAGAGGATCAAGAACGCCATCACGAGGCGGCTGTGCCACGGTTCGACGCGAAGGAGTGCACGGCCCCTGCGCAGTCGCATGATTTGCCAGGTTTGGAATGGAACTTGAGCGGCGATATAAAGGAAGAGAACCGAGCCGAACGGATGATAATGCCACGCCCGTTGCCATTGTCCGTGTGCCATGGATATGAAACTACGCGTCATGCCGCAACCTGGGCAATCATACCCGGTCAGCCGATGATAAGTGCAGAGCTCCGGAACCGTCCATCCCTCACCGGGGAACTGCACACGCCGCTCGCCCCGAATGTCCAACAGGGAAGCCGTGCCAATGATTGCCAGGGATGCCAAGATGACGGCAACACGCCACCGAATCCCCTGAGAGAATTCAAACGTGCCGCTCACGAGGAACGGCGCTGCTTCTTCCGGCACGTGGGAGGCGGTCTCGAGCGTCGGCGAGCGATTCACGGCAAGTCGATCTCCGGCAATTCGAACTTCACTTCTTTCTCGAGTATCTTCGCGGGCGTGGCATAGAAGAGTTTATAGCGAGCCGGTTCGTCCTCGAGATCGAACAAGAATGCGAACCCCATCGCGTGGCGCGTCTGCTGGGTCAGCTCCAGTCCCAACGGTTCGAGTTTCTTTCCGTCGGGTCCGATCAGGTAGATCGGATTGTCCTCGACCCATCCGCGATGCGAATCGAGACCAGTAAACGTTTCGTCGTACTCCAAGTCCAATCTCAACTCCCATACGTCTCCGTTTTGAACGATCTTCTGATAACGGACTTGGACACTCGCCTTCTTCTGCACCGACGGCTTGGAAAGGTCCGTGAATTCGAACTCGGCCAATTCGCCCGGCACGAGGAGGCGGCAGGCGCCGCCCATCCGCGTCCATCTCTTCACGGAACGATCGGGTGCTGGGAAAGGGATGGCCAAGGTAACCGCTGACATGCCGGGCCGGACGGGAAACGTGGGTGTGGCCCCTCCCGCCGTCGACTCGTGGCGCGCTCCCGCACCGTCGATGGTGTAAAACTCGGACATTGGAAACTCAACGGCGATCGGAGCGACTCGCGGTTCCCAAGCGAGTTCCAGTTCGACGAGTGCCGTAGCTGGGCGAGCTGCTCGCAAATCGCGGGCGAGTTGCACTCGGGTTGCTTCGATGCGCAGCGGCCCTGCATAGGCGGCGCGTTTAGCGCGGGAGAGGCGGTCGGGGAGGCGTCGTCCGAGTGTCAACGCGCCGACGTGTGCGCCGTAGATGTCGACATCGAGTTGCCACTGATCGAGAAGCCGGTCGAGTCCCGGCCAAAAATCTGTCTCAGGCAATTCGACGTCTACAGGGCCACTTGGAAGATCTTCCGCCACGAGCCGGTTGCCGGTCTGCTTCTCGATCTCTTTGAGCCACTCGGCAATCGGACGCTTGCCCGACAGGGAAAAACGCCGGGCTTTCCAAGCCGATTCGGCCAACCGATCTTCCAACGCCGAGGTGATGCGCCGAAGGCGCACCTTCAATTCCTCGGGCATCTGACGATCGATGGGCGGGAGATAAACGAGGACATCGGGCCCGAGTTCGATCAGTTGCTTTTCGGCTCGATCGCGCAGTACACGCGACCCTTGCGCCATTTGACGTACCAGACGATCCACCTGGTCGCTTAAGGGAGCTTTGGACGTGCCATCCTCCTGGGCCACCACAGGACGAGGGTGTGTCACGCCCAGCCCGGCGGCGAGCGTGAGTCCGACGATGGCGCCGCCGACCAACTTGGTCCACCCGATAGAGATGGTCCAGCCGAGGCGTCGTCGATGTTGGGCATGGGACACGTGCACGGTTCGATCTCGTTCTCGTTTTCCCGATTCCTTGTTCCGGCAGCCACCAAGAGGAAGTGCCGACAAAATCGCTTCAACCCTCATTGTAAGCAGAGCTAGAGCGAGCGGCTACGACGGCGCTGCCACCTGGCCGAGCGTGGGAAGCGGATTAGAAGGTAGGTTTCCAAGTGGGTATCGTGTTTTGCCGACACGAAGATGCCCGCGGGATGGCATGACAGGTATAGCGGGAGCCGATGATGGTCGACTTCGAGGCATGGAGATGGTCGCGCCGATACGTTTTCTGTCTGCTGGTGATTCTCGGTCCGTCAGCCAGACCGGTTGCGGCCGCGGACGGCGTCGTCGTTCGGCTGCGGATCCACAACGAGTGGCTCGAGGGGCAGGCCCTGGCGGCGTCCACGCGGTCCGTCCAGTTGTTGACGCGAGACGGATTCCTGCGGGAGATCGACCCGAAGCTCGCTCGCGACTACCGGCGCCTTCCCGGGCCCTTTCGCGGCTACCAGCCGAACGAAATGCGGTCGCGCCTGCAAAAGGAGTTCGGCAAGCGTTTCCAAGTTTCCGGAACAGGCCACTATCTCGTCGTGCATCCGGTGGGACAGCGCGATTTGTGGGCTCGCAGGTTCGAAGAGCTCTACCGTTCCTTCCACCACTACTTCGGAACTCGCGGCTTCCGTCCCCAACCACCTCAATTCCCGCTCGTCGCCGTCGTCTTTCCCGATCGGAACGAGTTCTTGCAATATGCGCGCAGCACGGGAGCTCGACTGCCCAGCCAGGCGATCGGTTACTATTCGCCGATCAGCAACCGCATCTTGCTTTATGACCTGACGGCCGGACGATCCAGCGCCAATTGGTATCAAAACGCAGAGACCATCATCCATGAAGCGACGCATCAGACGGCATACAACACTGGCATCCATGCTCGCTATGCACCGCCTCCTCGATGGGTAGCCGAGGGCCTGGCGACAATGTTCGAAGCTCGCGGAGTCTGGGACGCGCCGCACTATCGCGATCGCCGTACGCGCATCAATCGCCGAATGCTGGCGGCATTCCAGCGATATGCCAAAACGCGTCCTCGCGGCTCACTCAAAGAATTCCTCTCCTCCGATCGGCTCTTCTCCTCCGATCCCCAGTCCGCGTACGCCGAAGCATGGGCACTCACGTTCTATCTCTCGGAAACCCAGCCGCAAAAGTATATTCGCTACCTCAAGCGCACTGCGACGCGGACGCCGTTCACGCGTTACACGGCGGGAGATCGCTGGAGCGACTTTGCGGCGGTCTTCGGGCGCAACCTCGATCTCTTCGAGGCTCATTACCTCAGGTTCATCAGCCAGCTTCGGCCCTGAAGCGAGGATCAGACGTTGCCACTTGTCTGCGATTTCGCGGGCACGCCCTGGCGGTCCCCCAGCGCCGGCACGATGGGCGTGACGTCGACTTTCGTGCGTTCCAAGAGTTCGACGCGGCGAACCAACTGCTGCAGCAGATCCGCCACCTCATTCCCCGCGGCTTCACCCAATTGATTGCAAAGCGACTTGCGAGTATTGAAGCTCAAATTGCGACTCATGGAAGAGGCTCCCGTCAAAGTAGAACCAACCCGAAAAGCTTGCAGCCCCGTCTGTTGTCGGCTTTCGATGTTTCCAATAGCCTCAACGATGAAATCTAGCTTAAACGGGAATACCATCGAGGCAAGATTTTCCAGGAGAGAAAGTCGGAAGTTTTGCTCGGGTGGGGGAGAGGTCCCTCACCCAAACGACCTGGCCCGGACAATCGTGACGACGGGAAAAAAGCGAATGCCGCTATTGGTCATCGGATAACACGACGACGCGACGGGCTGTCAGCAGGGGAGGCGTGGTGCCACTTTCTCGCCTGCTCCCATAAATGCCGACCCTTCGGTTGGCATAGCGGTGGAGTCGCAGGCCCGGCCTCGCTTGGACCAAGGCCACCATCGTGTTTTGGTCGTCCAGGAGCGCAAAGGGAGGAACCCCTTGGCGGCTCGAGTGGACAGGAACCAGATACCCCACGCCATCGAACTCGAGCTGCTTGAGAGAGTCAGTCTCCTTCGATTCGGTCGCCATTGCCAATGCCAATCGCCCGGAGGTTTGGATACGTTCGGCTTCGCGACGCCATTGCTGAAGCCGAGTGATCGAGGCTTCGACGGCGAGGGCCTCCCGCCGGACTTCTGCTTCTGACTCGCCGGCCAGTCGCTGAGCTCGTGCCAATAGGGGTTCCAGTTGCCAGCGGGAGGGGTCCTGGGCCAGTTCGGAAGCGAGCGCCGCTTTGAGTGCCACGAGTTGGTCACGCGCTTCGCCAGAGAAAGCCGATGCAGGTTGCACTGGGGAGGAACCGTCGAAGACTCGGTCCTTGGGAATGGGGGTGGCTTCGGGTTCTGTCCACCTGGGCGGCTCGCGCCGGATCCGGGCTTCGTTAGAGTGCCCCACTCCTCGTGAATCGACATGTTTCCAGTGAGCCGCCTGGGCGACTGAAGAGGCCTCGAGCACCTCTTGTCGGATCCATCGAAACTCGCCCGAAGGAGGCTCGATCCTTCGCCACGACGGAGCTCCTTCGACCGGCGCATTTTCGGGATGGTCGTTCTGAACGACCACGGTGTCTCCTGGTTTCAGTTGCACTTGCCACCGATAATGTTCGGGCGTTTCGAGTCGACTGCCGATCCAGGCGATGGCTCGAGGTTGAGTGACTCGGTACAGTTCGGGGTCGCTAGTCGGCTCGAGCATCTCGGCGAGGACCCACGAGAACGCGTCATCGGGAGGCCGAATGGCGAGCCAACCATCGTCGGTGGTCCCGTAGACGTCGACAGTCGCTCCTTGCAGGAGTCTCCCGCACGGATAATCGAGGCGTGTGGGGCCTGAGTAATAGATGGCGGCCTTCTGCGTGACGGTCCCGCGATGAGGTTGGGAGAACCATGTTGCTTCGGCGAAAGCCCGGGTCGCAAACGAGCCAACGCCCAGGAGCAGGGCGCCCAGCAAGAGCGGGAGCCCCGGAAGTTCCGGGACAAAGACCGATCGCAGCCGGGTGATGACTCGAAGCGGTCGCAACGTTTGCATTCGGAGTGGCCCGATCAGCATGGGAAAAGGACATCTGCGCCTATCGGAGGAGACGCCGCGTTCTCACCGGCGGGAGTCGGCGCGTAGGACCCCACTACCAAAACCAACTCCTGCCTGTCAAGATCGATGCGCGGCTGTGCGCCGGAGGGGGGCCTCGCTCCCTGTTACAGCCACACGCAGAGCCGCGGTTAGCCAAAGTGTCTGGAGGCACGGCCACGGGAGGGTGCTCGCAGGTTCTTGCCACGACTAGGAACGAACGAGGTAACGATGGCGAATGACAAGAAGTTGATCCGCGTAGGGCACAGCCCCGATCCCGATGATGCGTTCATGTTCTATGCACTGGCTCGAGACAAGATTGACACGGGGCGGTATCGGTTCGAGCACGAATTGGTCGACATTGAGACACTGAATCGGCGAGCCGTGCGGGGCGAGCTGGAACTGACGGCGATCAGCATCCATGCCTATGCGCATTTGGCCGAGCAATATGTGCTGTGTTCGTGTGGAGCCAGCATGGGCGACGACTACGGTCCGATTGTCGTTGCGAGGGATTCGCGGACCCTTGAGGATCTCGCCGACGCGACGATCGCTGTTCCGGGAACGTGGACGTCGGCGTTCCTCGCGTTACGACTTCGGCTTGGCCGTGACTTCTCCTATCGCATCGTTCCGTTTGACCAGATTCTGGATGTCGTGGCTCAGGGAACGCATGATGGCCAACCGATCGACGCGGGGCTCGTGATCCACGAAGGCCAGTTGACTTACCGTGCGGCCAACTTGCAACTCGTCGAGGACCTGGGCAAGTGGTGGAAATCCGAGACGGGACTTCCTCTGCCACTAGGTGCCAATGCCTTGCGGCGTGATCTGGGAGAGGCGACGATGCGCGACGTCCAACGGCTCCTCAAAGAATCGATCCAGTATGCACTGGATCACCGGGAGGACGCTCTGGCCTACGCTCTCCAGTTCGGTCGTGGTCTGGATGAAGCGGCTGCCGACCGATTCGTCGGCATGTATGTCAACGAATGGACACTCGACTTCGGTGACGCTGGACGCGAATCTGTCCGTTTGTTGCTGGAGCGAGGCCATGCTGCCGGTGTGGTGCCGCTGGTGCGCCCGGAATTCGTGGAGTAGACTGCAAGAGAGGGAAAGTATAAGACGACGGAGGGAGGTCAATACGAGACCATGGCGATTACCGGCGACGCGGCGGCATCGATTGGACACCGGTCCGAGTGGTACGCAGCCCTGGACGCCGAAATCGAGAAGTTGTCGGATCGGCTGATTGCGATCCGGCGCCACCTGCACCAGCATCCGGAGCTTTCCGGTCGCGAACGGGAAACGACGCGGCAGGTGAAGGAATGGCTCGAAGAGGCCGGCATCGACGTGGTGGTAGCTCCCGAACAATGCGGCCTCATCGCCGATGTGAACTCGCCGCCCAGCGATGGTGGACGTCTCTTGCGGTTTGCCATGCGGGCCGACCTCGATGGGCTGCGCATCGAGGATTGCAAGCAAGTCCCCTATCGGAGTCAGGTCCCGGGCGTGATGCACGCCTGTGGCCATGATGCTCACACCGCCATGCTGGTGGGCGCCCTATGGGCGATCCGGGCTCTGATTGACCAAGGGACGATTTCGTTTCCCGTCCACTGCCGAGGCATCTTTCAACCGGCGGAAGAGACCTCCTCGGGGGCTCGCCAGATGATTCGCATGGGGGCACTGGAGGGCGCGGCGGCCATCGTGGCGTTGCATGTCGACCCCAGTCGCGACGTCGGGCGTGTTGGATTGCGTCGAGGTATTTTGACTTCGAACTGCGATGAAGTCCAGATCACGATCCATGGACGCGGTGGCCACGCAGCTCGCCCCCACGAAGCTCGCGATCCGGTCGCCGCAGCGGCTCAGCTCGTCAACGCTTTGTACACGTACATTCCTCGTCTGACCAACAGTCAGGATGCGGTGGTCCTGACTATCTGCCAGGTCGAAGCGGGGGACAGCCCCAACGTGATCCCCGAATGTGTTAAGCTCAAGGGAACGTTGCGAACGCTCGAAGACTCGATCCGCCTCGGGACCATGGAGCATATCGCTCAGATTGCCCGAGGTGTGGCCGAGATCACGCAGACGCGGATCGAGGTCGGCTATGGCGTCAGTGCGCCTTCGGTGGTGAATGACCGGGAAACGATCGATTTGTTGCGGCAGTGTACGGCTCAAGTGATCGGCGAGCATGGCGTGGAGTGGATCGCCCGCCCGAGTATGGGGAGCGAGGACTTCGCCATGTACCTCCAGCAGGTCCCCGGGGCGCTGGCTCGGCTTGGTTGCCGAGGTCCGCGCGTCGGCGGCAAGCCGTTGCACAGCCCCGATTTCGACATTGACGAGCGCGCCGTACCGATCGGCAGTCGCCTGTTGGCAGCCGCGGCACTGCGCTGGTGGGAGATGCGTGCCTAGCCGGTCTGCACCGGCACCACCGCGGGGAGTGAGGATCGATGGGGAAGATCGAATTCTGCGCGAATGATCGGCCGACGATCGGAGTGGAACTCGAGTTGGGCCTGATCGATCGCGACACGATGGAGCTCGCCAGTTGCGTTGCCGATGTCTTGGAACGCATTCCCGAGGAACAGCGCCCGTTCTTCAAGCCGGAACTGATGCAGTCGGTTCTCGAGATCAACACGCGCGTCTGCGAAACTGTCCAGGAGGCCGCCGACGATCTTCGCCAAAAACTCTTACTGGCCGAATCGGTACTCGATGAGCGAGGCCTCTTGTTATGGTGGGGAGCCACTCATCCGTTTTCGCATTGGCAGGAGCAGAAGATCACTCCGGACGACCGATACTTGCATCTGGTGGAAATGCTGCAAGAGATGGCTCGCCGTCTTTGCACCTTCGGGCTTCATGTCCACGTCGGCGTCGACTCGGGCGATAAAGCCGTCATGATCTGCGATCGTATCCTTCAGCACTTGCCCACCCTATTAGCGCTGACGTGCAGCAGCCCCTTTTGGGAAGGGCGCGATACGGGACTGCAGTCGATGCGCTCGAAGATCATGGAGGGCTTGCCTACCGCGGGACTCCCGCCGTTGATGCGCAACTGGAGTGAGTACACGTGGCTGATCAACCACATGGTCGACACGGGGTTTATCAATACGATTCGCGAAATCTGGTGGGACGTTCGGCCTCACCACAATTTCGGAACCGTCGAGGTCCGCGTCTGCGATATGCCGGGAGACCTTCGGGACGTTCTGGCGATCACGGCGTTGATTCAAACCCTCGTCAAGACGCTCTCGGACTTGATCGACAGCGGAACTTATCAACACGACTGTCACCCGATGATGGTCCGCCAGAACAAATGGCGCGCGTGCCGATTCGGCAACCAGGTAGAACTCGTCAATTCGTACACGCACCAGGTCCAAACTTTGTCGGGGACTGTCGACTATCTCATCGAGCGTCTCACCCCCGCGGCGCAGAAACTCGAGTGCTTCGAATACCTGCTCGACTGCCGGAGGATCGCTCGCGAACCGACTTGGGCAGAACGGCAACTCGCCCTTTTCCGCGAAACCAGTGATCCTCGAGAAGTCGTCCGCCGCCTGACGCAGGCCGCTCGCGTCACCGATCAGGTTTCCTGAAAGTCGATCGCTAGATGTCGCCGTCGCTTGCGGTGCTGGCTGGGGATGCCACGGTTCCGTCACCATCGCCTGACGTGCCCCTCGATTCCTCGTCGGACTCGGACGCACTGGCGTTGTTGGAATCGTCGCTCGCATCGGTGGAAGCGACATCCGCGTCCTCGGATTCCTCCTCATCGAGAATGCGATCTTCCTCGGCCGGATCGATGTTCCACCACTTCTTGCGCAATTCCTCGGGAACCGACTCGCGCCAGATGGCCAACACTTCTTTGACGTCCAAGTACGGATTGCCGCGCTCATTCCCCTTCTCGCCGGCCTGGACGGGGTTAAGGGGTGCCCAAAGCATGTCGATACGCGCGCTGTCGCCATAGTACGACCCGCCCATGATGCGTCCTTCATCGTCCAAACCGAGCAGATAGTGAAAGTACATCTGCTTGCTCAGCCGCGGCGATTGATCCATTTCATAGTTGGTGCTGATCGCGTAGGTCACGGTCATCTCGACTTCGTAAGCGCGATCGGAAACCTTGTTCACCTTCGCCTCATACCGGTACGCCGGATAGTTGAAGACGACTTCGCCGAGCGCCGTTTCCATGCCGATCGGATGGTCGCCGCGCCCAAGCCAGTTGGCGAACGTGAGGTGGAGCGTTCCGGCGTTGATGACGGGATCGATTCCACCGAGAAACTCACTGTCGTTATACATGTAGATCTCGGCCAGCAACCCCTTGATGTCGGCGGGTGTGAATGTCACGCCGTTGCGGACGACGCTGTGTTGAGGTTCGGCATGCCGGATGGCGGCCGCCGTCCAGCCGTTGCAATGGCCGTACCACCCGGGGACTCGGTTCCGACGGCCGGCGAACAGCCGAAGCAGGGGGCGGCCCGAGAAATCGGGACGACCGTTGCGCACGTCCCTCCGTTCCCATTCCGTCGCCAGCATCCGACCGTTGTGAAAGGCGTAGTCGTACTTGGCCATCGCCCGCACCGTCCCGCCTCCGCGATCCGGATAGTCGTGGCCGGAATAAGGAATCCGATAGTCGGGAACAGCGCCCTTCGTGGGTAAGTTTTCCAGCTTGCGTTCCCACTCGGCATTCCACCACTGCTGGTATGCCTGAGCCTGATAGTCGAGTTCTTCCTGCTGAATAGGGCGCACTCGCTGGGCAACCGCCGCTCCGCTGCACGCCACGACCAATACCAGGGCCCACGCCCAACACGTCTTGCGCTGCATGACTGACGTCCTCATCACTTCGGTATCACGGACACTTGGCTGGTTCCCGCCGCTACTGCTGTGTCTCCAAGCATAGGTTACTCGCAGCGACGCGTCGCCGCGACAGGGTGTCGTTTCGCCCATCGCCAAAAAATCCCGCCGGCAGCTCCCCACCGGCGGGATTGAAAGTCGTCTGCCCATGACTTGCCCGAAAAAGGAAGGAACTCGAGAACCGCTTCCTTCCCACTCGGACAAGCGTCAGACCGGGTGACCGCAAGTCCTACTTCTTCTGACAGGGCTTTTGGCAGGGTTTCTGACAAGGCTTCTGGCAGGGCTTTTGGCAAGGTTTCTGATGCGGGTGCACCTTCTGATGATGATCCTTTTGGTGATGACCCTTGTGTCCGCCCTTTTGATGCGGCTTCTGGTGCGGGTGAGCCTTCTGATGGGCCTTTTGGTGAGCTTTCTGGTGAGCTTTCTGAGCGGCTTGCTTCTGAGCCGGCTTTTGAGCTGCCTTCTTTTGGGCGGGCTTCTGAGCGGCCTTTTTCTGCTGCACCTGCTTCGGCTGAGCGGGCTTCTGAGCGGCTTTTTGAGCAGCCTCTTTCTTTTGCGGCGGCTTGGGAGCGTCCTGGGCCGAAGCCAGACCGGTCGCACCCAGCGCAAACAAACCACAAACTACTGCTGTCAGGACATGTCGCATGATTCCATACCTCCTCAATCTAGCTACGGTCGAGTTCGCCACGAGCCAAGTCTCAAAGTTGATCTGACCGGCATACTCTACCCAGTTTACGCCATCGGCGCCGCCGGTGAAGTAGGGGAGCGGTATTTTTTCGAGCTTTTCAGGCGATATTCGCTCACAATCGCTTCACGCTCCCACCGTCACCGGGGAAGCTCCCACGGCGTGGCGGCACCTTCTACGATAATATAGTCCCGATTCGGCGCCGGGGCGGGAAAGACGGACTCTTTCCCCGAAGGCCACTGCACTACCACCTGTTTCACCCTTGGATGGCCAGTTCCCGCCTTCCCCTCGGTCTTCGCCGCTCGCCACGCAAAGACGATGCGCCGCTCATTCGAGGCCTGATAGCCGCTTCCCGCTGTCAGCTCGATCGTCCGCTCGCCCGCGTCGGTGACGAGTGTCACTCGAGCTCCCACGGCTTCGCGCGCGGTAGTGCGCGCGCGGAGCGAAAAGGCAAGCCACGCGTAGTCTCCGGAAAAGCGGTTCGCCACGAGCTCGCCCGGATCGTACAGGTGACTTACGGCGAAGTCTTCGCGACCGTCGCGGTCGTAGTCGAGGCGAGCCATTCCTCGGCCCAGCCAACGCCGCTGGAAGTACTCGCCTAGATTCTCTCCGGCCAGTTCGGTGAACCGGCCGCCTCCCAGGTTCACGAAACACTGAGGCACCATGCGGTAGGGGACCTGGAATCGTGTCTCGTTTACCAGGTGTCCGTTGGCCACCACCAGGTCGGGCAGACCGTCCAGATTGACGTCCAACGGTTGAGTCCCGAAGCCCAGCATGTGGCGGCTGGGCCGTCCCAATCCCGATTCGCGCGTGGCATCCACGAACAACCGGTCGGCGACTTGCCGGTAGAGCGTGTTCCATTCGTCGTAGAAATTGGTCACGAAAAAGTCGAGTCGGCCATCTTGGTTGAAGTCTTCGACGGCGATTCCCATGCAGGCTTGAGCTCGTCCGTCGGCGTCGACGGCAACGCCTGCCGGTAGTGCCGCCTCACGATATCGCAGCTTTGCATCGCCGTCGGCCGACTCGCGCAACCACAGAAAGTTTTCGGTCACGTCGTTGGCTACGAACAAATGCAGCCGCCTTGGATCCTCGTTATCTCGCCAGGTCGTGATTCCCAGTCCCCGCCCTCGATACCGACTCACGCCGCACGATTCGCTGACGTCGGCGAACGTGCCGTCTCCTCGATTGAGCCACACCCGATCGCGCTCGGGATCGAACATCATCGGCCGACAGATCCGCATCGTGCCGTTTTGGTCCGGGCACCGCCGGGTTCGTGACTCTTCACCGGCCAGGTAATTTACTTCGTACAGGTCCGACAGGCCATCGCCGTTGAGGTCCGCCAGGACAAGGCTGGAAGTCCATTCCTCTCCTTGGGCTCCGACCTCGTCGGTCACTTCTTCGAACGTGCCATCTCCCTGGTTTCGGAACCAGCGATTGCGACCGATGTTGGCCACCACCACGTCGTCAAAGCCGTCCCCATTGAAGTCTCCTACCGCGATTCCCTGGCTGAATCCCCATTCCAAGATTCGAGCTGCACTGGTGACGTCTTGAAACGTGCCGTCACTACGGTTGCGGTAGAGCCGGTCCAACCAGCGGCTGTCCGATCGCGGCGGCCAGGTCGACCCTTGCGTCCACCACAGATCGGGCCACCCATCGGCGTCGTAATCGAGCACACCAATACCGCCCCCATCCACCTCGACCAACTTCGGAGCCGGTGACGGTTTGTCCGTGCCGTTGTAGTAGGTGAACTCGAGTTTCGCTTGGTCGGTCACCGAAGCGAACTGCACTTCGTCGTCCGCTACGTCGGGCCGCTCGAGCTCTGTCGACTCGCCACCGGCTGCTCGCAGCCCGTCCCACTTGGGCATGCCATACTTCGCGACCAAGGCCGACACGTCTTCCAGTGGTTCTCGATCCACCCACGGATCCTCATCGTCCAGCGAACGCCCCAGCTCCAGAGCCCGCGCTTTGGTCTCCTCGTAGGGCATCTTGAGTTCGGCTCGTGTTTCCGTGATCAGACGAAGCCATCCCCACGCTTCCCAACGCCTTCCCAGGGCCAGCAGCGCTTCGACCAGCGGTTCGGCTCGAGGCAGCTCCAGCGGAGACGACTCGATCCGGTCCACAAATTCGTGCACGCGAATCAGTTGCCGAGTCCTCTCCGCTATCTGCTGCGCCAATTGCCCGTGGCCGTGGGTGTTCAGCAAAGGGGCGATGCGCGTGTGAACTCGGATGTCCGTCGGATCGAGCTGCAAGGCTTCCAGATAGCAGCGCAATGCACCCTCGGAGTCGCCGGCCGTTTCGGCCCATCTACCCGCGGCGATCCACGCATTGGGAACCCCCAGCCGCTCATGGTCCGGCAACGCGGCCCACCACGCCCCCATCGCTTTCCAGTCTTTCAATTCGCACAATGCGAGTCCGAGTCGGCCGTGAGCTTCCCGTAGAGCTGGATCGGCCTGGATCGCCTTCTCGAAAAAGGATCGAGCTTCCTCCCAATCTCCATGGGCGGCGCGCTCGACGCCCGAAGCCAGCAGAACGAGGCTGTCGTCGGGAGCGTTTTCGCGAGCATGCGCGATCTGTTCGGGCGCCAAGGCCACGGCCTGCGTGTTGGCCAGAGTCATCAGCTGGACTCGTTGGAATTCTCCCGAGCGAATCACCGCGAGTACGTGGGGGACCGCTTCCCATGGACTCCCGGCGATGGTCAGTAGCTCCGCGAGTTCCATCTGCGCCATACGGTTCTCTGGATTCTGCTCCACGAGTCTTCGATAGATCGAGGCGGCTTGCGACCAACGACCCAGCGAAGCGCGCAGCAGTCGTGCGGCGTTCATTCGCGACACGGAACCGTACATGGGATCGGACTCAGGGACGCGGAGGTAACAACGCACCGCTTCGTCCGAATGCCCCATCCGTTCATGAGCTTCGCCGGCAAGCTGCCAGGCTCGAGCTGGAACCGAATCGGAATGCAACAGCTTCTGCAGCCTCCGAAGGGCCTCTGCCGGCTTGCGATGGTCCACCAATCGCTCGGCATCGTCCATGACCGACTCAGGAGAGCTCCAGTCACATCCCGATGTCAGCAGCATCCCGCCGCCGCAGCAGGTGATGACAAGAGCCGCCCACATCGGGGATGCACCGAGCGGGAACCGATCGTGTTGTGGTTTTGCAGTCAACATCTGCCGTTTCCATGTTCCTTGCCGAACCTCGTGCCATCTTAGACTGCCCATCGCGGCCCTGCCATCAACCAAGCCAGCCTGTATGATAGCCACTCTCGGCTGTAGACCACCCGGAATCCCTTGCACGGCCACGCTCGCCCAAAAGGCTTTCTCAAAGCTCCTTTCGTCCCAGAATCGCGCCCGGTGAGTTAGTCATGCCCGATCCCAATGCTCCCAACGGTTCCACGCCCCCTGACCGTTCCACTCCGTCGATTACGAGATGTCAGGCCGTCACGTTCGACCTGGACGGACTGCTCTTCAACACCGAATCGATCTATGTGAAGGTGGGCGATACGATCCTCCAGCGCCGCGGCAAGCGGTTCACTCGCGAACTCATCGACCAAATGATGGGACTGCCCACGCCACTGGCCCTCCAGCGCATGATCGACTTCCACGGTCTCGATGCCACGGTCGAGGAATTACAGGCCGAAGGTGATGCTCTGTTCCCCGAGTTGCTCGACCGGTACCTAGCGCCCATGCCCGGAGCTCCCGAATTGCTGGAGTCTATCGAGCGAGCAGGCATCCCACGCGGCATTGCCACGAGCAGCCGCCGACACATCGTCGACTTGATCATGGAGCGGACAGGTTGGCGTGATCGGTTTGCCTTCATTTTGACAGCCGAAGATGTGTCTCGAGGCAAGCCCGAGCCGGAGATCTATTTGGAATCCGCTCGGCGCCTCGAAGTTGAGCCGGCGAGGATGATGGTACTGGAAGACAGCACCCAGGGAGCCCAAGCCGCCGTGGCAGCCGGCTGCTACACCGTCGCCGTTCCCGGACCTCACAGCCGTCACCAGCAGTTTCCCCCAGTGCAGCTCGTCGCCGAGAGCCTCGAGGATCCCCAGATCCGCCTCCTGCTGGGACTGTAGTCGTTGGATTACCGAGCCCGAGCGACTACGATAGGGACCAGTGTGTCTCGCGGAAGTGGTCCAATGGTCGCGAGACGACTCGATGGCGGCAATCGGCCCTAGCGCCATCCCTTGCGCAAGTCGGAGAACTCCCATGAAAGCGTATCGCTTCCCCCTCCCTTCCCTGTCCTTGAGTCTTCTTGTTTTCGTTACGCTGTCGGCCGTTCCCACTGTTGCAGCGGAATGGACCGTGACGATCCAACGCGAGACAGCACCGGGCAGCGGCCGCTTTCACCGCATCGACGAGCGCCGGCGGTGGAGTCCCAATCAAACCGCCATCATCGTTTGCGATATGTGGGACTCCCATCACAGTGTCAACGCCGTTCGCCGTGTCATCGAGTTGGCTCCTCGCATCGATGCCGTCCTCCGTGCGGCTCGCCAGAAGGGCGTCGTTATCATCCACGCCCCCAGCGGCTGCATGGACACCTACCGCGATCATCCGGCGCGCCAGCGCGTCCAGACCGTGCCCAAAGCGTCGAAGCTGCCTCCCCAAATCAGCGCGTGGTGCCATCGGATTCCGGCCGAGGAGCGCGGTGTCTATCCGGTCGACCAAAGCGACGGCGGCGAAGATGACGACCCACTCGAGCAGCGGCAGTGGGCCAAACAGCTTGCAGCTCAGAAGCGCAATCCCAGACAGCCCTGGACTCGCCAGATCGCCTCGATCCACATCGATCCCACGCGTGATTACATTTCCGATCGCGGAGACGAAATCTGGAATATCCTTCAGCACGAAGGGATTCGCCAAGTCGTCCTCTGTGGTGTGCACACGAACATGTGCGTCCTCGGCCGACCGTTCGGATTGAGGCAGATGGTGCGAGCCAAGATGCCGGTGGTGCTTTTGCGCGATCTGACCGACACGATGTACAATCCGGCTCGAGCTCCTCACGTCAGCCACTTTTCCGGCACAGATTTGATCATCGACTACATCGAGCGCTACATCTGCCCGACGATCACCAGCTCTGCATTTCTTCCCCATACGCCTCCTTTTCGTTTCCGCGGCGACCGCCGGCCTCACGTGGCCATTGTCATGGCTGAAGACGAGTACCACACGCGAGAAACGCTCACCGCGTTCGCCCAACGTTACCTGCAACGGGACTGCCGCGTGAGTCTGGTCTATGCGAATGTCAACGATCGTAACGACATCCCGGGACTGACACGGCTTCATGATGTGGACCTGCTCATCTTGTCGGCTCGGCGCCGCACCCTGCCTGCCAAACAACTCCAGTGGTTCCGCCGCTATCTGGCAAGCGGCCGGCCGCTCGTGGCGATTCGCACCTCCAGTCACGCGTTCCATCTTCGCAAAGGCGAGCCTCCAAAAG
>WFWZ01000178.1 GCA_015490875.1 Planctomycetaceae bacterium
TTGCCGAGGAGGCTGCGCCGGCGGTTCCCATTCCGTCGGACATGGAATTGGTACCCGCGAATGAGGCGACGGAGTCCTCGCAACGAGTTGGCCGCTTGCCGGAGGAGGGTACCCGATGATCCAGCGCGTGCTCGATTTGTTCATCCGCGAACGGATGATCGTCCTGTTGTTGCTGGTCGTGGCCGTTCTCTACGGCTGGCATGCGACGCAGCAAGTGCCGCTCGATGCGATCCCCAATGTCGGTGAAAACCAAGTGATCGTCTTGGCGGAGTGGCCGGGCCGGTCGCCCAAGGATGTCGAGGATCAGATCACCTACCCGTTATCGATCGCGCTTCAGGCCGTGCCCGGCGCCAAGAGCGTGCGCGGCAAGAGCATGTTCGGTTTCAGCTTTGTCCAGGTGACGTTTGACGATGGCGTCGATTTCTATTGGGCTCGATCTCGCGTCTCCGAGCAGCTCTCGACCGTCTCGGGCCAACTGCCCCCGAACGTGAATCCTCGTCTGGCTCCGGACGCCACCGCACTCGGGCAGATCTACTATTACGTCCTCGAACCTCCTCCGGGGATGGATCTGGCCACCTTGCGTTCGAAGCAGGACTTCGTGGTGAAATACGCTCTGCAGTCGGTAGAAGGAGTGGCCGAAGTTGCCTCGATCGGTGGCTACGTTCGGCAGTACCAGATCGAAGTCGATCCCGACAAGCTGCGGTTTCATCGATTGCCTTTGGGGCGAGTGATCGAAGCGATCCGAGCCGCCAACTTGGACGTCGGTGCCAAGACGGTCGAGTCCAACGGCATGGAATACATCGTACGCGGCAAAGGGTTCATCGGCGCCGACCAGACGCTGGAAGAGACGCTCGAGCAGATCGAAATGAGCGTCATTGTCACGCGTGACGGTGTTCCGGTGCGCATCCGCGACGTGGCGCGAGTGCAGGCCGGCCCCGCCTTCCGCCGAGGAGCCCTCGATTTCGATGGCAAGGAGGCGGTCGGTGGCGTGGTCGTCATGCGTTACGGCGAGAATCCCCGGCGCGTCATCGAAGCGGTGAAGAAGAAGATCGCAGCGATCGAACCGGCTCTGGGTGGTGTCAAGATCATTGGTGTCTATGATCGCGGCGAATTGATCGACGAGACGGTGGCGACGCTGACCTCGGCACTCGGCCAAGAGATCATCATCACGATTGTCGTGGTCGTGTTGTTCTTACTTCACTTCCGCGCCAGCATCGTCGTCGCGGTGACGCTGCCGGTGGCCGTACTGTTGGCATTTATCGCCATGAAGTGGTTCGGCGTCGATGCCAACATCATGTCGCTGGCCGGGATCGCCATTGCCATCGGAACGATGGTCGACATGGGGATCATCATTTCCGAGAACATCTACCGTCACCTCGCGGATTGGGAACGCGACGGTAAGCCGGGTGGCCTGGAGAATCGCCGCCTGGTGATCCGCGACGCGGCGGCCGAAGTGATTCCTGCGGTGATTACGGCCGTGAGCACGACGATTGTCAGTTTCTTGCCCGTCTTCCTGCTGACCGGTCGCGATTACCGCTTGTTTGCGCCGCTGGCATGGACGAAGACATTTTCCTTGGCTGCGAGTCTCCTCGTGGCCGTGCTCTTCATCCCAATGCTCAGCCGACTCCTGCTCAAGAGCACGAACACTCGGCGCTGGCATGCCGCCGTGGCCGGGGTGGTCTTCGCAGGACTGATTGCGGCACTTGTGTGCACCGTCTGGCGGGAGCATCTCGAGGCTGCATTTGGTGTCCGCGTCGAAGGCTTGGCCGCTCTCGCAGGGCTCGCCGCCGGACTGGCCGTCTACGCGTTGGCTCGGGAGCAGATTCGGCCGATCGAGGCCAATCCGGTCAGCCGGCTGGTCAATGCGGTCTACACTCCCATCCTGAAGTGTTTCCTCCGCTTTAAGTCGGCGTTCTTGGTGCTGCCTATTGCGATTGTCGTGCTCGGGTTGGGTGCGTGGGTGGGGATGCCTCGAATTCTCCAGCCTGTCGAGCGATTTGCCGAATCGCTGGGTGCCGACCTGAACGCGGTCCCGGGATACGTTCGCGCGAAACATATTTGGACCGGGCTGAAGACCGATGACTGGATCGCGCTGGATGAGGGGAGTTGGTTTTACATGCCGAGTCTCTATCCGGCCGCCAGTTTCTCCCAAGCGATGCAGGTCCTGCAAACTCAGGATGCGCTCATCGGCGAGATTCCCGAAGTGGCTCATGTGCTCGGAAAGATCGGCCGCGTCGAGTCGGCACTCGATCCGGCTCCCGCAGCCATGGTGGAAACCTATGTGATGCTGAAGCCACGTAGTCAGTGGCGCCCCGGGATGACCGAGCGGAAGATTTGGGACGAGATCAACGCGATCGCCACACTTCCGGGAGTCACGCCGGCTTCGCCGTTGCAACCGATCGAGGGACGTGTCGTCATGCTGCAAAGCGGCATCAAGGCATCGATGGCGATCCGAGTCTACGGCGATGACTTGGAGGGCCTGGCGAAAGCGGCCAACGCGGTGGCCGAGCATCTGAAGCAACACAATATGGTCAACGCCAATACGGTCAATCCCGATGTCGTGATGGGAAAGCCGTATTACGAGTTCACCGTCGATCGCGAAGAGGCCGCACGCTACGGCATGACCACGCAAATGGTCAACCAGGTCGTGGCAGCGGGACTCGGCGGAGTCGACGCCACGACGACCGTCGAAGGTCGAGAACGGTATCCGATCCAAGTGCGGTTCCAGCGAGGAACGCGTGAGTCACTGGACGACTTGCACACGATTCCGGTTGTCACGCACGGGGGAGATGTGGTTCCGCTCGAGAGACTCGCGCGCGTCGAGACGACATGGGGACCGGCGGCGATCAATAGTGAAGACGCACGGCTGGTGGCGCACGTCGCTTTTTCGCCTCGCGAAGGCGCCGGAGACCTCGAGACTGTGGAATCGGTGATGAAGTCGTTGCGCGAGGCGCGAAGTAATGGAAAACTCGAACTTCCGCCCGGCAACTTCGAACTCCAGGCCGTCGGCTCGTTCCAGAATCAGATCGAGGCGAACCGGCGACTGATGTGGGTCGTTCCGACCGTCATCCTGATCAACCTGCTGATCATCTATCTCCAGTTTCGGGAAGTGGCTATCACACTAGCCGTCTTCTCGGGGATCCCCGTAGCGTTCGGCGGTGGCATGATGTTGCTGGGGTCGGTCGGTGTGGAAATGAATACTGCCGTTTGGATCGGTTTCATTGCTCTTTTCGGAATCGCCGTGGACGACGGTGTCGTGATCGCCACCTACCTCGACCAGGTGCTCAAGGAACGCCCCATTCGCTCGATCGCCGACCTGCGGGCCGCCACGGTCGAAGCGGGACGCAAGCGCATTCGCCCTTGCCTTATGACCACGATCACGACGATTGCGGCTCTCGTACCCGTCTTGGTGTCGACCGGACGGGGAGCCGATGTGGCTCGAGCGATGGCGTTGCCGGTCTTTGGTGGCATGTGTGTCGAGCTGGTCACACTTTTCGTCGTGCCCGTCGTCTACTGCGGATACAAAGAGTGGAAATGGCGAGCCGGCATGATGGACCGGCACTTCGACCTGCCTCTGGCGGTCGAGGAGCCATCACCGGCCCGAGCGGCTGCATAGGAGTGTCAGTAGGAAAAATACCGGACGATTGGATATCGAGGCTCATAGTGAGCCTCTCTAGCAAGGATGTAACGGCCGTGCGAGCGGCCATCCGCGACGTGTTTCTTTTTGCGAAAGGATTCTGCAATGAAGGTAGGACGAACGATGATGGTGGCGCTGGCGATCGTGGGGCTGTTGAGCACCGCTGTTTGGGCTCAGCAACCGGGAGTTGTCAATGCGGATCAGCTCAAGATGAAGGTCCAGGACATCTGCCCCGTCTCGGGCAACAAGCTGGGAACTCATGGCCAGCCGATCAAAGTGAAGCTCGGGCAGGAGACTCTCTTTCTCTGCTGCCAGGGGTGCGTGAAGCAGCGGGTCAACCCGCAGCATTGGGCGACCATTCACGCCAACTTCGCGCGGGCGCAGGGCATTTGTCCCGTAATGAAAAAGCCGCTTCCGAAGCAGCCAAAATGGACGGTCATCAACGGCCAGCTCATTTATGTCTGCTGCCCCCCTTGTGCGAAGAAGCTGGAACAGAACCCAGCCGCGGCCGTGGCTCAACTTCAGGCGCTGTATCAGCAGTCGACAACGATGCGCCGGTAGTGGTGAAACCGAAGAGGAACAGCGGCGAGCCGAGGGAGGCAGGGCGGCTCCCTCGGCCGTCGACTTTTTTCCCAGTTTGCCGAGTCCGATTAAGTTGGCATCTGGCAGGGAGTCGGAGTTGGCGGACGGCCACTTTTGTCAATGGCTTGCCAAGGTTGGCTGTTGACGCTGAACCGAGTTTTCCGAAAGAGTCTTAGAGAGCCATAATCTGCGCATTTTTTCAAGGGGGTCCCGTCGATGGCCAGCCCGCGTGGGATACGACATGGAATCGCCATCGTGCTTCTGTTGACCGGGTGCCGGTCGGCAAGGTCGCTGTATGACACCGAGTTCATCCAGGTTCTGCGGGACTCCGACCAGGCCTACGTCACCCCAGATCCGGTGACGCCGGCGCTCCCACCCGCCGAGCCGGTCGTCCAGGGCCCGCAGCCGGTCTCGGCGCTCATCGCCCTGGCGCTCGATCGCAACCCCCGCGTCCAGGCGGCTCGTAAGCGCGTCGAGGCGCTGGCACTAAAAGTGCCGGCCGCCGCCAGTCTGCAAGATCCGACGCTGGGGATGACGTTCTTTCCCGAGCCCGTCCAGACGGCTGCTGGAGCCCAGGAATTCGCCATGGGTATCAACCAGAAATTTCCTTGGTTCGGCAAGCTGGCCACGCGTGCCGGCATCGCCGAGTCAGAAGCCAATGTGGCTCGAGCCCAACTGGCGGACGTGGAACTCGAAACGATCGCCGGTGTGAAACAGGCCTATTACGAGGTCTATTACCTTCAGCAAGCAATCAAGACGACCAAGACGGAGCAGCGACTGCTGGCCGAGCTGCGTGATGTGGCGAACGCTCGCTATCAGGCCGGGCAGGTCAGTCAGCAGGACGTGTTGCGAGCCGATTTGGAGATCTCGCAGATCGAAAGCGAGCTGATTCAGCTCGACCAACAGCTCACTTCCGCTCGAGCCCGCCTCGCGCGTTGGTTGCACATCGATCCTAACACGCCCATCGTTGCAGACATGCGCGATGCCAATCAGCGCGTTCCCGACGACTTGAATGCCCTGCAACGTCAAGCGATTGCAGCTAGGCCCACTCTACATGCGCAGTTGGCGGCACTCGAGCGCGACCGGCAGGCCGTGAGTCTCGCGCAGCTCGACTACTTCCCCGACGTGACGCTCGGATTGAACTGGATCGAAGTTGGCAACGCCGGCATCAGTCCAGTGACCAACGGCCGAGATTCGGTACTCCTGACTGCCGGACTCAATCTTCCCATCTATCGCAAACGGTTGCAGGCCAACGTCCGTTCGGCCGAGGCGAAGGCGGTGGAGACGGCCCGGCAATACGATCGGATTCGGGACGAGACGTTGGAAGGAGTCGTCGATCTTTTCGCGACGGCTCGCAGTCAACAGGACTTGTTGGAGTTGTTCCGCACCGACATCATTCCCAAAGCTCGGCAGACGTTGGACGTTTCGACGCGCGCGTATAACGTCGGGGAAGTCGACTTTCTGCAGTTGATCGACAACTGGCGCAAGTTGTTGCGCTACGAATTGACCTATTATCGCTTGGAAGCTTCGCTACAGCAGACGCTGGCTCGCTTGGAACGTCTGATCGGGGGTTGGAACGCCGGTCCAGTCGTGCCATAGCCAATCTATCTGCAAGGGGGGATGGGCCATGTGGATCAGACGGTTCGCCGGTGGGTTCGCGTTGTTGTTGGCAGGTGCCCTGCCAGCCTGCGCGCCCGCCTATCATGCCTATCAGAGTTGCGACATCGAGTGTCGCTATTGCGTGCCGCCGCCTCTTCCGTGGCCCGAATATCCGCCTTGCGTTTGCCACTCTGAGCCGGCCATTCCCTACCTGGGCGGCGGCGACATCACGCCACCGCCGGTACCGCCGGTCGAGGAATAGAGGGGGCGATCATCGCTCCGGGTGGTTTCACGATGATGCGTCTTCGCGGCGGTCCTTTCCGTCGAAGCCGTTCTGGGTATTCATTCCAACAAAGAGTGGCCGCGTCGTCCTCTTCCCGCTATCGTAGGTAGAGTGGGAAAAGGGAGGATGACCGATGGGCGCATCGGAATCTGCGGGGGACGCGGGATCTTCGGCACCCGGTTCCATCCGGAGAATACGTTGGCTGGTATTGGGCGTGACCGTCGTCATCGGCGGAATCGTCGGCGTTCTGTCGGTGCGCTTTTTCGCACCGCGCGATTCGAATGATGCCGGGGCGATGCACGCCTCGGCCGTGGCCTATGTGCCTCCGTCGCGCGAAGGCTATGTCGGAAGTCGTGCGTGTGCTCCCTGTCACGAGGAGATTTGTCAGGCGTATGCGGAACATCCGATGTTCCTGTCGACCCGTCCGCTGGAAGAACTCGAGCTCGTCGAATCGTTCGATCCGGAAGTGACAAGTGTTTCGGCGTGGGGAAGGCGTTACCGAGTCGTGCGTTCGGGAGAGCATTGGACTCACAGTGAAGCGTTGGAGGACGGAGATGGCCAGACGTTGTACCAGCAGACGGAGGAGGTGGCGTTCGGCGTTGGAGCCGGCTTGAAGGGGAGAAGCTACCTGATCTGGCGCGACGGGTGGCTCTACCAGTCGCCGCTGACCTGGTACTCAGAGAAGGGGCAGTGGGGACTTTCGCCTGGATACGACCATCCGGCCAACAGCCGCTTCGACCGGATGGTCAATGACAGTTGCCTTTTCTGTCATACCGCCAATCCTCTCTATACGTCGCGGACGAACCGGCGGCTTCAGGAACCCCCTTTTGCGGAAGTGGGGATTGGTTGCGAGCGTTGTCACGGTCCGGGGCAAGAACACATCGAGCTGATGGAGAAGGCGGAACGGGAAGGAATCGACGTCGACGATTATCGGATTGTTCAGCCGGACAGTCTGCCGCCGGCGCAGCGAGATAGCGTTTGTTTCCAGTGCCATTTGGAAGGGAAGGCGCGGATTCTTCGGAAGGGACGCGAACTCTTCGACTTTCGCCCCGGGCAGGACCTGGAAGAGGTGTGGACCGTTTTCGTTGGGGAAGACGAGGAGGCGCTGTTCACGGGCCAGCCGGAGCAGATGCGATCGAGCGTCTGTTATCGACGCAGCGAGGGGCGGATGGGATGTACGTCTTGTCATGACCCGCATCGCAAGCCGTTGGCGCAGGAACGTGTGAGCTTTTACCGCGAGCGTTGTTTGGCGTGCCATCAGGAGCAAGGATGTTCCGAGGCGGCTGACGTGCGAGAGGCGCAAGACAACTCGTGCATCGCGTGCCACATGCCGCGTCTGCCGACTGAGGATGTGGCGCACGCGACGGTCTCGGATCATCGAATCTTGAGACGTCCTGAGCCGGCGTCTTCGCATCGGCGAGTGGAGAGAGGGACGTGGCGGCGTTTTTCGGACTACCGATTGCCTCCGCGCGAGGCCAGACGAGCGCGCGTTTTGGCGGACTACCAGCGGGCGGCTGCGTCGAGCGACTGGACATTGGGGCGCCGCGTGCAGCGGGAACTCGAGGAGCTGGCACGAGTGGACTCGTCCGACTTCGCGGTCTGCTCGGCCTTGGCCAACTTGTATGCGCTGCAGGAAGACTACCCGCAAGCGAAGAAGTGGGCGGAAGCCGCACTGAAACAAAAGCCCGAGCATTGCCAGACGCTGGCGCTGCTGGGGTTGATCTGCTATCGGCTCGATGCGGACGACGAGAGCCTTCGGTATTACGGGAAGCTCATGGAGGTCAATCCCTATTATGTGTTGGGGATGGGACCGTATGCCGACCTTTTGCGACTGCACGGCCGGCGAGAGAAAGCGGTGGAGGTGGCTCGACGCGGCGTGGCCCTTGATCCGTTGGACATCCGCCTGCGGGCCGTCTTGGTAGACTGCCTCTTGGCCGTGGGACAAATCGAAGAAGCTCAGAAGCAGCGCGATTTGCTGACACGAATCCGGCAGGAACTGCAACGCCGAAACCCGTAGGTCAGGCTTTCCAGCCTGACAGAAGGTTTCTCGCAGAGCCGCAAAGAGCGCAGAGGGGTTTTTTGGGGAGTGAGGATGGAAAGCGTGTTCGTCGTCCGTCCCCACCTTTTGTTCCTCCTTTGCGTCTTCGCGTCTTTGCGCGAGACCCTTTGCGCGAGACCCTTTGTTTCTTACAAGGCCCACGCAGGATTCTATGGGTTGACGCCCATAGCTATTTTGTGCCGCCGCTGCGCGGCTGATCGACGGGATGTCACCTCTTCGCGTTTTCGGCGGTACGTCGGCGGTACGTAGGTCAGGCTTTCCAGCCTGACGGAATACGCTCACAAGCCCGGCCTATCGGCTCGCCAAGTTTGGCCCCCCACTCTGGTAGGTGGTCGCAAAGTTTACCCAGAATGCCCATCGACGCTATTCCGCCCCTCCGGACTTCCGAATCGGTATTCTGCACCTTGCAGAATCTGGTCCGGCCGCATTGGCATGGACGCTCGCGCCGGCAATCGGTAGGCTAGGGGCTTTACGGGCGCAAGCCAAACCAGGGTTGCCAGCGAAAACCCGGCCCACGGGATGTGGGAATGAGTCCCTATCCGGCGGAACCAACTATGAATGCCCCGCGACGGTCTTTCTACAGTCGTTACGCTCTGTCCATTCTCTTTGTGGTCTTCTTGGCTGTTCCGTTCGCCCTGCGCGGAGCCCGGATGTCGCTGGAGCGGATGGAGAACAATGTCAAGGATTGGCTGCCGAGCGATTTTCAGGAGACGCGCGAACTGACCTGGTTCGCCAAGCACTTTCGAGGTCAGCAGTCCTTTGTCCTTTTGACGTGGGAAGGATGCTCAGAGGACGACCGAAGCTTTCAGCTCTTGGTCGAAAAACTCCGCCACGAGGTGATCCCGGCAGAGGATGACGCCGAGCAACATGGTCCCGCCGAGGCTTCCGATCGGACCGTGCCGTCGGAGCCTGCGGTGGCCGCGTCGGCAGAATCCGAACAGACGCCGACGCTGGAGGAAAAACTGCGGGAGCGGCACGAAGCGTTGGTTCGGGAGATTGAGCGAGCGCGGAAGTTGGGAGACCAGTTGGGGTTGATGGTTCCCGACCATCCTCGCACGAACTGGGGCGGCCTGCAGGAAAAATGGCTGCAAGGCGACAACCAAACCTGGTACTACATCACTCCGGACGGAGCGCTATATCGCTGGAAAGGGAAATCCAACGTCTTGGACGGGATCAAACGAGCCTTTCGGCGACACGTGCTGGGCGACAAGAAGGTGCGAGGCGAGTTCATTGCTCGGTTTGGCGAGCCGAGCACACCCGAGGACACCAACGACTTTTATGCCAATCCGGAACGGTTGACCGCGCGCATCTTGACGAGTGTGGTGACGGGCCCGGAGGTCTTGGACGAGCTGACGCGTCCGGGCGGATCCCTCTATCCGGTCGGAGGCGACTTGTCGGAGGAAGCTCGCCGCTTGGAGGCTCGGCGCCAGGCGCTCAATCGCCTGACGGGCGCTCTCTTCGGGCCCGGTCCGGCGGCCCGGTACGATTGGACGGTCGCCGGCCTTCCCAAGGTCTTAGACAAGGAGCATCGCGAGAAGCTCCCCAAGGGATGGGAAAAAACCGCGGAAGCCTATTTGGAGCGGTTGGTGGAGAAACGCTTCAAGGGAAACCGGGAAGCACTTCAGGAGTTGCCGCCGGGCGATCAGGAGTATTACTTCGCCCAGCTCTGTCGTGAAGTGGGCATTCGCCCTCCGGCCGTTCCCACGTGCATCATGGTGACGTTGAGCGAGCCGGCGACGCGCGATTTGCGGCGTGTGCTCGGACGGGGCCTCCTGGGCAAACCGCAAGGAAAGTTGATTCGCCTGGCTGCGGCAGCCGGCGTCGTGCCGCCACCCAAACCGCCGTTGTCGCCGTTTGCTCCCGAGCCTGACTTGTCGGGCCGCGTGTTGCGTTTGGGCGGGCCGCCGGTGGACAACGTGGCGATCGACGAAGAGGGGAGCATCACGCTCGTCCGACTGATCGGCTTTTGCGCGATTCTGGGGTTCGTCCTATCGTACCTCGCGTTTCGCAGCATCGAAGCGATGATCATGATCTTCTTCGTCGGCGGCGTCAGTGCGTTGGCGAGTCTGGCCATTGTTTGGTGGAGCGGCAGTTCGGTCGATGCCATTTTGTTGAGCATGCCGGCGCTGGTTTATGTTCTCGGCCTTTCCGGCGCCGTGCACATCGTGAACTACTACCGAGAGTCGGCGGAGACGGGAGGCTTCGACGGGGCCGAGGATCGTGCGGTCAAGCACGGCTTCGTGCCGTGCACGCTGGCCGCGTTCACCACGGCTTTAGGTCTGATGTCGCTGTACAACAGCAACATCATTCCGATCAAAAAATTCGGACTCTATTCGGCCCTTGGCGTGATGGCGACGCTGCTTCTCCTGTTTTCGTACTTGCCATCGGCGCTGGCTATCTGGAAACCGTTTCGCAAGACACTACACAAGGCGTCCGAGGGGCCGACACTGCACGACCATGTGACGGCTTTCTGGCAGTCGTTCGGGCAGTTCATCGTCCGGAGGCACGTCTGGGTTACGGCGGGATGTCTGCTCGTCATGCTCGGATTCGGCCTCGGTCTTCCCAAGCTCAATACATCGATCCAACTGCTCAAGCTCTTCGATGAACACTCGAAGATCATTCGCGACTACCAGTGGCTCGAGCACAACATGGGCAAGCTCGTGCCGATGGAACTGGTGGTCCGGGTCGACGAGAGTCGCATTCGCAAGCCGGTTTCGGAACTGGAGGGCCAGATTCCTGACGAGGAACTCAAGCGAGAATTGTACCGCTACAGTTTCCTCGAGCGGGCGGAAATGACGATGCTTGTGCAAGACGCTGTTGAAGGCGTTTTCGGCGAGCATGGTGTCGACATCGTGGGGCGCGGCATGTCGGTGGCGACTTTTCTACCACCCATTCCCGATCCGGGATCTCGGCAGCGCGTCCCGATGAACCGGATGCTCGAAGAAAACCGCGACCGGCTGTTGAAGGAAGAATACTTGGCGCTGGACGACGACGGCCAGAGTGAGCTTTGGCGCGTGAGTATCCGCCTGGCGGCTCTCAAGGATATCGACTACGGCCAGTTCGTCCGGGAACTCAAGCGAGTCGTGGAACCGGTCATGTATGCCTATGAGTATCGCGATCGGATTCTGCGAGCCGTGGAGCAGGAACTTGGGAACGAGAAACGAAGTACGACGGCCGTATGGAACGGTGGCCGCGTCTGCGTGCTGGGGGCTCCCGCCCCGGGGACCTCCATCCACGCGACACGTGGCGAAGGAGGCGAGCTGCATGTCCCGCAGACGCCTCTCTTCGGAAACACGCTCTACCGGTTGCTGCGCAACAAAGGTTTTCAACCTCGAGGTCCCAAGCGGTTTCTCCTCTGGCACGATCCCAAGAAAAAACCGCTGCCGCCGGGATATGCCACATCGGAGAAGTGGGGCAAGGCGCTCGATGCATGTCACGTAGTCGTGCTGGTGTCGGACGACCCCAGTTACGACCTCAACTTCATCAAGCAGCATGCTCGCGTTTTCATCGACGCACGCAACCATCAATTCATCCCGCCTCGTGAAAAACAGCACTGGCGGCCGACGATGGCTCACGTGAAACAGGCCATCCCCATTGTGGGTCGCCCTGAGCCGGAACAGCCTCGCGAACACGTGGCCATGGACGACCCGACGGCTACAGCGAAGGAGAAAGGATTGCCGGTTCAGGTCACGTACACCGGCGTCGTCCCCATCGTGTACAAGGCGCAGCGAACGTTGCTGGAGAGTCTGATCAACAGCATTATTTCGGCGTTCGTGATGATCGGAGCCGTCATGACGGTGCTCCTTCTGTGGGGGAGTTGGCGACTACGCAACGTCCCATCGGGACTCGTGTCGATGCTCCCGAATATCTTCCCCGTTGTGATCATCTTCGGATTCATGGGGCACCGCCGCGTCTTGGTCGACATCGGAACGATGATGTGTGCTTCGGTCGCCATGGGAGTGGCCGTCGACGACACGATCCATTTCCTGGCGTGGTTTCGCCACGCGTGTCGCATGGGCATGTCCCGGCGCGAGGCGATCATGGAGTCGTATCGTCGCGTTGCCACGGCGATGACGCAGACGACACTCATCGGCGGTCTGGGGCTGGCGGTTTTCTCCTTCAGCACGTTCACGCCGACGCAGCGGTTTGGCATGATGATGTTGACGTTGCTCTTCGCCGCTCTGATCGGCGACCTCGTCATGTTGCCGGCTCTGCTGGCTGGTCCGCTGGGCCGCTTCTTTGAACCTCGACGGGGTCGGAAGAGCTCTGGCGGCACGCCGTCGCCGGGGGGCAGCTCTGAGGCTTCCCCTGCAGCACCGGCGGAATCTCGGCCGGCGGCACCTCCGGCACCCCATCAGCCGGTCCCTCCGACCGGCAGCAGTGAGGCGGGTAGCGGAGCCATCCTGCGGCGGGACCGCCGCCACGGATGATCGTGCCTTAGGCCCGTCTTGTCCAAACCGCCACGCCGCGCTCATAATGCGCCCCTTATCGAGATTCTCCCGCGAGTATCGAAGAGGGGGTCGCCATGGACCACGCGGCACTGCGCACCGGTATCACGTTCGATGACATTCTGCTTGAGCCCCGTTACAGCGACGTGGTGCCCTCTGAAGTGGACGTGCGGACGCGTTTGACTGACCGCATCCAGCTCAACATTCCCCTTCTCAGTTCCCCCATGGATACGGTTACCGAAAGTGCCATGGCGATTGCTTTGGCGAAGGAGGGGGGGCTGGGGGTCATCCACAAGAATCTCTCGATCGAAGCGCAGACCGAGGAAGTCTACAAGGTCAAGCGGAGTGCCAACGGGATCATTGTCGATCCGGTGACGCTCCCGCCTGAGGCGCCCGTCAAGAAGGCTCGCGAGATGATGGAGCAGCACAACGTCTCGGGCATTCCCATTGTGAGCCAAGACGGGACGTTGGTGGGGATCCTGACGCGGCGGGACTTGCGGTTTCTCGAGCAGACCGACATGCGCGTCTCGGAGGTGATGACGCGTGACAATCTGGTTACGGCGACGGGGACCGTAACGCTTGAGCAAGCCGAACGGATTTTGACGGCTAAAAAAGTGGAGAAACTTTTGCTGGTTGACGAATCTTACAAACTGACAGGACTGATCACGATCCGCGACATCGACATGATGAAACGGTTTCCACTGGCCTGCAAGGACGAGTTGGGACGGTTGCGTGTCGGTGCGGCGGTGGGCGTGAGGGACTACGAGCGAGCCGAGTCGTTGATCGCCAAGGGCGTCGATTTGCTCGTCGTCGATAGTGCTCACGGCCATTCCGCCAACGTGATCGAGACAGTCCGAGAGATCAAACAGCGATGGGACATCGACGTCGTGGCGGGGAACGTGGCGACGGCGGAGGGTTGTCGAGCGTTGATCGAGGCGGGAGCCGACTGCGTGAAGGTCGGCATCGGTCCCGGTTCGATCTGCACGACACGCGTCATCTCCGGCGTCGGCGTACCTCAGATCACGGCGATCCGGGACACGGCCGCCGTGGCGGCCCAGGCCGGAAAGACGATCATCGCCGACGGAGGCATCAGGTATTCCGGAGACATCACCAAGGCGATTGCCGCAGGAGCGCACTGCGTGATGATCGGCGGTCTGTTCGCGGGGCTGGCAGAGAGCCCCGGCCGCACGATCCTCTATCAGGGACGCACCTTCAAGGTCTATCGCGGGATGGGGTCGATGGGTGCCATGGTGCAAGGGTCCAGTGAACGGTATCGCCAGCAATCGGAGAAAGGTCAGCCGGGAAAACTGGTTCCCGAAGGTGTCGAAGGCCGGGTTCCTTTCAAAGGACCGCTGAGCGACTTCGTCTACCAGTTGGTCGGCGGGCTACGGGCCGGCATGGGGTATTGCGGAGCCCACACGATCGAGGAATTGCGTACGGAAGCGCGATTCATCCAAGTTACAGCCGCGAGCGTCCGAGAGAGTCATCCTCATGACATTGCCATTACGCAGGAAGCACCCAATTACAGCTCCGATGATTACAGCGGCCAGGATTGACCGGCCAAACCGCCGCCCCTGGCACACCACGTGGCTTACGACATGCTGTCTACTCGCTGCCGGGATCCCGGTGGCTTCCGCCCAGGCTCCGGCAAAGAAAGCCGATAAACCGGCGCCCGTGCGGATCCAACTCACGGTGGCTCGGGAGGTCTCCCCGTCGGTTCCTGAGTCCACGTCCCGGCCGAGGCCTACCTCCTCAGAACCGACAGTGCTCCGCTGGAGGAAGCCGTCTTCGGAGGGCCAGCCGAACGTCGCGAAGGAGCAATCTGGCCGAACCGAGCCGCCCGTGGTTGTGCGATTGGTCAGCGCTACGGAGGAAGCGGAATCGCCGCAAAACTTCCGCCCGCCCGCCGATGCCCAACCCGTCCATCGTTTGCCGGCTCGCTACCGTGATCCTGCCGCAGCGGACTCGACGTCCCGCGCCACCGAACTGCGGGAAGCCCCCGTCCGACTGCGACTCGTCGTTCAAGCCTCGGCAGAGGAAGAACTCAGCTCCGACCGTTCGCCATCCTCCTCCTCCTCTGGGCAGGCTCACCCTCAAAGCCGTTTGGTCCGTCGCCCACCAGCCGAAGCGACACCGATCCCCGTGCTCAACGCGCCGACTGGCGATCCGGGTGTGCGTCGATCGACGGTGTCGCAAGAGTCGGAGCCACTTCGGGTAGCACAGCGGCCGGCCGATGCTTCTGGACAAGAGCCCCCGAAGGCTCCTCAGGCGCCGCCCAAGTTGGATCAGCCAGATCAGGCACCTCCGCGAGCCGACACGCGGCCGCAGCCGGCTCCTGCTCCCATCTTGGGCGCTCGGTACTCGGAAAAACGCTGCCAGGAACTTAATGAAGAAAGCGCCGAAGTCAGGACGGCCGTGCGAGAGAACGTGATTTCCAAGATCTCACTCGACATTACCCCGAGTCGCCGGGAGAACGTGCGCGAGCCGGCGGCCGACAAGGTGCGGACGTGGCGGGACCGATCCGGGAAAGTGGTCGCCGAAGGCAAGTTTGTCGACTTCAAGAACGGACGAATCTGGATCGAGACGTCCGACGGCCAAACCGTGCAGATCCCTTACCCCGAACTCAGCGACGACGATCATTGCTTTGTCGCATTCGCATGGGGAATCCCTGTGGAGTTCGCCTTGGACGATTTACGCTACGATGGACGCAATTGGGTGGCCAGTTCATTCGCGTGGAAGGCGTCAGAGGTCTCCCACAAGCCGCTCTATTTCGAAGAAGTGCAACTCGAGCGATACGGGCACACCTTCCACCCGCTCGTTCAGCCAGTCGTCAGCGGTGCTCATTTCTTCCTGAACATCGCCGTGTTGCCTTACAAGATGGGCATCCATCCGCTGCACGAATGCCAGTACCCGCTGGGTTACTACCGACCGGGAAGTTGTGCCCCTTGGTTGGTCCCGCCGATTCCTCTGAGTGTTCGAGGGGGACTTGCTGAGGCCGGCGTTATCCTCGGCGGTGTCTTCGCACTTCCTTGATGCTCGATCGGAAGCAACCAGAGACGGCGGCAGCCACCCCGGCCCCGCCGAGATTCTGACGGGAGCGATTGGTTCGGCAGCGGCAAGGCGCCCAAGGTGCCTTGCCGCTTGTCCATGCTCGCGTCACTCCAAACCACACATGCCGCCGCCGCATTGCGGCAGCCCACACGACCCGCCGGGATTGCAGACGGGCAAATCGTGGCTCTGACCGCCGGCCGTATGCGCAGCCGGGACGCTGAACTGCTTTTCCAACTGGGTGCTGTGGCACTGCGGGCAGGTGGGCTCCTCGCTTCCCCGCACCAGCAATTCGAACGAGGCCTGACAACTCTGGCATACGTATTCGTAGATCGGCATCGGCGTCTCCTCTTCTCGGCCCAGTAAACTCGGGGGTCATCCATTCACTACAATTCTATTCTGGCCCGACTCGAGGCCAAGAGTACACGGGATCGCGTTTGGTGCGGCTATAGTACCACGGCGAATGACAACAACAGGTTCGCGACGGAGATTTCGCAACGGAGGTATTGTCATGTTTCCTCCCCAGTGGCTGACGCGCGATGAGGCTCGACGCGTCGATGCTCTGGCCATCGACCAACTGGCCATCCCCGGCCTCCTTTTGATGGAAAATGCCGGCCGTGGCGTCGCCGACTGCCTGGAAGCTTTGGAAATCCGTGGCCCCGTAGTCATCTGCTGTGGCAGCGGGAACAACGGCGGCGATGGTTTCGTCGTAGGTCGGCACCTAGACGGTCGCGGCTATGACGTCCGCTTCTTTTTGTGGGGAGCCCCCGATCGGCTTCGTGGCGATGCGCGGGTGAATTACGACATCGCCCACCGCGCCGAAATACCTGTGAGCGTTCGGCCAGAGAATGGCAACTGGGCGGCATTGGAAGCGGCCCTGTCGGATGCGGATTGGATTGTCGATGCGTTGCTGGGAACCGGGGCGAAAGGAGCTCCCCGACCGCCAATGGCCGAAGACATTGCGATCCTGAACCGAGCCGATGCGAGGCGGCTGGCCATTGATTTGCCCAGCGGCCTGGATTCCGACACCGGAGAGGCACCAGGAGTCGTCTTTCGCGCCGACCATACCGTGACGTTCGTGGCGCCCAAGGCGGGGTTTCAGCGAGACGAGGCTCGAACCTTCACCGGCCAGGTCCATGTCGCCGACATCGGGCTTCCTCGGAAGATCGGCGAGCTGTGGACGTCTCGACGTTAGTCGGTCAGCGACAGCGTCCAAAACTGCATGAGCGACTCTGGGGGACCGCCCGTGAATCCATAGCGCCGGTAGAGACGCTGGGCGCCGA
>WFWZ01000179.1 GCA_015490875.1 Planctomycetaceae bacterium
ATAAGAGACAGGTTCTCTTTTTCGACGATCAGACTCTCAACATGCTCAGCCTCTTCGCCTTCCTCATGGCACTGGGGATCGTCGTCGACGATGCGATTGTGATCGGGGAGAACATTTACGAGCATCGGCAGATGGGCAAATCGTTCGTCCAGGCGGCGGTGGACGGAACGTACGAAGTGATCCCAGCGGTGACGACATCGGTGATGACGACGGTGATCGCCTTCATGCCGCTGTTATTCGTGTCGGGCGTGATGGGCAAGTTCATCGCCGTAATGCCGGTGGCGGTCATCGCCATGCTTCTGATCAGTCTGATCGAGGCGGCGTTTATCTTGCCGTGCCATCTGGCCCACCGGGACAGCATGGTGTTCACGATTCTGGGTTTCGTGCTCTTTCCGTTCCGATTTGTGGCTCGATCCATGCATCGGCTCCACGAGGCGGCCGATCAGGCATTGGTTCGCTTCGTCAACGGCCCGTACCGAAGGTTGCTCAAGCGGGCCCTCCATCACACGCCGGTTGCGTACGCGTCGGCCATCGGCATGCTGGTCATTACCGCGGGGTTCGTCGAATCGGGGATCGTCCCGTGGGTCCTTTTTCCGAAACTCGACAGTCGTTCGATCGCCGCCAATCTGGTCTACCCCGACGGAACACCTCTGGAGACGACCGCTCGCACGGCCGAAGCGTTGGAGGAGGCGGCAGTGCGCGTGGCGAAGCGTCTACAGGGCGACAATCCTCCACTCGTCCGCGTTCGGCATCGACTCGTGGGCAAAGTGCCGGGCGTGAACAATCCGACGGGGCAGGCGGCTGACTTGGTAGGGTCGCATTTGGCGACAATCGAGTTGGAACTCATTCCTGTCGATACGAGGACAGTGACGAGCGAACAGTTGCTCACGGCCTGGCGAGCGTTGTGGCAACGCGAGTACGCGTCGCGATTTCCCGGTGTCGAGAGCCTGACGTTCGGTTCCCAAGAGCTGGGGCCGGGGGGCCGGCCGATTGAATTCAAACTTCTCGCGCCTCCGACGGAGGAGGGCTTTCGGCAACTCGAGGCGGCGACGGAAGAGTACAAACGCAAGCTGGCGACGTACCAGGGTGTGACTGACATCGATGACGACTCGAGGCCGGGGAAGATCGAGTTTCAGATCCGATTGCGCGATGCGGCGCGGGCTCTGGGAGTGACGGTGGCGGACATCGCCGAGACGGTACGAGCGGCGTTCTATGGGGCGGAGGTGATGCGCCTGCAGCGAGGCCGCCACGAGGTAAAGTTGATGGTGCGGTACCCGCGCGAGGAACGGCGGTCGATCGCAGCCATCGACGAGGTTCGAGTCCGGACGTCAGATGGCCGGGAATATCCGCTTCCCGAATTAGCGCAGATTCGCATTACCCGAGGTTACTCCGAGATCAACCGATTGGACCAGCAGCGGTCGATTACGATTTTCGCCGACGTGGTGGAGGGCCAAGCTAACAGTTCGCAGGTGATCAAAGACCTCGAGAGCGGCTTTGTTCGGAAGATGGAGGAGAAGTATCCGCTGGTTCATGTGAAGTGGGAGGGACAGCGGCAGCGCTCCTCGGAGTCGATCGCGAGTCTCATCAAGGGGCTCGTCGTGGCACTGATCGCCATGTTCGCACTTCTAACGATCCAATTCCGATCGTATCTCCAGCCGCTCATCATCATGTTGATCATCCCGTTCGGATTCGTCGGTGCCGTGCTGGGGCACGCGATCATGGGACTGCACTTCACGCTCTTTTCTGTATTCGGCATGATCACGTTGACGGGCGTCGTGGTGAACGATTCGATCGTGCTGATCGATTTCATCAATCGCGCGCTGGCGGATGGTATGCCGCTCCGGACGGCGCTGGTGGAGGCGGGAGTGCGCCGATTTCGGCCCGTCGTGCTGACGTCGACGACGACGGTCGCCGGATTGACTCCGATGATGTTGGAGCGGTCGTTTCAGGCTCAGGTGTTGATCCCGATGGCCGTGAGCCTCTGCTTCGGACTCGTCTTTTCAACCGTCTTGATCTTGATCCTCGTGCCTGTCATCTACCAGCTGTACGGCCGGTGGCTGTCAGCGCACCGGGACCGCATCGCTCAGGCACCCTTAAGCGAGACCGAGCAAGTCAGCTTCGGGGCTCGGCCGGTAGTCGAAGCCTGAGCCTCGGGCAGTGGGTCGGAAGATCGAGCGAGGCGCTTGCAACGGCGATGAAGACGGCCTAATCTCGGAGTACGAGACGCGATTCGAGCGCCGGTGACGCCCGCATGTCGCCTCATTCGAACCGCGGTACTCTGGAGCATAGTTTCTTTCTCCCTGCCGAGGTTTTCCTGCCATGACTGGTTCTTCCTTGAGTCGGACGGGTATTGGTCGAAGGTCGTTCCTTGTCGCCATGGCGATGGTGTTTGCCGGGGGAGCTTCCGCATGGGCGGAACTCAAATTGCCGGCCATCTTCAGCGACCACATGGTGTTGCAGAGGGAAAAACCGATCCCGGTGTGGGGATGGGACGAGCCGGGCACCGAGGTGACCGTGACACTCGGAGACCAGTCGGTGAAAGCTCAAGCCGACGCCCAAGGCCGGTGGAAGGCGACGTTGCCGGCTCGAGTCGCAGGCGGGCCGCTGGAGCTGACGGTGAAAGGGACTTCCGAGAAGGCATTTCGCGATGTGCTGATCGGAGAGGTCTGGATTTGCTCGGGGCAATCGAACATGGAATGGCCGGTGGCTGCGGCGATGAATGCGAAGGAGGAAATCGCATCAGCGAATTATCCGCGGATCCGCCACATCAAGATCCCTCATACGCCGGCGGCGACTCCTCAAGACGACGTGAAGACGGCGGGATGGCAGGTTTGCAGTCCGAAGACCGTCGGGGGCTTTACGGCGGTTGGCTATTTCTACGGCCGGAATCTGTTGCAGCAACTCGATTGTCCGATCGGTTTGATCGGCTCGAACTGGGGCGGAACACGGATCGAACCGTGGACGCCGCCGGTTGGATTCCAGTCGGTTCCCGCGTTGAAGGAGATCGCCGACAAGTTGGATGAGTATCCCACCAGGCGTCCGAATGGGTCGATCGTCCATCAAAGTCCGCTGGCGTTGTACAACGGGATGATCCACCCGTTGATTCCCTACGCTGTGCGAGGAGCCATCTGGTACCAGGGAGAATCGAACAATGGCGAGGGGATGTTGTATTACGAAAAGATGAAGGCGTTGATCTCGGGGTGGCGGAAAGTCTGGAACGAGCCGGAATTGCCGTTCTATTACGTGCAGCTTGCACCGTTTCGCTATGGCAGGCGAAGCCCGCTCGACCTGCCCGGAATCTGGGAAGCTCAGTTGAAGACGCTTTCTGTGCCGCACACGGGGATGGCGGTGACGGTCGACATCGGAAACGTCAAGGACATTCATCCTCGGAACAAGCAGGAAGTCGGTCGTCGTCTGGCGCTTTGGGCACTGGCGAAGACGTACGGCAAGCCGATCGCAGTTTACTCCGGGCCGCTTTATCGGAAGATGAAAGTCGAAGGCAACAAAATACGTATCTTCTTCGACCATACCGGGAGCGGATTGGCTTCGCGAGACGGAAAACCGTTGACGTGGTTCACGATCGCCGGAGCGGACAAGAAGTTCGTGGAGGCGAAGGCTGTGATCGATGGCGACACGGTAGTCGTGTCGTCCGAGGAGGTTGCCAAGCCGGTGGCCGTCCGTTTCGGGTGGCACGATACGGCCGAGCCCAACTTGTCGAACAAGGAGGGCCTTCCCGCATCGCCGTTCCGGACCGATCAGTGGTAAATGTCTCCTGCGTGGTTTAACCAATCGCCTGCGCCGTGAACGTAGGTCAGGCTTTCCTGCCTTATGAAATGTCTCTCGCGGAGACGCAAAGAGCGCAGAGGGTGCATGTAGGTCAGGCTTTCTAGCCTGACGAGTGCCTTGCTCCGCCTTCCCCAGAGCCGCTCGCCGCGCTGCGGCGAGCGGCCTATCGGTCCTCTACGTCCTATCGGTCCTATTCCCACTCGCTAAATCGCCGTGCGCGATTTTGGGACGAAAGGAGCTTTGGGGATGCCTTTCGGGGTGGCGTGGCCGTGAAAGCAGCCAATCATAAGTATTCAAGCAGGACGTTTCCCGAGTTGGGAGGGCGAGGCTCCAGCCGAGCCGGAATCCGATATGCCCGTCACCGGATGAGGCGTGGCATGTGTGCAACGGGCTTTCGCCAACGCACGTCTTGTATGCTGGACGAACCCGCCATCGTCCGTCCTGACACCGGTCATATACGACTTGCGGATCTGTGTCTGCGATGCCGTTGTGGCTCTCTTGCGGCTCGGCGGGAGCCTCGCCCTCCCAACTCGGGAAACGTCCTGCTTGAATACTTATGATTGGCTGCTTTCACGGCCACGCCACCCCGAAAGGCATCCCCAAAGCTCCTTTCGTCCCAGAATCGCGCACGGTGATTTAGGACTGGCCGCCGCGCACGAAGGCTTCCAGAATGTCGGTCGTCGAGAGGATACCGACCAGGCGACCTTCCTCATCCAACACCGGCAGCCGATGCACGCCCTCGTCCAACATCGTGGACGCGGCTGACACGAGGCTGTCTGAAGCGCGAGCCGTAATCACCGAATCGGACATCACATCGACGACCCGCTGATGTCCGCTCCCTTCGGCGAGCTGGGCGACGATCTGTCCGAAGAGGAGCTGATCCTCCTGCTCGAGTGCTTCCAGGCCGCTTTCGAGGTCGCGAGTCATTTCGACGAAGTCGGTCGTCGAAAGCATTCCAATGCAATGTCCTTCCGCGTCCAAGACCGGGAGAGCCGCCACGCCATTTTCCGTCATGACTTGCAAGGCGTCATGCACGGTATCGGCCGCATCGATCGTCACCAGATCGGTGCTCATCACGTCACCGACCGTCAGCTTGTAAACGTCAGACATCGAATGGACTCTCCAGAGAAATCGTGCCGGCCGGCCTGTTGCGTCTCGCTCCATGCATGGCTCGCAGTATACGCTCACCGCCCAACGGCGCAAAGCAGGGAATCTCTCGAGCCGCTAGCGACTTTCACTTCTCAAGGCACCTTCCGCTTCGAGTCGGCACTTTGACGATCGAGCTGAATCATCTTGGCGATTACGCGATCGCAAATCGCGTGGGACCGGTCATCACAGGCATTCATCACGGCGAGGTAACTCCGACCCGTTTTCGGTGCGACCCACACCGTGGCGTACCACATCGTGTTGCTTCCCGAGTGCGTCAGGACGCGGCCGTGGCCCCATGGTCGTTCGACGATCGTCCAACCTCCCGCGTACTCGCCGACCGGCTGCAACAGTCGGTCCAGAGCGTCACGAGGCAAGATGACGGTATCCTCCTTCGTGAGCCACAACGCGAGGAACTTCGCCCAATCGGCCACACTACAATGAACCGTGCCGGCCGGTCCTAGCGCCTCGGCATTGTCGAACCACCGAGGCAACCATCCGCCGTCGCTTCGGGGCACATGCCCCCAAGGCTGACTCGTATCCTTCGGTCGTCCCGGCGGCCCGAAACCGGCCGTATCCATCTTTAGGGGCTCGAAGAGTCGGGCTCGCATGAGTTGCTCCCATGTCCGGCCCGTCACCTTCTCCGCCATGCAGCCCGCCGCCATGTATCCCAGGTTCGAATAGTGGTAGGCCCCACGTCGCTCGCCGGCGGGTGCCGTAAGGTTCTCTTCGAGCAACCTTCGTCGGCGTTCGGTTATCGGGAGATCACGGTGCAGCCACCAGTTGGCGGCATTGGCGGGAACGCCCGCTCGGTGCGTGACCAACTGCCACAGTGTCACCTCGTGGTAGTCGGGATGGATCTTCTCTTTGAGGTCAGGAAGGACATCGACGAGCTTTGTCGACCAGTCGAGTTTCCCTTCGGCCACCAGCGTCGCCAACATCACGCACGTCATCGCTTTCGTGCACGATCCCAGATGCACGATGTCGTCCACGGTCATTGCCGCCTCGTGTCCCCATACGCGCACACCCGAAGCTGCGACAGCGCGGAGGCCTCGCGCATCACCGATCCCGGCGATCATTCCCGGAATTTTTTCCTGCTCTACGGTAGCAGCAACGAGCCGCGTGACGCTCGCGGTCAGATCGTCGACGTCATCCGCCCAAAGCGAGGGTGAGACAGGAGCGGCGACGGCGGCGAGGAAGACGAGGAACCAACCGAGTTTACCACGCGGAAACAAGATGAATCTCCCTTACGCGGCCGAGCCTGTCCTTGGTCTATTGCTGTAACGGCTTAAATCACCGTGCGACATTGTGAGCCAGTGACACCCCTCTACCCCATGGTGATGACTCTAACGAGGACGAATACATAGACTGGGAGGGCGAGGCTCCTGCCGAGCCGGAATGCCATATCCCCGTCACCGGATGAGGCATGGCATGTGTGCAACGGGCTTTCGCCAACGGATGTCTTGTATGCTGAGCGAACCCGCCATCGTCCGTCCTGACGCAGTCCGTCTGTGATTTGCAAGTCCGAGCCTGCAGTGCTGTAGTCGCTCCTTTTGCGGCTCGGCAGGAGCCTCGCCCTCCCAACTCGGGAAACGTCCTTCTTGAATGCTGTGATTGGCTGCTTTCACGGCCATGCTACCCCAAAAGGCATCCTCAAAGCTCCTTTCGTCCCAGAATCGCGCACGGTGACTCAACCGACTGAAGTTCGTTCTGGTAGAGAAGGAGATTCTCGCACGTTATGAAACACAGAGGCACAGAGGGCACGGAGTTCTTCAGCGAGATTCTCTCCGTGTTCTCCATGTCTCTGTGTTTCCATTCCTCTGATCTCCGTATCCGTTTGTGGTTCGATCCGCTCGGTGTGCCATTGCACTTCAGTTGTTTTGAGAACTCGGTGATTCCGATGAAGCGGCAGCGCGGCTCTTTTCCGCGAGCTCACGGGCGGCGCGAAGCTGCGGAAGCGTCACTCTGCCTATCCGCCCGGGCCATTGAACACTCGCCAATCGTTCCCAAGGCGTTCCATTGGCGACATGCCACATCGCCAGTTGGGCAACCGCTTGGTGATGTTTTCCCTTGCCGAACTCGATGAGCACATGCTTGATGGCAGGGCTGCGCGTCACGACCTCCAACGGAACGATCGTATAAGCGATCCGTGGATTGGGATCGGGAAGGCCGAATTCCATGCAAAACGTGGGAACCTGAAAACGCAACCTTCCGCGCGGCTTCAGTTCCAATTCCAGCAGTTTCGGCTCGGAGCGAGCCGAAGCGTCCTCACCAGGTGACGAGTTCTGATAATAGAAGGAGCCCCCCAGACTCTGACTTCCGCCGGGATCGTACTGGCGGGCATATCCGTATTGATTCGCATAGTCTTCGGGTCGAGGCCCGTTGCGACGTGCCGCCGCCTGCCACGCACGCAGCCGCTTCGTTGCCACTGCCGCGAAGACCTCGGGAGTTTTCACCTTCAGAGGTTGAGCCGTCCGGTTGCGCACCGTCATCGTCACCAAAAAGTAACTGGTCGGTGTGACGTCTACCGTAATTTGGCCCTGCTGAATGGCATCGAAAAGTTTGACTTCCGTAGCTGCTTGAGGTTCACTTGCTCGACCCAATAGAGGAGCCACCAAGAGAAGCATTCCCGCAGCAGAGATCGACCACGTCTTCATCAACCCGCCGTTCATCTTGTCACCTCGCACTTGCCGCTCAGCCCGCCTTCGCCCCATGCCCATCGGCTCGGACCCTCTCTATCAATCTAGCGGTGGCCGCTCATTCCTGCAAATATTGCGGGTTCGATTCGCGGCCGAGCCGGTTTTGGTGCATTCCAACGCCGGCGTATGGCGATTCCGGGGTTGGAGTCCATAGTGCCGTTGTGATTCTTTTGCGGCTCGGCCGGAGCCTCGCCCTCCCAACTCAGGGATTAGTCGATCCAGAATACTACGATTGGTTGCCTTCACTGCTGAACCTGGAAGGCTTCACAAAGATCGTTTTGTCCCAGAATCGCGCACCGTGATTTCGGGAGGCCGAGAATCTGGAAAGGCTATTTCAGCGCATAGCTAAACTCTTGGCGCCGGCCTTGGCGCAAAACCGTGACCCGGATCTTCTGGCCTGGTCTGGTCTCCTGAGCGATCCAAGCCAAGAAGAGAGACATGGTTGCCGGGAGCGGCTGATCATCGATGGCGATGAGGATGTCCCCTTTCTTCAGTCCGGCTTTGCGTGCTGCATGGTTCGCGTTCTTGTTCCAGGCGGGTGCCACGCGTTCGATCCAATAGGCGGGGCCATCGACGTCGACATGATGCCGCCTCTTCTCGCGGTCGTTCATGCGTTTCATATGAAAGCCCAGGACTTCTCCTCGCAACATCCACTCGATGGGTCGCCACGAGATGTCGCCCCGACGTCGCCATCCTTGCGGCAACTCGAGTTGCAACGTCTGCTTACCGCCCGAGCGATGGACCAATACGGGCAGACGCCGACCGTCGTCGGCTCGGTGAAGCACCCATTGCACATCCGCCAGCGAAAGAATGGGCTGGCTGTCTAACTCGAGAATCTCATCGCCTTTTTGTATGCCTGCTTTGTCAGCGGCCGAGCCTCGTTCGACACTCGCCACAGTGGCGCGAGTCTGCGGATCCAGACGCATGCCCAGCAGGTCGGGGACGGGATACATCCAAAGCCACTGATCGGGGATCTCACGTCCTTCTTTTCGTCGCGAAAGAATCTCGCCTCCCTGCACCCAGTGGCAGTGATAACACTTGTGATTGTCCCGGATGGCGGGCATTACGCGCCCCTTCATTAACGGGATATCCTCGTAGCGACTCCACGGAGATTCCTTCGCCGTCTTTCCGGCAAGCTTCGCCTCGACGGCCTTCCGATCCTGCTGCCAGAGCCGGTGCAAGGCCAAAGCCCCCTGCATCGCCGCGCGCAGTCCTTCGGCCGACACGAGTTCCGCATCATCCTGTCCGGCTCGACTGCCGTACCGGCCGTACACCTGGCCGTCGGCGTTCATGAAAAAGGAGACCATCGTGAGACTCGAGTCGAACTGAAACAACGAGCGATCCAGTCCGTAGCACTCCACCAGGCGAACGCAGACGAATTGATCCAGCAGAGGAGCGAACTTCTTATCCCGACGAGCCAACTGCCCGTCCAATCCTCGGACGTCCCGTCACGGCGGGCATCGCAGCAAGACAAAGAGTGGCTTGCCCGTTTTCCGCGCCTCGGCACGCGCTCCTTCGAGGTCGCCGTAGTACCACCGGCCACGCAGTTCCAAGTCCTCGAGGGCCTCATGCAACCGCACATTCCCTCGGAGATCTTGTCCTCGGAGCTCCTGGGAGCATAGGCACAGGTGGGTCGCGGCCAAGAGCCCAACCCATGGCGCGAACACGCGCGCAGAACGCGCTCGTACGGACGGGAACGTCATCATCGGCTCCTCCTACCAAGTCGAGATTCGCTGGGTCCAGTATGACATCTGGCGGCGCGCAAAAAAACCGCCTTGGCTGCCGTTCGTGTATGGAGGAGCGCAACAGCAACGTCACGGCCAGGAGGAACACACGCCTCAGGCAACCAAAGCGGTTGCCCCTTCTAATTGCAACCCCAGTGCCAAACCAGATGTCTTAATCCAATTTATCTAGATTGCGATGTTTCGGCTAAGCCGCAACTCATTCGCAAATAAAGACTTCGTGCATTCGGGGCTCGCCTGGTTTTCTCCCGAAGAGTCCGAAGGGCCGGGCACGGGGCAGCGTCAAAACTGGTAGTGTTGTTCGTTTTGGCACAAAATGGCGCGCGCGGTGTGCGGCTCGGTGGCGGCTCGCTCGGGGATCGCTCGGTAGCCGACCATCACCACATCATCCCAGTCGGCCGTTGGGAGGACGGCATCGCGCTCCAACCACTCGCACCGATCGAATGTGTTCTCCTGGTACTTCGGGTGCATGTAAACCAGCCGCAAGAAACGGGGGTGTTCGGCCACCGACTGCCGGATGCGGTCCTGCACGGCCTCGAGCACCGAGCCGGTGAACGGGTTGAAGAGGAAAACGGCCGTCACGTCGTCGGGAACCTCGTAGTCGCGAGCATCGGTCGTGATGATTTGGACGTCGTGGCAGTGAAGTTTCCGCGACGCGCGCCGCAGGTTCTCCCTGGCGATCGCACTCAGGTCCTCGGAAAGCTCAATCCCGATGACTCGCCGAAATGGTCGCCGTGCCGCCACGACGACCGCGCGGCCCATCCCGCTGCCGTAGTCGAGTAGCACGTCGCGGTCGGGCGACGGGTCGAAGTAGTCCATGATCGTTTCGAGACAACGATAATGGATCGCCTCGTACGGCTGACAATCGGCATCGCCTCCCAGTTCGCTCGGATCAATCAACCCACTCGTCCGAATCCCGAGTCGCCAGTCGTGGTAGCGTTCGTGGATCCGATAGCGGTAGAGCTGCCACGTTTCGCGCAGTCCCAGTTTGCGGGCGTTGGCCGCAAGGTTGACCATCTTTTGGATCAATGTCGTCCAACCGTTCAGCATGGCAGGGTCGCTCCGAGGGCACAGGACATGGGATGTTCGAGTGACATCGGTCCGGCGATGCCGAGGCTTCAATCGGGAGGGCAGTACGCTTGGGAGCTAGGGCAAACCATACCGGAATTACAGCGGTGGTACGGCCCGCGGTAAGCCGTGACGGATTTGACGCGACTACGGCATAGGTTGGTTATGCCAATCCGGATAGCTGAGTTCACGGGCGAATCACCATGCGCGATTGTGGGACAAAAGGGATTTCGATAAGGGATTTGGGGCTCAGCATGGTTGTGAAAGCAGCCAATCATCGTATTAGTTCCCGAGTTGGGAGGGCGAGCGTCTGGGCAAACAGGAAAAGAACCGTGCACGGTGCCGGTCCCTGGCACGCTGCACGATCTGGCTCTTACGAGAAAAGAAGAGAAGAGACACACAACGCCCACCGGCTCAACGGCGCGACGCGGCGACCTCCAGGACGTTGAACAGCAACTCCGAAAGGAGCCCTTCGTCGATCGTCCCTCCGACGATCCAATCATCACCGTCGCCGCCGAAGATCTGGTCGTCTCCCCAGCCGCCGACGAGGAAATCATTGTCGCTTTGGGCCGTGCCGACCGGGACATCGGCGGCATCGTCCGCAGGCGGATCGAGTGCCGCAGTCTCGGCGTCGCTGTCCTCGGCCGAAGTATCCTCAGCCGCCACATCCTCGGCCGTGTCTGAGGGGAGTGCGGAGTCGGTCGGGACATCTTCGGGGAGACTCTCATCGACCGGCGCCTCGTCGCTGGGCAGCGACTCGGTTTCGTCGCTCTCCATATCGGTTGGAGGCGTTTCATCGGCGGGAGTCGCCGGCGTCTCGTCCGCCACATCGATGGGGACGAGATCTTCCCCGTCCTCGGTCGGACTATCCGACGTCTCCGGTGTCGTATCGTCTCCGATCTCCGAGCTGGCCTCCGAGCTATCGTCGCTCGAGGAGTCGTCCGACATCTCGGCATCCTCGGACGACTCCGACACGTCCTCCAAATCGGAACTACTCTCTGTGCTCGAATCGTCGCTCAACGATTCGGACTGCTCCTCAGCGGGCAGAGAATCCTCGGTCGAGTCGTCGATCGCCTCCGCATCGTCGCTGACGTCGTCAACGTCGTCGCCGACGTCATCGGTCTCGAGCGACGCATCGTCCATCTCCGCCAACTGCTCGGTCGCCCACTCGGGCGTGTCGAGGCAGACGCCCTCGAGCGGATCGCTGCTGTTGTCCGACGACGGGCCGGTGTCGGCCGCGGAGGAGTCATCGACGCGGGCCAGAGGTTCGGCTACCGCCGGCGGTTCCATCTCGAACAGGACATTTTCACCGGCTCCCCCAAGCAACACATCGCCAATCGCTCCCGCGGCCAGGAAATCGGCATCGTTGCCGCCGGTGAGGATGTCGTTGCCGAAGCCGCCGAGCAGCGTGTCGTCGCCGGCGCCTCCTCGAGCCACCACGCGCACATCCGTGTCATTGACGAACACGTCGTTGCCCGCGTTCCCTTCGAAGAAGACTCCGACGACCTCGCCGGCGTCGAAGACGGCGTCGTTCTTGTCGACCGTCGCTCCGGTCGCATCTCTTTCAAGGGCACTGACAACGATCTGTCCGTCTTGCTCGTACATTTCGACCAGATCGTCCTGCTCAGTTCCCGACACATGAATCCATCCGTCGGAGAAGCCGATGTCGGCTGCGAGCATTTTTCGCGCCTCCAACGGTTGCAGGGCCAGCTTGCGCGCCTTGCGCTTCCTCCGATGGGCCTGACGTTTCCCTCGTCTCATCACAACACTCCTTCTGGACTTCGAACCTTGCCGGTGACCACCCCCTGGTGGTTCCATTCCGTACCGGCTCTGGTTCTCACGAAACCCGCTTCCTTCGCGCGCCTTGCGGCGCCGGCCTCTCTCCGTTCCCACGCGGCACCGCGGTGCGCCGCCGGGTGGAAGACGACCTGCCCTCGTCTTCCCCGGCGGACGTCACGGATGCCCATGGCAGGTTGCGTGCCAGAAGGGGACTTGGCTCTCGGCGCTCCGAAGCCTTGCACCGGCCCAAATGATCGACATTTCACGACTTACCGATCATGGAGAACCGACACATGCTCGATGGTTTCCTGGTGCGCCCGTTCCCGCTTGTCGAACCGGCATGGTACAATCTTCCCGTTGCTCCGGTATTATTTGCACAGTCGGTTTTGGGCTGAGCGAAACGATCGTCGGCGAGCAGGAGAAACGCACAAGATGGGGTTCCTTTACCGATGAGGAGAGCCAGAACGATGCGACAAGATGGGCTTTTTTTGAAACACCGTTCCAACTATTCGATCATGGTGGCTCTGCTGGTGGGGATCCTAGGTATGAACATCGAAGGGGAACGACGGTGCCGCGCCGAGTCGCCCGACGAAGCGGCTCGCCAGGTGATCGCCGACTACATGCAGAACGTCGTGCCGCTGGAAATCGCCGCGAATCGCGCTTGGTGGGATGCCAACGTCAGCGGCAAAGATGAGGACTTCGCTCGCAAAGTAGAAGCCGAAAACCGGCTCGACGCGGCACTCTCCGATTCTGAACGCTTCCGAAGAATCGAAGCGGTCTACAAGGCCGGGCCCAAGGATCCGTTGCTTGCGAGGCAAATCGAGTTGCTCTATCTGCGGACGCGCGAAAAGCAACTGCCTCAAGCGCTATTGGAACGGATGACCCGCAAGGCCAACACCATCGAAAAGGCGTTCAATGTCTACCGCGCAAAGGTGGGAGATCGCGAGCTGACCGATTCTCAGGTACGCGAGATTCTCAAACATTCGCGAGACAGCGACGAACGGCGAAAAGTATGGGAAGCCAGCAAGGGGGTCGGATCGGTCGTCATCGACGATTTGCGCGAACTCGTGATGCTGCGCAACCAGGCGGCTCAGCATCTGGGATACCCAAACTACCACGTCATGCAATTGGCACTCAATGAACAAGACCAGGCCGCCGTGCTTCGGCTTTTCGATGAGCTCGATGCGCTGACGAAGGAGCCTTTTCTCAAGGCCAAGCAGGACATCGATCGCTCTCTGGCGAAGCAGTATGGGATCGATCCGAGCCAACTTCGGCCATGGCACTACCACGATCCGTTTTTCCAGGAGCCGCCCAGCGTCTATGAAGCCGATTTGGATGCGCCGTTTGCAAACGTCGATATCGTCGATGTCTGCCGCCGGTTTTATCGAGGCATCGGACTGCCGGTCGACGATGTGCTGGCTCGCAGCGATCTATACGAGAAACCCGGCAAGAGCCCCCACGCCTTTTGCACGGACATCGACCGAAACGGCGATGTGCGGGTGCTCGTGAACATCGTCCCCAACGAGTACTGGATGGGAACGATGCTGCACGAGCTCGGCCATGCGGTTTACAGCAGCAAGTATATCCCTCGTGAGTTGCCTTATCTGCTGCGCACCGAATCGCACATTCTGACGACCGAAGGCGTGGCGATGATGTTCGAGCGTTTTTCGAAGAACGGAAAGTGGCTCGAGGCGATGGGTGTTCCCATTGCCGACGAAGCGGCATACAGTCGTGCGGCCGCGCGCATGCGACGAGACCAGCTACTGATTTTCTCGCGCTGGTGCCAGGTGATGTTGCGGTTCGAAGCGGAACTGTATGGGAATCCCCGGCAGGACTTGAACAAGTTGTGGTGGGACCTTGTGGAGCGGTATCAAGGGCTACACCGTCCCGAGGGGCGGAATGCGCCGGACTTCGCGAGCAAGATCCACATCGTGTCGGCTCCGTGTTACTACCACAACTACATGATGGGGCAGCTCTTCGCCTGTCAGGTCCATCGCACGATCGCTCGGGAAGTGTTGAAGACGGAGGATGTCGCCAACGCGTATTACACGAAGGATCCGCGGGTCGGCAAGTTCATGCGCGAGCGGGTCTTTGGGCCGGGCAAGAAGTTGCCGTGGAACGAGCTGACGAGGCACGCTACGGGCGAGTTCTTGAACGCCAAGGCGTTCGCTGCGGAATTCGGGAAATGAGCCACAGCGTATCTGCATCGTCCCCAACCGTGGTGCTTGAACCAATGGGGAACGGCCGATATATTCTAGAGCTTCCGCGGTACTAGCGGATCGCCCCCTTAGCTCAACTGGCAGAGCATCTGACTCTTAATCAGAGGGTTCAAGGTTCGAGTCCTTGAGGGGGCACTTGCTAAATCGTTGTGTGGCCAGGAGTTACCGCGAGACCCTTCCGGACGGCGCTCCGGCTGGTACCCCATTGGGCACCCTAACGCCAACTGAGGCGTCCAAGTCGGACATCGTCACGATCGATCCGCTGCGATTGGACAGCGGATACCCAGCGTGACACAATGGCTCCTGAATATGGGAGCCGATCATGGCATCACCTGGGTGATGCGGCGAGAGAGGGGTCGCGGTATGGTTCCGTTTCGCCAGACCAGCTCAAGAAGCGGGCAGCCCGAGGCAAACTGGCTCCGAACGATCTTGTCAAGAAGGACGGGATGGAGAAATGGGTTCGGGCGGGCTCGCGTGCTTCATTGTCATCTCAATATTGCTGAACACGCCCGCAATACTGATTCCCAGACAAAGAATACCCTCGGCGGCAACGAAAGAGTTGATTCTCGATCCGTCCCAGGTGGCCACGCCCAAGCTTACCCGAGGCCGGCCGCGTCGAGAAACTTCTTGGCCGATCGCTTCAACTGATGCAATCGATGGTCTACCAGTTGCGCCTCCACTTGGTCCGGTGGCAAGTATTCGGAAAACAACCGCGTCTCGCCCTGAAGCTCCATGTATCGCGCAACGACGCTAGCCTCCCATAATGGCCGGTAATGTCTATAGATGTTCTGGTAGCGGCGATCACTCTTGAGGAGGTGATCCCGTGTTTCGTGGTTATGGCCGTGGGTCCTCTCCATATCGCAATAGAACACGGCTTCGACGTAGTGAAGCGCCGTGTAAAATGCCACAGTGGCAATCCATTCACTGTGGTGTCTTGGGTCTTTTAGAAGATATGTGAGCGTACGCTCATTGCGCCGGGCAATGGCGAGGTGTTCTTCGGCTGTGGGCATGGGGACTCAGCAAATGAACGACTCGATGTTGGACTCCGAGGCGTTTGGTATGGCGAGTACACTCAACCGGATAAGATCAAGATAGGCGTCGTTGGCAATCTCTACGTCGAGCTCTGTAAGGGAGTCCTGGAGATTGGGATCCATCTCCTTCGAGCGAGTTACGACAAGGAATAAGAGGCCATTGTCGCGGGTGGTGAGGTACGCGCGCTCAACGGTATCTTTGTGATCTCGTAGCCATCGCGTGAGCTGCTCGAAGAGTATCTTGTGCTGTTTGCGAAACTCCCGTTCTTTCGCGTGGGCATGGCACGCTGCAATCGCATCATCAACCGACAGCGCAAAGCGATCTTCGTCGGCGGGAGTAACGACCACGTCCGACTCATCGCCGTAACGCAGTTCAATGGTGCGACGCTGGGTTCTAGCGGTCATTGCAACAAGAAGTAACACGCACAGCCTGTCCCGGAACCGCCACAACCCTAGCTTCTTGGACGTGCCAATGTCAAGTGGAGGGGGTGTTTGATGTTTCCATCACGCCTCTAGTGTCCCGCTGACCAAGTCCTCTTGCCCGACACCCCGAACGGAACTTCCTCACACTCGAACCCATGTGACGGTCCAGCTGCTGTCGGACACGTCGCCAATCTGCATCGACCTTGAGACCGGCGGCTATCCGCGCATCGTGTTTCGCGCCGAGGGCCAAAGGGCCCGGCGGACCCCAACACCGCTTGACTATGTACACGCGTATATTATAATGGTGTGTACAGTGGCTTGAAGGAAGAGCCGCCACAGGGAAGTGCCGTGGGTGTGCCGGGCACCGACCCGGCCCGATGGAATCCGGGGCGACCAGAACGCGAGGTTGTGTGTGATGACCGAACCAAAGTTGACGGCGAGACAGCGCCAGGTCTACGAGTACATTCGCGAGAAGATTCTTCACCGCGGGTACGGGCCGACTGTGCGGGAAATCGGCGAGCAGTTCTCGATTCGCTCGCCCAACGGTGTCGTTTGCCACTTGCGGGCACTCGAGCGAAAGGGGCTGATCAGCCGGCAGCCGAACAAATCGCGGGCGATCGAATTGCTGAAGGAAGGCGATAACGGCGGCCGGGGGCGCGGAGGAAGTCGAGGTCTCCCGTTGGCGGGAACGGTGTCGGCCGGCACGGCGACTCTGGCCGACGAACAAAAGGAGACGATCGACTTTGGCGAGCTCTTCGGGGACCCCGATTTGTACGTCCTTCAGGTCCGAGGAGATTCGATGATCGAGGCTCAGATCGCCGACGGCGACTACGTCGTCGTTCGGAAGGCGGACACAGCCCAACCTGGAGACATGGTGGTGACACTCATCGAAGATGAAGCCACATTGAAATACTGGCACCCCGAACCTGAACACGGCCGGATTCGCCTTCAACCTGCCAACTCGCAGATGGATCCGATCTATGTTCCCGATGCTCGTGTGATCGGGCGCGTGGTCGGTGTGGTACGTCGACTGTGACGCGCACGGCAGCCCCATTCGCTGATCCCTGACGGCCGCGTGAGGAAACGGTTGTGGCAGACGCACTGGAAATCTGTTTCCTGGGAACCGCCGGCTATTTCCCAAGTCCCACACGCCATACTTGCAGCGTTCTGATACCACGGCACGGAATCCTCTTGGATGCCGGGTCGGGCATCCATCGGCTCACACGGCACAAGCTTCCCGGTCATCTGCAAGTCTTCCTGAGCCATGCCCACCTCGATCACATTTGTGGTTTGCCGGCGCTATTGGGCCTGGCATCGCGATGTGGGTTGGACCGGATTACGGTGAACGCCATCGAACCCGTGCTCTGTGCGGTGCGCGAACATCTCTTTGCCGAGTCCCTCTTTCCAGTGGCGCCTCCGTTCGAATGGCGCAAGCTCGAGCATCACGTGCAATACGAGGTTCCCGGAGGAGGCCGGATTCGGGGGTTTCCGTTGGAGCATCCCGGAGGCTCGACCGGGTTTCGCATCGATTGGCCGGAAGGGTCGATGGCCTACGTAACTGACACGACGGCCAGGGTCGACGCTCCGTACGTCACGGAATTGACGGATGTGAACCTGCTGCTCCATGAATGCAACTTCAACGCGGCCCACGCAGAGTGGGCCAGGCAGACGGGCCACAGTTGGACGAGCCAAGTAGGCCAGGTGGCAGCTCGTGCCAACGCCGGCAAGCTTGTCGTCTTCCACGTCGACCCTCTCTCCGAGGAAGACCCGCCTGTGCGGCTGGATGAAATCCGCGAGCATTTTCCTCGAGTCAAGCTTGCCGAAGACGCAATGGTCGTTTCTTTGTAGAGCGCGCCCACCGGTGCAAAGTCGAGACCGGCCATGACACGACGGCTGGCCGGCGGCAAAGCGGGGGCGAACAGCCTCGTGATATACCGCTCGCGGACCATTCTCCAAAAAAAGTTGTACGAAAAGCGCCGGTCGTTGCCACTCTTTTCTTAGGACACTTCACCGGTGTCACTTCTGGGGACGCTGAAAGGCGGTCGTGTCCCCTCGTTCCCAGCTTCCCCAGATTCTCCATTGGGAGTCGGCCATGCGATTAACTCTCCGATCCCTGCTTGCCTATCTCGACGACAGCCTCGATGCTCCCGAAGCGGAAGAACTCGGGAAAAAAATCGAGGAAAGCGAGTTCGCTCGGGCGCTCGTCCATCGGATGCGCAGCGCCACGCGACGACTGCGCTTGGGGGCTCCCAAGCTGGGAGGCAAGGGAATGGGGCTCGATCCCAATACGGTCGCCGAGTACCTCGACTACACGTTGGCTCCTGATCGCGTCCAGGATTTCGAGCAGGTCTGTCTGGAATCGGACGTGCATCTGGCGGAAGTCGCCGCCTGCCACCAGATACTGACGAATGTGTTGGCAGGAGTGGCCGACGTCGATGTCGAGTTGCGCGAGAAGATCGTACGGCTGGGCACCGAGCCGGCGACGTCGGATGACGCGGATGCTGCAGACACATCCCTGTCAGCGCGCGAACCTGGGATCGATCCGAACGCGGCTCGGTCATCGGAGGTGGTTGATGAGGAGGACGACCTGCCGGATGAGAGTGTTCTAGACCCAAGCCACCTATCCGGGCAAGCCCCAGCGGTCCAATGGCCGATCGTTGCGATTTTGGTCGCGGCGCTTCTGCTGGTGGGCCTGTTCGTCTTGAATCCGTTCGGGCGTCGCGAGCCGGTCGTCGATCGTTCGGCTTCCGTAGCGAAAGACGGAGGCGACGCGGAGGCGAAGGCAACGGCGCGACAACGTGCGAAGGAGGAAAACACGTCGCTGAACGAAAATACTTCGGTGACACCACCAGAACAAGAATCGCCTGATGCAGATGCCGGAGTGGAACGACAGCCCCCCGATCGATCGGCCGAACCGTCGAAGGAGGTTCCGTCGTCCGAGGGCGGCGATGAGAATTCGAAGGGAAGTGAGATTCAGCCGAGCGAAGCCGACGCCTCGGTGGAACCACGAGGTGAGCAGGTCCATGCCGAGCCCGACCGCCCCGCTCCGGCCACACCGGCGGACTCAAACCACCAGGAGAAGCCGACCGACCTGTTGGCCAAGATGGCGGCGGCTGACGCGGCAAAGGAAGCCGAAGCGGCAGGAGCCGAAACCAAGAAACTGGAACTTCCCGCCGATCCCACCATTGCCAAGTTGACGTCGGCGGACCAGCCCCTGGGACGCTGGGATGACCAGGAGGAGACTTATTTTCGGGTTCCACCTTTGTCGATGCTTGAAGCCGGAGATCGGGTGATCGCGTTGCCGTTGACTCGCCCGCAGTTGTTGATCCCCAACAGCCCACCCTTGCAATGGACGTTGGTGGGGCCGGCGCGCATGGAGTTTCCATCGGACGCCAGTCGCCAACCTTATCGCTTTCGACTGATTTCCGGCCGGACGGTGTGGGTGCGCCACGGTGAAGCTCCCGCCTCGTGGGAAGTCAAAGCTGGCGGTCGCGTCTTTCGCCTCACAATGGAGGCTCCGACGACGAAAGTCGCCATCGCCATCCACCAAGCGGTGCCGACCGGAATCGACCCAGCCCAGGCGGAAAGGCACGTGGGCGTGGAAATCCTGGCGGTGGACGGTCCGCTGGACGTGACGGTCGAGGGTGGAAAGCCGGTGGAAGTGGTCGATGGCCAGGTGTACTGGAAAATCGATGCTGAACCTCCGCGTCTTGCACCGGTTGAGGAACTCCCCGACTGGATCGAGTCCACGTCGATGACACAGTTGGAACGCGGTGCTGTCGAGGAAGTTGTCCGGTCGCTGGCGCTGGGCCGCCCCATGCTGCTGGCGTTGCACGAGCTGGCCGATCATCGCCGGGTCGAGGTCCGGTCTTTGGCCGTGGAGAGTCTGATCAGTGCCGGCGAATTCTGGCCGCTGGTCGACTCGTTGGGCGACCGTAAAATGAAAGCCTATTGGTCCCGGCAACTCGAAGCGGTTCGCACAGCCATCTGCGAGGACCCGGCGTACGCGGAAAAGCTGCGGCGCGTCCTCCAACAGCGACGCGGCGAGGAGGGGAAGGAACTGTATCGAATGCTTTGGGGCTACACGAACGAACAGTTGCAAGAAGGCGCCGACCGGGAACTGGTCACGTACCTCGAAAGCGACTCCCTCGACCTCCGGGTCGTGGCGTTCAACACGCTCCATCGGATCACCGGAACCACGTTCCTCTATCGGCCCGACCGTTCTCCCAAGACGCAGCGGGTCCCCATCCGCAAGTGGCGGCACGCAGCCAGTGAAGGAAAGATCCGCCACAGCCGTTCTCCGAGGCCAACCTGGATCGAGGGTCTTGAGGGGCAGACAGTCACGCCGGAGGAATAAGACCGCCTGGAGACGTCAAAACCTCGAGACGGTGCCCTGTCCTACTATGGCCTCGAGCTGTATCCTGTTGCTATGATGTCCGCGCGAGAGCGGCTGGGCACAGGCTCGGTCTGCGCTTGGCGACGCCCCAACGATTACCCCCCCAAGAAGGGGAATCCCTGGAAACGCGGGCGGTTGCCCATCGTCGATGAAACGCGCGCGGTCCCACCCATGGGCCGCCTACCCCAAAGGAGTCTTGTCAGTGCAAATCGCAGTTTCTGCTCGGCACGGCCATCTCCATCCCGAAACTCAAGCTCGCATTCGTGAAAAAGTCGAAAAGCTCCGCAGGTATTTCGATCGCCTGACAGCCATCCAAGTCACCGTTGATCTCGAGCATCGCGAGACACCGGATGTCGAGGTCTGCATCTCGGCCGAACACACGTCGGACTTCGTCGCCACGGCTTCAGGGGAGCTGATGGCGGCGCTCGACCGGGTGCTGCACAAGGTCGAGCAGCAACTTCGCAGGCACAAGGAGAAGGTGACAGGGCACCGGGCAACCGGGCTGAAGCGACTGGGTGGCTCGCTGGAAGATCAAGCCCCTTGACCACTCGAATGCGGGCGGAGCTTGGAAATGTTGCTTCGACCCACACACACAAGGATCTACTTCAATGAAGTTCATGGATTTCGTCAAACCCGCGGCCATTCGCCCGCAGCTTCAAGCGAAGGACAAGGAGGGGGCCATTCGCGAGTTGGTGGGAGCGTTGGTTGAGGCGGGAGAGATCGACGAGAAGGATCAGGAAGACATTGTTCAGGGAGTGCTGAAGCGAGAGGAACTCGGGAGCACCGGCATCGGCCGCGGTGTCGCCGTTCCGCACGCCAAGCATGAGCGAATCGACAAGCCGGTCGGTACGATCGGGATCAGTCAGGAAGGGATCGACTTCAACAGCTTGGATGGCGAAAAGGTCCACCTTCTCTTTCTGTTGGTCTCACCCATGAAGAATCCGACCGATCATCTGCGCGCCTTGGAGAACATCTCCCGACAGCTCCGGGAAGATACGTTTTGCCGTTTCCTCAAACAGGCGAAAACCGTTGAGGACGTGCAGACGCTGTTGGACGAGGCGGATGAACGGGCGTCGGCATAAAGCCGCGCCGGGGTCCGACCGGCATCGAGCCTGCTCGCTCTAACTCACGGGAGTCCGAATGTCCGATCGCGTCGTACGCCGAACGGTGACTGTCCGCAACGCCCAGGGAATCCATGCGCGCCCCGCGGACCTGCTGGCGAAAACGGCCAGCCAGTTCGACGCTACGATCTGGATTGAACGGCAAGGTGAGCGCATCGATGCCAAGAGCATCTTGAGCTTGCTGACGTTGGCTGCCGTGGAAGGAACGCGTCTCGAGATTTGCGCCGAGGGCACGGACGCCGAGGAGGCGGTCGCCAAGGTGGCGGAGTTGATCGAACGTGGATTCGACGAGGCCGATGCCGACTCGCCCTCACCAACCGACTCCTCACCGCCACAGCACCGACCGGGATCGATCCGATGACAGGAAACACGATGCATTGGGTGAGCGCCCACACGGCCCCGTGGGGCTGCTCGCCGACTCGAGGTTCGATCGCGCCAAACCGGCTGCCGATCCCTCGGTACGAAAACGGGAAAACAAATGCTTTCATTGCAGGGAATCGCGGTCTCGCCCGGCGTGGCGATTGGCGAAGCGTTCGTCGTCGACCATGAAGGATTTCGCATCCCACGGCGGTTCGTCCCTCAGGATGCCGTGGAATACGAAATCGAGCGGCTGCAACGCGCGTTGGACGCCGCCGCAGCGGAACTCGAGCAAAACCGCCAGCGGATCGACGCCCAACTTGGCTCGCAGTACGGAGCCATCTTCTCCGCTCATCTGCGCATGCTCCAGGACCCTCAGCTCGTGGAAAAGCTCCACGAGCTCATCCGCACTCGGCATTACTCGCCGGAATACGCCGTTAGTACGACATTGCGCGAGTACGCCGAGGCATTCGAGCAGCTCCCTGGCCACGTCCTCCCCGAGAGGGCACACGACATCTACGACATTGAGCGGCGCATCTTGAGGCAGCTTTTGGGGCGGCGGCGCGAGGAACTCAGCCACCTCGACTCACCGGCCGTCATTCTCGCCCATGACCTCACGCCCGGCGAAACCGCACAACTCGACCCCGAAAAGACACTCGCCTTCGTCACCGAAGTCGGCGGCGTCGGCGGCCACACTGCCATTTTGGCCAAAGCCAAAGAGATCCCGGCCGTTGTGGGGACGGGACGGTTTCTCCATGAGGTGGCTGGCGGGGACCTGGTGATCGTCGACGGAGACCACGGTCATGTCATCATCGATCCCGATGCCGCGACACTGGAGCGATACGAGCGGGAACGGAAACAGCACCAGGCGCTCTTTCAGCAGTTCGAGCAGCTTCGGGAGTTGCCGGCGGAAACGGCCGACGGAGTCCGTATCGAGCTGGCAGCCAACATCGAGTTCCCTCACGAAGTTCGCGCCGCTCGCCGCCGCGCTGCCGCAGGCGTCGGCTTATACCGCACCGAGTTCCTCTATCTCGCCTCGGATGAGGAACCGACTGAGGAAGATCACTACCGCGCGTACGCCCAGGTCGTCGAGGCGATGGAGGGACGGCCGGTCGTCATCCGGACACTCGACCTCGGTGCCGACAAGCTTGGCCGAGCTCCCGCAGACGGAGAAGAAGAAGCCAATCCGTTTCTCGGCCTGCGAAGCATCCGTCTCTCCCTGAAGAACATCGACGGGTTCCGTGTACAGTTGCGAGCCATCTTGCGAGCCAGTGCGTTGGGGCCGGTGCAAGTGATGTTCCCCATGATCGCAACGCTTGGCGAATTGCGCCGCGCCAAAATGGTGCTCGCGGACGCCATGGAAGACCTCGACGAACAAGGCATCCATTACGACCGCCGCATCCCCGTGGGCATGATGGTCGAAGTTCCCTCCAGTGCCGTCCTGATCGAACGGTTTCTGGAAGAGGTCGATTTCGTCAGCATCGGTACGAACGACCTCGTCCAGTACATGCTGGCCGTCGACCGTGCCAATCGAGAAGTCGCCGAGTTGTATCAGGCGACCGATCCATCGGTCCTGGTCATGATCGATCGAGTCGTGCGGGCAGCCGAGGCGGCTGGGAAACCGGTGTCGGTGTGCGGCCAGATGAGTAGCGAGCCGGGGCAAGCCCTCTTGCTGTTGGGGCTCGGCATCCGCCGGCTCAGCATGCCGCCCGTGAACATCCCCGAAATCAAAGCGGTGACGCGGCGCGTCCGATGCGACGAATGCCGGTCTCTTGCCGAACGCGCCTTACAAATGGATCTCGCGCGGGAAGTCAACGCGTTGCTCCGTGAGGAACTGCGGCGCATCCTTCCCGATCTGGTCAATCACCATCCGACTAGCCCAGACACTCCATGAACGCTCCGACTCCTTTCCACCGCTATCGCCTCGAGTTCCGCAAGGAAGGTGATCTGCGCTGGATCGGCCACCACGATCTGGCACGCACGATGGAGCGTCTCTTTCGGCGGCTCGAGCTTCCCCTGCGGATGAGCCGCGGCTACCACCCCAAACCAAAGATCCGTTTCGCTTCGGCGCTCGCCCTGGGAATCGCCAGCGACGTGGAATGGGTCGAAGTGGAGCTGACCGAACCTCAAGAGAAACATGAACTCCTGGAGGCTGTGCGCCGCGAGGCGCCAGAGGGGCTGGTGTTCACGCGTGTCACCGAGGTCTCCGGCAAGATGCCGCAAATAGCGACTGCCACCTATGCCATCCCCGTCCCGCCTCACCGAGAAGACGCTCTGCGCCGCGCCCTCCAGCAGCTTTGGAACAGCCCCCAGTGGCTGCTCGAGCGGCCGGGCCGGTCCGAGTCAGTCGATGTGCGCGCTGGTCTGCAAGCGATCGCACTCCAGGACGGCCAGTTGACATTTACGGTCGCCGCCGGACGCCGCGGCGCCATCCGGCCTCGAGAAGTCTTACACGCTCTCCAGGCCGAAGATTTGGAATTGGACGGAGCGGTCCTGCGTCGAATCGCCGTCACCTTCGACGCCGACCCCTCCACACTTCGTGCGGATCCCGTCGAGAACGACACAACGTCGTCACCAGATAATGACGGTATCGATCCGCTTGTCCTCGAATCATTGGATCGACCGCCATCATGAAGAAAGAAATGCTGATCAATGTGTCGCAGCCCGAAGAGTGCCGCATCGCCATCGTCGAAGACGGCAAGCTCGAGGAGCTTTATATCGAACGCGCCTCTCAGGACAACTACGTCGGCAATATCTATAAGGGCCGCGTGGTGAATCTCGAGCCGAGTATCCAGGCAGCATTCGTCGACTTCGGCGTAGGACGCAACGGCTTTTTGCATATCAGCGATGTGGAACCTCAATACTTTCGCCAGGCCGGGATCGACCCGGACGAATTGGCGGCGCAGGAAGCGAATGCCGATAACGGACGGCGCCGGCGCCCTCGAGGCAGCCGGCCTCGGATCAAACCTCCCATCCAGGATGTTTTCCGTCGAGGCGACGAGGTCGTCGTCCAGGTCATCAAGGAAGGCATCGGAACCAAAGGCCCGACCCTCTCGACCTACATCTCCATCCCCGGCCGCTACCTCGTCCTCATGCCGGCTCTCGGCCGCGTCGGCGTCTCCCGCAAAATCGAAGACGAAGACGATCGCCGCCGACTGCGCGAAGTCATGCTCGAACTCAATCCGCCCAAAGGACTCGGGTTCATCGTCCGCACGGCGGGACAGGGACGCACGCGCAAAGAGCTGTCGCGCGATCTGGCCTACCTTCTTCGGCTATGGAAAGTGATCGTGCGGCGCATCCGCAAGCAGGAAGCACCGGTCGACATCTACGAAGAAAGCGACATGATCATTCGGACCATTCGCGACATCTTCACCAGCGATGTCGACGCCATCTATATCGACCAGGAGGAAGCGTACGAACGAGCCAAGGAGTTCCTGCAGCTCGTCATGCCTCGCTACGTCGGACGGCTCCAACGCTATGAAGGAAAGGAACCGCTCTTCCACCGGTACAAGCTCGAAGGCGAAATCGCCCAGATCCACCGCCGCGAAGTGCCGCTCGAAGCCGGCGGCTCGATCGTCATCGACCCCACCGAAGCACTTGTCGCCATTGACGTCAACAGCGGCAACTTTCGCACCGATGACTCAGCCGAAGAGACTGCTTATCAACTCAATCTGGCGGCTGCCAGGGAAATCGCCCGGCAACTGCGCCTGCGCGACCTGGGAGGCGTCATCGTCAATGACTTCATCGATATGCGCAAGGAGAAACATCGGCGCGGCGTCGAACGGGCTCTCCGTGAAGCCATGCGACGCGACCGCGCTCGCACGAAGATCCTCCGAACCAGCCCCTTCGGTCTGATCGAGATGAC
>WFWZ01000180.1 GCA_015490875.1 Planctomycetaceae bacterium
GGTTTTTCACCGTGAGGTCCTGACAGCGCCTCGGCGCGTCCGCCATTACCTGTACCGGTCGCTCTATGTCGTCGCGTTGCTGGTACTTTTGGGGACGGCGTGGCTGGTCCTCTCGGGTACGCAGCCGATTCGCAACGTCGGCGACTTGAGTCGCTTTGGGGGGACCGCTTTCCAGTTTCTCGCTCCTTTGCAGTTGGCGGTCCTTACATTCTTGGGGGCTTTGGGGGCGGCGGCCGCCGTCAGCCAGGAGAAGGACCGCCGCACGATTTTGCTTTTGCTGTTGACGCGGATGACCAACTTCGAGCTTGTCGTCGGGAAGTTGGCCGCGAGCCTGCTGAATGTGGCCTCGATGCTGGTCGTTTCGTTTCCCGTCTTCTTGTTGGTGACCGTATTCGGAGGCGTTTCGATTCGTCAGGTCGTCATCGCGTACGCGATCACGGCAGCGAGTGTCCTTGGGGCGGCCAGTGTCGGATGCACGGTGGCCTTTTGGCGAGACAAGACGTTCCAGGCTTTGGCCATCACGGTCCTTGCGATTGTGCTTTGGATCGCGTTCTGGGAAGTCGTGGCAGTGATCGCCTCTGGTTCGGGCCCCGCTTGGGACTGGGCGGAGCACGTCGCGGCGGCCGGCAGTCCGATCCGAGCCATCGGGTCGGTCGTGATTCCCGACGTCCGGGCGCCTCGGTGGTGGCAGATGCCGGCCTGGAACTACGTCGGTACGACGCTCGCGGTGGCGTTGGTCCTGACGAGCGTCGCCGTGTGGCGTGTGCGGGTATGGAATCCGTCTCGGCAGGTTCGGCGCCGTGGTAGCGAGGACGAGGAGGAGGGATCGAGCATTTGGGGAGTCGAGCACGATCTGGCCGAGGCGGCCGATCAGGCGGAAGCGGCTCGGCAAACCCACGTCGATGCTCGGACTGGGAGCCATGCGGCGCGCCGCAGTCGCCGCGTCTGGGACCATCCCGTCCTGTGGCGAGAAGTCTGCACGTGGGCCTATGGACGCAAGGTCTTGCTGATCCGGGCCGCCTATTTGCTGCTATGGGGGCTGGTCTTGTGGGGACTTCGAGAAACGGTCGGCGTCGAGGTATTCGATGTAGGCCGGGATCAGCTGGCCGGGATGGTACCGGCCTCGGCCCAACTACTGGCTCCCTTTCTGTTGATCAGCCTGGTCATCATCAACGCCTTGGGGGTGACTTCGATCACGAACGAGCGAGACGAATTGGCTCTGGATCTTCTGCTGGCGACCGACATCACGCCGAAGGAATTCGTCTTCGGCAAGTTGCTCGGGGTGCTGTACGTTACGAAAGAAATGGTCTTGGGACCTCTTTTGTTGATTGCCGCGTTGTGGTTTTTCGGGGGCATTACGCTGGAGAACTCGCTTTATGTCGTGGTCGGCATTCTCGTGATGGACGTTTTCGCCGCGATGCTCGGGATTCACTACGGCATGACCTATTCAAGTTCCCGGACGGCGATCCTCGTGAGTCTGGGCACGGTCTTTTTCCTGTTTGTAGGCGTCGTGACGTGCCTCGTGATCATGGTCTCCTTCCGGAGTAGCTTCCAGAACCAGTTGGCTCCGTTCCTGGCCTTCATCCTGGGAGGCGGCGTCGGCCTCTATGTGGCTTTAGGCTATCGCAACCCATCTCCTGCGATCGCGGCGTCTTCCCTGGTTCTTCCTTTTGCGACGTTCTTCGCCATCACCGGATTCCTGGTTGGCAACCAGGAACTGACCGTTTTCGTCGTCATTACGGCGTCGTATGGGTTTACGATCGCAGCGATGTTGGTGCCCGCCGTGAGTGCTTTCGACATTGCCATGGGGCGGACTCGTGGTGGCGAAGAGGCGGAAGCTGGTACATGATAGGTGGGTAGCTGGGCGCGAGGCGCGGCCTGCGCCCTTCGAAACGGGGTTCTTACGGACGATACCGACAACGTGTGGACAGCGATCTTGCCCTGGCTGATCGCCATGGGCGTGTTGATGATCGGGTCGGCTTTTTTTTCCGCCAGCGAAGCGGCGTTTTTCTCGTTGCGCCCTGCCGACCGCCGCGCCCTGGGCAACACCACCGCCGGCCGCATTGCTCACGCATTGCTGGAGGACGCAGATCGGCTCCTCTCGGCCGTCCTCTTTTGGAACCTCGTCATCAACATGGTCTATTTCGCCCTGGCCTCTCAAGTCGCGTTGAGGTTGGGGAAGGAACCCCACGGGTCTTCGCGTGCCTTTGCCTTCAGTCTCGCCGCGCTGCTGGCACTGATCGTGGTCAGCGAGATGCTTCCCAAGACGCTCGCCGTCCTGGTCGCTCGCCGCATGGCTCGGATGTTGGCCTTGCCGATCGCGTTCGCCGTACGCGCCGTCGACCCGCTCATGCCGGTTCTTCAAGCGGCCACGGAGCTCTCTCGGCGTCTGTTATGGCCCCGCTTCCAACCCGAGCCCTACCTGCGGATTCAGGATCTTGAGCGTGCCATCGAGTACTCGACGACCGACGCGCGGCTCGTGGAACAGGAACGGACATCACTCCAAAACCTTATCAAGCTCTCGGAAATCCGGGTCGATGAGTGGATGCGGCCTCGCACCATGTTCCGCTCGTTCCGCCCCCCGGTCTCCCTGGAAGATCTCGACGGCCGTCTTCCACCGTCGGGCTATCTCCTCATCACCGGTGCGGACTCCGAAGAAATCGTGGCGGCCATCGACCTCAAGGAACTCTCAGACATTCCCGACCGGAACCTCGAACGGCTGGCGCAGCCGGTCGTGGTCGTCCCGTGGTGTGCGACGGTAGCCGACACGTTCGACGAGATGCGCAGCGAAGGCCGGTCGGTGGCAGCCGTTGTCAACGAATTTGGTGAAACGATCGGAATCCTCACGTTCGATGATTTGCTCGACACCATCTTCCGCACAGCCAACGACCAGAGCGACCGCCTCTGGAATCGATCCTTGATCAAGCCGGTCCGCGACGGAGTCTGGCTGGTGACCGGACTGACAAGTCTGCGTCAGCTGGCGGACCGTTTGGGAGTCGACTTGCCGCCGGTCAAGAGTGCCACGGTCACCGGCTGCATCTGGGAACAACTGCAGCGAATCGCTCGAGCCGGCGATGAGGTCCAATGCGGGCGACTCCACTTCCGCGTCCTCGAAGCGCCCGCGCACGGATTGCTACTGGCCGAGCTGACGCTATCCCCTGAGGAGCCCGCGCCGTGATCGCTCTGGGGATCCTCTTGCTCTTCGGTGCCGGCCTCCTCCTAAGCGCCCTGTTCAGTGGGTCCGAAACCGGATTCTATCGTGTCAATCGCGTCCGACTCGTTCTCGACAGCCGCTCGGGCGATCGAATCGCGCGTGCTCTGCTCTACTTGAGCAACCGCCCGACGTTGTTCGTCGCGACGGTACTGGTCGGCAACAATATCGCCAACAACGTGACAGCGATGGCCGTGGTGCTCGCCGCCACCCACGTTCCCCTTGGAGACTCGGCCGTGGTCGAATCGATCCTCCCGATCGTGGTCTCGCCGATCGTCTTCATTTACGGGGAACTTCTTCCGAAATACCTGTTCTATCTGGCGCCCAACCGACTCCTGAAGATCGGAGCTCCGCTGTTCTTGCTTTGCGCCGTCGTACTCTTGCCGATCTCGGGCGTCCTCTGGGTCCTCGGACAGCTATTGCAATCGTTGCTCGGTCAAACGCCCCTGCGCGTGGCTCTGCGAGTGGCTCGCACCGAGCTGGCTCAGATTCTTCGCGAAGGCCAGGACGTGGGGATACTCGAGCCGACGCAGCGGGCGTTCACGCAGGCGATCGTCGAGGTGGGACCGCAGTCGGTTCAGCGTTTCAGCACTCCTGTGACGCGTCTTGTCAGCGTTCCGTTGGGAGCGTCCACATCCGATTGCCTCGAGTTGGCACGCCGGCATCGCAGTCCTCGCATTGCGGTGCGCGATCCCGAGTCGGGTGATTGGGTCGGCTACGTCCGGGCCATCGACCTGCGATTGAGCTCAGCAGAGCGTGTGGAGGCGGCCGAGCCCTTCCTGGAGTTGCCCCAGGACCTGCCGGTCGTCCAGGCCCTTGCGCAATTGCGGCGTTCACAGAAGGAATGGGCTCTCCTTCGAGATTCCAGTGGCAAGGCGGTCGCCGCGGCGGACCTCCACCAGCTCCTCGCTCCCCTTCTGAAGAACACCTAGTCCTCCTCCGACCGCGACCGTTCCAGCCCTCCTGATTGCTATAACCCGACCCTTCATTGCCGCTTCACGTTGGGCCAGGCCAATGGTTCCACAACCGTCACGACGGGATGTTCGGCCGTGAGCTATCCTTGGAGCGACAGCGTCCTCCTGGGATGCCCTCCCCAAATCCCCCCCACGCCGTTGACTCGGAGATCCCCACGCCATGACGCAGCAAACGCCCCTTACGCCGGCTCAGCCTGCTACCCCGTTCGTCGACCGCCGACGCAACCGTGCGGGCGAGAATCCGGTCGGTTTTGAACGGCGGCAGTTCGCCAACTCATATGAGGAGCTCTCGCCGGAGGCCCGCGAGTTGGCTCAGGCCATCGACGAGTACAAGGTGCGTCATCGTCGGAGGTTCATCACGTTCGAGGAGATGCTGGCGGTCATCCGCGAATTGGGATACGAAAAGCGGACGGGCTGATTCGAGCCTCAACGTCGCTGCGTTTTCGACTCGCCGGCCATGGTCGACGTTCCGTACCGCGCCGCGACTTCCTGTGCCGCCTCGTGTTCCCCGGCACGCCAAAGCGCATCGGCTAGTTCGCGTCCCAACTCGGCACCACCGACTCCTCGCTGCTCCAGCGCCGCAAAACGCTCCACGGCATCGTGGTATCGTCCAAGTGACTTGAGCGCCAACCCTGCCAGCCAAAGAGCCTCGTCCGGTTCGCGTCCCTGCGGGAGGTCGCGTTGCAACTCGCTGAGTGTCGCCAGACACCGCAAGGGTCGCCCACGGAGCAGATCGATGCGAGCGATCGCGAGTCGCACCGGGGGAAATTCGGGCTGTACGCGCAACGCCCGGTGGTAAACTTCGATCGCATCCTCGAGTTTCCCTTGTGACAAATAGATGTCACCTAAAAGCGCCAATGCGTCCGCCATCTGCGGAGCTCGCTCGACGGCTTGCCGACAGACTCGATACGCCTTCTCCACTTGATGCGTCTCGAGCAGCATGCGGCCGTAGGCGACCAGGAGCGCGGGGGTGTGCGCCGAAAGCCGCACGGCTTCATGCATCTGAGTCAACGCGGCCTGGCGGTCCCCATGCTCCCAGAGTGCCTCGGCGTACCTCCTGCGCGTCTGCACGTCGATCGAACAAGTCTCCAAAGCCTCCTCGAACAGAGCCTTCGCCTCTTCCCATTTGCCTCCTTCACTGGCACTGAGGGCTCGAAGCGACAGTCCGCGAGCGGCCACGATCCGTTCCTCGGGACGAGG
>WFWZ01000181.1 GCA_015490875.1 Planctomycetaceae bacterium
ACTTTGCGCGGCAGTTGATCAATGAACGGCTGGGGACCGTGGAGCTTCCCGAGGGGATCGAGCGTCCCAAGATGGGGCCGGTATCGACGGGGCTGGGGGAGGTTTTTCACTACATCGTCCGTTTGAAGGGTGTCGATCTGTCGAAGTTGCCGGAGCCGATCCGGCGCGAGAAATTGACGGAGCTTCGAACGATCCACGACTGGGTCATCAAACCGCAGCTTCGAACGGTTTCCGGGACGGCCGAAGTGAACAGTTGGGGCGGGTATGAAAAGCAGTACCAGATCCGCATCGATCCGGAGAAGTTGATCAAGCATGGACTCGTGTTCGACGAGGTCGTCCAGGCCGTGCGTGCCAACAATCGGAATGTCGGGGGAGGCAACATCACGCAGAACAGTCAGATGCTGCTGGTGCACGGCATCGGCCGGACGGTGAATATTGAACAGATCGAAAACATCGTGATCAAGGCGAAGGACGGGGTTCCCATTCGCGTCAAGGATGTCGCGAGTGTGGAGACGGGGCATGAAATCCGGCGTGGGGCGGTGACGGCCGACGGCCAGGGGGAAGTCGTTTACGGACTCGGCTTCATGTTAATGGGTGAGAACAGCCACGAAGTGACTCGCAACCTGAAGGCGAAGATGGAGGAGATCAAGCAGACGTTGCCCCCTGGCGTGGAAATCACCACCGTCTACGACCGAACCGAGCTTGTGGATCACGTTATCGAGACAGTAGAGAAGAACTTGTTCGAGGGCGGCTTGCTGGTGGTGGCCATCTTGTTCGTCTTCTTGGGGAATCTACGAGCCGGCCTGATCGTGGCTTTGGCCATTCCCCTGTCGATGCTCTTCGCCTTTTCGGGAATGTTGCGGTTCGGGATCGCGGCGAGTCTCTTGAGTCTCGGGGCGATCGACTTCGGTCTCGTGGTCGACAGCTCGGTCGTAATGATCGAGAACTGCGTCCGGAAGCTTTCGCACGGGATACCACCGGGCATGACGAAACTCGATGTGGTCCGTGACGCGGCCGTGGAAGTGCGCAAGCCGACGATGTTCGGCGAGTTGATCATCATGATCGTCTACTTGCCGATTTTGACATTGCAGGGAGTCGAAGGAAAACTGTTTCGGCCAATGGCACTCACAGTCATCTTCGCGCTGGCCGGTTCGATGGTCTTATCGCTGACATTAATGCCGGTTCTAGCGAGCTACGTCCTGCCGCACCGGATGACCGAACGCGAACCGCTGCTGATTCGGTGGATCAAGCGACTTTATCAACCGGTCTTACACTACACGATGCACCACAAGGTCGCCGTCATCGGCTTCGCCGTTTGCCTCCTGGTAGTCGCCTTCGGGCTGATTGCACCGAACTTGGGGAGCGAGTTCGTTCCCAAACTCTCGGAAGGAGCGATTGCGATCAATGTCGTGCGTTTGGCTGGAACGAGTCTCGAGGAGTCGATCCGGTACAACACGCAGATGGAGCGAGCGATCTTAAAGAAGTTTCCGGACGAAGTCGAGCATGTCTGGAGTCGGATTGGGAGTGCCGAAGTGGCCACCGATCCGATGGGCGTGGAGTTGACGGATATCTTCATCACACTCAAGCCTCGGGAGGTCTGGAAGCGAGCTCGAACTCAGGACGAGTTGACGGTGTTGATTCAGGAGAGTCTTCGGGAGATGCCTGGGCAGCGGATCGCCATGACGCAGCCGATCGAGATGCGACTGAACGAGATGATATCGGGCGTGCGATCGGACCTGGCGGTGAAACTCTTTGGGGACGACTTCGACGTTCTGGTCGAAAAAGCGGAAGAAATCCAGAAAGTGCTCCGTTCGATTCGCGGGTCGGCCGATGTCGCCGTGGAGCAGATCACGGGACAACCGGTTCTCCAAATCAAGATTCGGCAGGACGAGTTGGCTCGGTATGGCGTGTCGGCTCAGCAGGTACTGGATCTGGTCGAATCGCTGGGAAGTTACCAACTGGGGGAGGTCTTTGAAGGCCAGCTTCGTTTCCCGTTGGTGATCCGACTGCCCGAGCGAATTCGGGCCAGTGCGGAGGCGATCGGAGCCATCCAAGTGCGGACACCGACCGGTCAACGGATCCCCTTGGAACGGCTAGCGACGATTGAATTGGTGGAAGGTCCGTCGACGATCACACGGGAGTGGGGTTATCGGCGGATCAACATTTCGAGCAACATTCGCGGTCGGGACATGGGGAGCTTTGTCGAGGAGGCTCGGCGGAGAATCGAACAGGAAGTGCAGCTTCCACCGGGGCGCTACCACTTCGACTTCGGCGGCCAGTTCGAAAACCTGATCAGCGCTCGCAAACGGCTGGTGATCGTCGTGCCGATCGCATTGCTGCTCATCTTTTCGCTGCTCTACATGACCTATGGCAACGTCATCGACGCCATACGTGTCTTTACAGGCGTTCCCTTCGCATGGACAGGCGGTATTATTGCGCTTTGGGTCAGGGATATGCCGTTTTCCATTTCGGCGGCCGTGGGCTTCGTTGTCCTTTCGGGCGTTGCCGTTCTGGACGACATGCTACTGGTTTCGTATATCCGCCAGTTGCGAGCGCGTGGTGCGGGACTGGAGGAGGCCGTGGAGCGAGCGGCAATGACACGGTTGCGTCCGGTATTGATGACCGCTATGGTGGCGAGCCTCGGGTTCGTTCCCATGGCACTGAACACGGGGATGGGAGCCGAAGTGCAGCGTCCGCTGGCGACGGTGGTCATCGGTGGCGTCATGAGTGCCATGGTAATGTCACTCTTGGTGCTTCGTGTCCTTTATATGGTCTTTGCCGGACCGGTGGGAGGAAGCCGTGAGCCGCAGGACAACGAGGTCGCGTCAAGCGAACCGGTACTAGAGACGGTGTGATGGAGAAGAGAGACGGAGATCGCCGCCGGTGAAAGGCCGTGCGATCCTTCGGCCGGTATTTGAAAGATTGTTTGGGTTTCATGGTAGAGATGAACAAGGAGAGACGAGGATGCGTTGGATGATGAGAGTAGCGATGATGGTTGGAAGTCTGGCAGTCGTTGCCATGATGGTCGGCATGGCCGGCTGCGGGACTGGTGGCGACAAGCCGGCGGAAGTGGCGTCCGCTGATGGGGTGAGCCACGAAGGTGAGGCAGAAGCCGACTCCCAAGATGGTCACGGTGACTGGTGGTGCGCCGAACATGGTGTACCTGAAGAAGATTGCAGCGTGTGTAATGAGGCTGCAGCCAAGCGGTATCGGGAGAAGGGAGACTGGTGCGAGGAGCACAACCGGGCGGAATCGCAGTGCTTTCAGTGCGACCCGAAGCGAGCCGAGAAGTTTGCCAAGCTGTATGAGGCCAAGTACGGCAAGAAACCTCCCAAGCCGACCGATTGAATGAGGCTTGGGCAAGTCAACGTGTAACGGCGATCTATTCGCATTCGGCCGGGCTGCGCCGCTTCGTCATCTCGACGGCGTTGCCCCGGTCGTTGAATGCGACGGTGTCCATAAAGCCTCGCATGAGCATCACACCTCGCCCAGAGGGACACGCCAGGTTCTCATCCAACGTTGGGTCGGGGAGGGAGGCGGGATCGAAGCCGGAACCTTCATCTTCGACTCGAACGTAAAGCTGTTCGGGCTCGAGACGACACTCGAAGTGGACCTGCTTGCTCTCATCGAGTTGGTTGCCGTGCTTGATGGCGTTGACGATGGCTTCCTCGAGAGCCAAATGGACGGCGAAAATGTCGTTTTCCGGCCACTCGTGTTGCCGCATCCGGTCGAGGACTTCCTCGACGATAGCGCGTCCCGCCTCGGTCTCACTGGCAATTGTGACGTTCTTCGTCCATGTGTGTCGTGCTGGCATCCGAGTCGTCGACCGAGGAGAGGGAATGGATGGTAGTGTCATGGGATCGAGCCAAGCCTCATGCCGTAAGTCCGAACTCGTGCAACGCCGCCCGTTGATCGTCGACGATCTGGAACACGTGGTCCAGACGCGTCATGGATAAGAGGTCGCGCAGGCGAGGCGAGAGCTCGCACAGAACAAGCCGGCCTCCCAAACTGCGGATCGCTCGATCAAGCACGATCAGTTTATTCAGTACGGCGCTCGAAATGAACTCCACCTGCGAAAAATCGAGGATCGTATCGGGACTCTCCATTGGTGGGGATGCAGAAATCTCACGGAGTCGCGCATCGATGGCTGCCGCGTTGAGCAATCTTCGCAGGGGAAACCGAATGACGGTGACGTTGCCGACCTTGAAGTGGGCGTCGTACGTGGCAGACATAGCGTAGTCCTCCCGAGAGGCGCCGGGGAGCGGTTTACGGCTCAGCTCGCCGTCTGACTGGCTCAGCCGTCAACACGGCTCGACTCACCAGGAGGTAGTTTTTTCCGCGGAATTCCATGACGACACCGTCGACGAGCCAGAGACGGCGGCGGTTTTCGGCAACCAGCTCTGTCAGACGCTCCAACGCCAGATTCTCCAGCACCGTCATTTCCTTAACGTCGAGGTCTTGCGGGTAGAAGGCCACACGTTCCCCTGTAAGCCGAAATTCGCCTTTCACTTTGCGGAGGGTCGTTCCCTGGCGCAAACGTTTGGGAGCCTCTTGGGAACGGCGAGCCATCGGCGCCGTCCGGGAGCGGCCTCGAGACGCACTGGCGGGCAGGGGACCTTCCGCTTGGAGCGGGATGGAAAGGCCGACCGCCAACACGATGATGGCACCTGCCCTTGCTCTCGATCTTGGACGAATTCCCACGGAGTTCCCTCCCAACCTCTTGCTGCCTCAGCACCTCGCCACACGGCTCTCCTGACAAGTGTAGCCCGCGATCGGCGGCCGTGCAGCGGTTCCGACATGTGGTGTTTCAGCCACGTTAGCCCCGGGGCCCTGTTGCCGAATGACCACATCGCCTTCCAACCTGTGTGGCAACCCTTGTAGAGCCCGGATGCCCTATCCCATTTCACTCCAACTACTTGCATCGCTGAGCGACATGCATCAACCACCTCACGGCACGCCCCCTGCTTTCCCTGAAGAACCGCGGGGAAGTCACCACCTAGCGAGAAAGGGCGACCATGCGGAATCGATGGCTGGCAGCGGGAATCACGATCGTAGCGGCGAGTCTTGGCGCGGAGCTAATCGCGGCCGGTGAACCGGAAGGGCTGATTGCGGTGGAAGTCGCCAGCGGGCGGCGATTCATCGGCCAGGTCGACGCGCGAAGCAACGATACCGTCCTCTGGATTCGGTCGGACCACGGCGCCACTCGGATCTGGCGACCCATCCAATGGGATGCGGTGGTGCGAGCCGTTCATGAGGGACGGGTGCTTGCACAAGGCGAGGTGCTGGCGCTTGCGAGCGAGGCTCCGGCCGCGGCGCAGCGTCGCCAACGGCCGGTGGCTCGAGAAACAGCCACGATGGCCGAGGCCGCCGACGAGCGTCTGGGGTTCTCCGCCGTCCCGCGCGGCATCACGTTCGACGCGCAACTGGCCAACTGGGACGACGACGCGGCTGCTGACGGACTCATTTTCGACTTGCAAGTGGTCGATGCGAGAGGGCGGAGGGTGCCCGTCGATGGCACGGTCGAGGTTCAATGGGTGGCCGTACGAGACCGGACGCCCTGGTCGGGGGCGTATCGAAACCGGCATCCGGTTCAGACGATCGCGCGGTGGACGCGCACCTTCACGGCTGCCGAGATGGCCGACGGAGCGACTTGGCAGCTCCCGTTCCAGGCCGTCCATCCTCAGTACGATCGGAGCTGGCGGCCGGCCGGCCTGGTCCGAGTCAAGGTGACGGTTCCCGGATATGGGACTTGGGTGGCCAGCCGTGACTTCATCCGGACACGACCTTACAGCCCGACACGCGACGAACAGGCGCGAGTGACGGGGAGTCCCTTCTTCCCAGGTGAGCGAGCAGGCCGGTAGGGCGGTAGCCTCGCAGACACACCAAGCCAAGGCCGTAAGATCACGACGGCTTCGGCATGGCCAGACTGTGCAGGACGAAGACCGCTCCGACGGAAATCAACATCCAGCCGAGCCAGTCGGGCGGGCGGATGGTGCGTCGGGAGACGGGCGGCGGGCTGGACAGCAGGGAG
>WFWZ01000182.1 GCA_015490875.1 Planctomycetaceae bacterium
AGCCGTCCTGATGAGTGTGTTTCGCACGCTCAAACAACGTGGCCACGACCCCATCCAAACCGTCATAAACGCGATTGAACATTACATTACGACAAAGCAACTGCCACCTCTTCCGGCACCAAAAACCACTTCAGATGGCTAAACTGTTACGCAAGATCAAAACGCAGACCTCGGGCTGCCAGCGCATCGAGATTCGGGGTCTTTGCCACGCGGTCGCCGTAACAACCAAGTGCCGGCTTGAGATCGTCGACAAGGATCAACAAGACATTCGGCCGGCCTCCCGCCAAGGCGTTGGCGGAGAGAATTCCGAAAAGAACAAAGACAACAGCCGATCGCAGCGCCTCTGTATAGGTGGATACCGTCCCTGTGTATCTCGATTCGCCAGATCCTCGCACCATCCGACGCCCGTAGCCGCTCACGCCAGTCGCTCCATCACCCCCGGAGCATGTCCCGCTTGCCCGAACGCGACCATCCGGTCGATGCAGACTTGTTTCATCGCTTCCCGGGCCGGCTTGAGGTAGGCTCGAGGATCAAACTCCTCGGGCCGCTCCGCCAGTACCTTCCGAATGGCTCCCGTCATCGCCAGCCGATTGTCGGTATCGACGTTGATCTTGCGCACGCCGTGCTGAATCCCTCGTTGAATCTCTTCGACGGGAACTCCCCATGTCGGCCGAATCGCCCCGCCGTACCGGTTGATGATCTCTTGCAACTCTTGAGGCACCGACGAACTTCCATGCATGACCAGATGTGTGTTGGGAATCTTCCGGTGAATCTCCTCGATCCGATCCATGGCCAGGACATCTCCGTCCGGCTTCCGCGTGAACTTGTAGGCGCCGTGGCTGGTTCCGATCGCCACCGCCAGCGCATCGACACGGGTCAGTTCTACGAACCGAGCCGCCTCGTCCGGGTCGGTCAGCAACTGGTCGCGGCTGAGTTGCCCCGTCGCCCCATGGCCGTCCTCCTGATCGCCCGTTCCAGTCTCGAGGGACCCAAGACATCCCAGTTCCCCTTCGACCGACACGTTTCTCGCATGAGCGATCTCGACGACGCGTCGCGTCACCTCGACATTGTACTCGAAGTCGGCCGGCGTCTTGCCATCTTCGCGCAACGATCCGTCCATCATTACCGACGTGAATCCATTCTCGATGGCACTGACGCAAGTCTCCACGCTGTTGCCGTGGTCCTGATGCATGACGATGGGGATTTGCGGATAGAGTTCCACGGCGGCTAGCATCAAATGCCGCAAGTAGGCGTCCTGGGAATAGGCGCGAGCCCCACGCGATGCCTGGACGATGACCGGAGATTCTGTCTCGGCCGCCGCTTCCATGATCGCCTGGATTTGTTCCATGTTGTTGACATTGAACGCAGCGACCCCATAACCGTGCTCGGCAGCATGGTCCAGCAAGGGGCGGAGGGGAATCAGCGGCATGGTCGGTTCCTCTCGACGTGGGATGAACAAAGCGGGAAGATGAATACTTGGAAGATAACCTCGGAACCGAAATTGTAGCCCGCAAGGCGAAGGAGGGGGAGGAGTGGGACAGCCGCGACGTATCCGCGTCACGTCGCGAGTCCGCAGAGTCTGGAAATCACCATGGGCGCAAGCCCACAGACTCCTTACCACTGAGGAGCTTCCATGGCGTTGACGATCTGGTCGGCCAGGTCTTCCACCACTTGCTGCTGGGCCGTCGTCAACGACTGGCCACTCTCGGGCAAGAAGTGGGATCCCACTTCGATCCTTCGCTGCATGAGCAACTCGCCGTTGCGAGCCGACCACGTCACGAGGACGACTTCCGTAAAGCCGATGTTCCGCGCATCGTCGTTGGCGCTTTCGATCAACACCTGCTTCCGATCGTTCAAGATCCGCCCGGTCAACACACTATCGGTCTGCGGTGTGTGGACCACCTTATAGGGCGTCTTGGCTTCGATCTGCTTGACGACCGCCTCGGTCAGCCACTCGGCCAAGCCCTGCCGCAGCGAATCCGATTCGAACATGGGGACATAGACGGTCCGAATTTCCGGTCGGTAGAGATTCGCCGGGCCGATCTGATAACGGCTGCAACCGGCCAACAGGCAGACGGTCGCAAGTATCCCTGCAGCGCCCTTCATGGTTCGTGTGATCCTCACGGCCTGCGACCTGTCTTGCTCTTTTTCGTCCCGATCAGCGCCGGACCGAGTTGCCGCTTTTCAGCAGTGGCGTTTCCGGCTCCGAGCTGGGAAACAGTTTGACCAGCCAGCGCATGTATTGTGGCGGATGAGGCGGCTTGTCTCGGATTTCGGCCAATCGGGTCTGGGCCCGCTCAGCAAACGGCGTGTCCGCATAATCACGTTGGATGATCTGGTAATAGAACCGAGCTGCCTGGTAGGCCTTGCGCCGATCATAGAAGCGAGCCATCAACCACTCGCGCTCGGCCTTGCGATAACGCACCTCGCGAGCGGCACGGTCCAACAGGTCGGCATTCGCTTGCGCCTCGCGAGGAAACTGAATGCGAATCTGCTCGATCAGTTTCTCGGCTTCCTCCAGGACACTCCCATCATACTCCGGACCCTGATAGCGCAGCAGTTTCGTCTTCACTCCCATCAAGTGAGCGGTGAACTGGTGTTCGCTCGTTGGGTACATCGTCCGAATATCGTCGTAGAGTCGGTCAGCGTCATCGTAGCGTCGAGCCACGAAGAGGGCATTGGCCTGTGCCAAGATCGCGTCATCGGCCAACTCGCCCGTCGGATCGTCGAGGGGAATCTGCTTAAAGAGACGCAGCGCATGACCTTTCAAATCATTGAAGGGGCGAGTCTCATCACTGATGTTGATTTCATACCAGGGTTGCGGGTCCTGCTGGTGGTATTTCAACCAGTACCGAGCGATTGCGAAGCGCCTCGCCTGCACCAGGTCCTGATAGCGAGTGTTCGGGTAGTCCTTCAAGAGTTGTTCGAACATCTCATTCGCGTCGGGATAACGATCCGCGAAGAAATAGGCTTCTCCCGCCAGGAAACTCGCGTCTTCGGCAACTGCGGAGTCGGGCCAGAGCCGCGCTGCTCGCCTGAGCGTCTCGGCCGCTTCCAAGAACTTTTCTCGCAACTGCTGCCGCCCCATTGTCGCACGGCCGGCAACCGCCTGTCGATAGAGCGCTTCTCCCTCTTCGAATACCTTCCTCGCCTCTTCCGGCTTGGCTGCCTGTCCGGTGAGTTCCTTGTAGGTTCGATCGATCTGGCCGACCCACGATCCGTCTGTTGTCTCTCCGGATTCTTCATACGAAGCCAGCTGAGTTGTCGGCGCAGTCGGTGTCTTCGAGAAGGAATGGCAACCGAAGGCAGGCATCAGGAAGCCGATCGCGGAGCAGAGGAGGAAGCGACCGATCGAGGACGCGGCAAGAGGGATGCGGTTCGCAGTGGCCTTCCGAGTTGATATGCCAGGAAGGATGACAGTACGGCATGGACTTCGCCCGGCACGGGATGTTGCTCGAGAAACTCCGGTGCCGAAGCAGGTTCGCGCACCACAGAAGTTAGCCGCTTCAACCAGTCGATGCTTCCCTTTCGCAGGCGCACCTGGGGACGCTGTCCCAGTCGGCACGCGGGGCATAGAAGTCCGGCGGCCCGCATCCCGAAGACGGTGGTCTTCGATTCGGGGAGACTCCGGCCGCACACCGCGCAGGCTTCGAGCATCGGGAGGTGTCCCGTGTGCTGCAGAAGCGCCCATTCGAACCACGCCGTCCACGATAAGATGTCTCTCCCGTCGTCCAATGCCTGAAGCGTTGTGTTGGCCGCGTCGAACAGTGTGGGGCAAGGATCGCCGTAGTCGGTAAAGGCGGCCAGGACTTCCGCCAGATAACACCCGGCGTACCAACTCGCCAAGTCGCGGCTCGCCGAACGGAAGCGACGCTCGAGTTTGGCTTCCGTCAGCAAATCGAGGCTCGCCGATGATTTGCGGAGGAACACTACGCGACAGACGGCCAGCAGGTCAAGAGCGAAGTCGAAGGGGTTCTTCGGCCGTCGAGCTCCTTTCGCCAAAGCGCCGATTTTGCCGAAATCCCGCGTATAGAGCGTGACGACGAGACTGGTTTCGCTGAACTCGACCAGGCGCACGACGATCGCCATGCTCTTTTCCATGGCCACGGTAGTGCCCCTCCCTTACCTGGCGTTTCCGCTCGAGGCCGTCCCTGGCGACGTGTACTGAGCCGATGCTCGAGCCGGCAGGCGGTGGACGCCGGAAAAGCGAATGCGATCGACCGACCGCTCATCTCCCTCCACCACCGTTGCCACTACCGATCCCAATTCGATCCGTTCGCCGACTTCGGGAATCCGCCGAAGCCGGTGCATCAACCAACCAGCCACCGTATCGTAGTCGTCCGACAAAGGAAGCTTCAGTCCCAACTCGTCATTGACGTCGTCCAGCGGCGTGCGCCCGAGTACCTCCGCCGTCTCCTCGTCGATCCACGTGATGTTGGGAGGGGTCACCGCGTCGTATTCGTCGTCGATCTCCCCCACGATCTGTTCCAGAGCGTCTTCGATCGTCACGACGCCCGCCACCGACTGATATTCGTCGAGAACGATACACAGATGTTTACGCGTCTGGCGGAACTCACGCAACAATTCGTCCACGCGCTTGGTCTCCGGCACGAACCAGGCTTCCCGAACCAACTCGCGAAGGGACTTGCGATCCTCCACCGGCTTGACCAGTTCCGGCAGCAGATCTTTGGCATGCAGAATGCCCACGATGTGGTCGAGTTTTCCTTCAAAGACCGGAATTCGCGTGCGGCCGACTCGGATGACGAACTCCATCATCGTGTCCCAGTCGCTGCTGACTTCCAATGCCTCGACCTGGCTGCGTGGCGTCATGATGGCGGCCACGTCGACGTTGCGCAGTTCGATGATCCCCTCAATCATCTCGATCGCATCCGCCTCCAAGAACCCGTCGTGACCTCCCACCGTCGCCATGCTCAGGATTTCGTCCTTGAATTCTTTCTCCTCTCCTTTGGATCCATGCGTGGCTCCCGTTAACCGGCCGGCGACGCGCAGTGTCCCGCGGCCGAGAAAGCGCAGGGGAGCCAACAATTCATGAGCGGCCAGCCAGCAGCGCCACGTTCGGAAGAGAAAGGGAGTCTCGGCATGCGCGGCAATCGCGGCCGGGATCCAGACACGAGCCACCACCATCAACAAGAGAAAAACGGCCATGGCCACCCACAGCCCAACTCCGCCACCGGTACGAAGCCACCAGGCCGTGAACGAAGCTACCGCACCGACCTCCGCCAAAACCGCAACGATACTCGCGGAGATCGCCACCTCGTCGTGTTGCGCGAGAATCTGATCGAAAACATGAGGGCGCTTGCGCGCATCGCAGTAGTCGCGCAAGTCATGCGTCGAAAAATCGATGAGGATGCGAGCGGCTGTTGAGGCCAAGACGGTAACGAGCCAGCAGCATAGCGCCATTGCCACCCACGATACTCCCCACAGCTCGCCTGCGACCACCGCAGCACCGATCACCGATCGCTCCCCCGTTCCAATGGCCAATCGAGTTCCAATGCTTCCATCGCTTCTTGCTCGCGACCGCGCATCGCCCGGCGATCCGCCTCGGTTCCATCTTCATACCCGAGCAGGTGGAGCGTGCCATGCACGATGTACCAAAGCAATTCGCTCTTCCAACCGTGCTGCATTTCGCCCGCGACGCGGTAAGCTCGTTCGGCCCCTACAATCAACTCTCCCTCCAAGTCGGGCGCCGGCCGATAGGTGAAGCTGATCACATCCGTTGGATAATCGTGATCGAGGAACTCGCGATTGAGTCTCTGAATCTCGGCGTCGTCAACTAAAGCAACACTGATCTGGGCCCTCGGGCAAGCCTCCTGCCGCAACACTTGCTCCACGGCCCGCACCACCTCCTTGGGCTCCACTACCACAACATCCTGGCGATCGTGCACGTCGATCTGCCACGGTCGTACAACATCGGAAACGTTCATGCCCGCTTCTCCGCTTCGCCGGGATACTTGATCCGGCCGTGGTAGAGAGCTGTCAGCGATTTCACGAGCGTCGATTCGACCGTCGCGAGTTCCTTGAGCGTCAACCCGCATTCGTCGAACTGACCGTCATTGAGTTTCTTCATAATCAGATCATGCACGAGTGTCTGGATGCGAGCCGGCGCTGGATCGACGAGTGTTCGGGACGCACTCTCGGCACTGTCGGCGATCATCAAGATGGCAGCTTCCCGTGTCTGGGGTTTCGGTCCGGGATAGCGGAAATCGGTCTCCTCGACTTTCGGCAACTCGGGATTCTCCTCCACGTGCCGCGTCGCCTCGCGATAGAAGAACTCGATCACTGTCGTGCCGTGGTGCTGTTCGATAAAGGAGATGATCGACTTGGGGAGGCGATATTGCCGAGCCAAATTGATGCCGTCTTTGACGTGCGCAATGATGACGAGCGTACTCATCGCAGGAGCCAGAGCCTCATGCCGATTCACTCCCGCCGTTTGGTTCTCGACGAAGTACTCCGGATTGAGCATCTTGCCGATGTCGTGGAAGTACGCACCCACGCGCACCAGCAACCCATTCGCACCGATGGCCTGCGCCGCCGCTTCGGCCAGCGATGCGACCGTGAGCGAATGACTGAACGTGCCAGGAGCCCGACGCGCCAATTCCTGCATCAACTCATGACGCGGGTCGCCGATCTCCAACAACCGGATGTCGGTTTGTACGTCGAAAAGACGTTCCACCGCCGGCAACAGCCCGGTCATGACGAGTCCCGCCAGAATGCAGCCGAAACCGTGCCACGTCGCTCCCGACAAGAGCCGGAAAAGGTAGGCAGACCCTCCAATCATCCCGGTCTCCGGTTCGTGCCACCAACGCCACGTCCCCGCTACTCCGTAGGTCTGTTCAGTGAGAATGCCGACGCCGATCGTCGTCATTAGCGCAATTAAACCGGCTCCCATCCCGACATAGAGAAGTTTGGTTCGCGTATGGATCCGGTTGAGCGACAAGACGGCGGCGAAGACCGCCCCGACCGAAATGAGCCATTCGGCCAGCCCCTGTCCCAGGCCCATTGTGATCAGCACTGTAATGACGCCGACAAGCAACAAGGAGAGTTCCCGTGGAAAGACGACGCGCATCGTCATGCCGAACAAGAGGACGGGCAGAAGCTCGGCACGAATCGTGTCGGCTGCGGCCAACCGCGCTGCTCCGACGACCGCCAGCATCAAAACAAGCGTCGCAGCGATGCGACGAAAGTCTGTCAGTAACTCGCGGTGATGGTAGGCGATATAGACGCCGCACAAGACGAAGATAGCGGCATACCATCCCAAGGACGCCATCGAATAGCCGATCCAATGAAGCCAGTGATGGCTTGCCTCCCATGCCCGATGCTCGGCTCGCAACAACCAGACCGTCTCTCGCGACAAAGGCCGATACGCTTCCGCCAAACGGTCTCCCGGCTGATAGTGGTCCTCGACCGACGCCATCGCCGCTAGAGGCGCGTACGCTTCTTCCGTCGCCTTCGGATCGAGTTTCAACGTGACGGGCAAGCCGTGGTGGCCGATCCAGTTCATCACGAGCCGCGACAGCCACTGGGCGTCTTCGGGAGCAAAACCCGCCTTCTTCAGCTCCTCGGGCAACCGTTTCTCCAGGGCGCTCACCTGCGTCTTCACGTCGATTTCATCGACGGACACTTGCTGTGTCAGACGAGGCCGTCCCTCGGGGTAGACTCGAATGGCGAGTTGACTTCCGTCTTCGGGGTCGTGGTCGAGTTGCTCGAGTAGCCCGTGCTGGCGCAGTGGTTCGAAGAGAGCTTCGAGCGCCTTGGCCCACTGCTCGCGAGCCGACTTTTCCTGGAAAATCTTCCTCAAACGCTCGACAGTCGCTCGAGGATCGACGGGTGTCTTCTGCGACGAGGGTGTGCCGGGCCGGACCAGGAACGGCCTCCACTCCTTCTCCGTCAGCTTCGCGATGTCTTTGGTATCGACGAGCTTCAACAGTTCTGTCTTGAGTCGGCTGCGGAGTTCGTCCAGCGAGCGAGGATCATTGACGTAGACGACCAAGGTTTCGCTTCGTCGCCGCCGACGTTGCTGCTCGGTCTTCTGAGCATTGGGAACGGAAAAGGCGACGCGAGCGGTAATGTCGCGAGGCGGCAAGTCACCGACTCGGAAGGGGAATGGTGCTGACCACGCTCCCAGCACCAACCACCAGCCGATCGCCACGAGGACGCACATGACGATGTGCGCGACCGCGATCGACTCACGCAGACGTTCGTACCAACTGCGCCAACGGGAAACGGGAGCCACCGTCGCTACCCGTTCGGAACGAGTCTTGCCGGCAGAGAGTGAACTGGACATGTCAAGATCCGCGCGCCTTCGACGCCCCCTCAGCCTTCCCCGAACGGCTTGGTGCCTCGTACGCCCGTACGATCTCCTGCACTAGACTGTGCCGCACGATGTCCCCCTTGGTCAGTTCCACTTGGCCAATCCCGCGGATCGGCTTGAGTCGCTTCAATGCATCGAGGAGGCCGCTCTTTTGCTGATGCGGCAAATCGATCTGCGTCGCGTCACCGGAAACGACTACCTTCGAGTTCTCGCCCATACGCGTCAAAAACATCTTCATTTGAGCGATCGTTGTGTTTTGAGCTTCATCGAGAATGATGAAGGCATCGTTGAGCGTTCGGCCGCGCATATACGCCAGCGGAATCACTTCGATAATGTCCTGCTCCATCATCCGCTTGATCTGCTCATAATCGATCATGTCATGGAGCGCATCAAGCAGCGGACGCAGGTAGGGGTTGATTTTCGCCTGCATGTCCCCGGGAAGAAATCCGAGACTCTCCCCCGCTTCGACCGCCGGACGACACAAAACGATCTTCCGTATCCGCTCGTGCTTGATCGCCTCCACCGCCAACGCCACCGCCAGATATGTCTTGCCCGTTCCCGCAGGACCGTAGGCGATCGTGATCGCGTGCCGGCGGATCGTCTCCACGTACCGAGCCTGCCCCGGCGTGCGAGGCTGAATCTTGCGCACCGGATCGAAGACGTCAATCCGCGTACCCGACGGAGCCGGTGGGGCGCCGGTGACTTGAGCGAGAATCTTTTCGACATCCTCTTGCCGAAGTTCGCCACGGCGGCGGGCGAGCGACGTGAGCCGCTCAAGCGTCTCGGTTGCCAAGGCCACCGGTTGGTCCTCGCCCCGGATGGCGATCTGCCCGCGACGGTGCACGATCTCCACCCCCAAACGGTCGCGAATCGTCCGCAAGTGCTGATCCTTGGCGCCAAAGAGCGTCAGTACTAAATCGGGTTGTTCGATCGACAACGTCGCTTCGCTCATGTACGTCTCGGGCGGTCGCCTGCTGCCCCTTCTCCTCCTCCGCGCACCATTATCCAACTATAGCTGATCGCCGTCGATGGCAAGATCGGCAAGCCCTCCTTGAGGACCATTATTGCCCCCCCGTGCCACTCCAGTCGAGGACGGCGAGAGCCCAGGCGACGGGGAAGGCGAACAGGAGCGAGTCGATCGTGTCGAGGATGCCTCCCAGGCCCGGCAGCCAGGAACTCGAGTCCTTTTTTCCGGCGTCCCGCTTCAATAGAGATTCAAACAGGTCCCCCCCCACACCGGCGACGACCACGACGACGCCGAAGAGGACCGACCGAGCCATGGCCCCGCCCCGCAGCGCTTCTGTCCCGAAGCAGGCCGGTCCAATCCACGCGAAGTAGACCGCCGCGGTAATCACCCCCGCCAGCAGCCCCGCGAGCGCTCCTTCCCACGTCTTCTTGGGACTGAGCACCGGCGCGAGCCGCCGCCGACCGAACGTGCGGCCCCCGAAGTACGCCCCGGCATCACTCATTTTGGTCACCGCGATCACGGCCACCACCATCGACAGGCCGTATCCGCGATCGCCCGATTGCCGCAGCACAATGGCCGTTCCCAACAGAGCCGTCGGATAGACCAGAGACAGGACGTGGCGGGCGATCCGCCGCGCACGGTGCTCGTCTTGCGAATCGAACCATGCCACTTCGTGCAAGAACCAAAGGACGCCGCCGACCAAAACGCCGACTGCAAGCCAGCCGGCGCGGCCGACTGGACAGTCGGCCGGATACGCTCCGGCCACTAGCGGATACCAAACGGGAAGGGCTATCACGAGGAACGTGGCAGCCGTGACACCCGCCACCTGAGCGCGCTCGAGCGCCGGCACTGGCCCCGCCAACAGGGCGTCGAGCTCGTCGGCCGCCAAAAGTGCCACGGCCAGTCCGATCGGTAGGAGCCACAGGCCGGCGGGAGTCTCGCTTTGGTAGTCCACGGCCACGGCCGCAACCGCAATCGTGATCATTACGGCGGCTGAAAGTAATCGCCAACGCAGCAAGGAAATACCTCCTCCGCTCGGATGCTCAGACGCCGGCTCGATCCGCTGCGCCCGATTTGCCAAGCCTGCATGGCTCGATCCAAAAACTCGACAAGAATCGGATCACGAGTGCCGTACCCCCTCGTCTGTCGCTTCTCCTCTTACCGATGCTTCTTGTGGCAACCCGCCGAAGCGGCGTTCCCGTGCTGCGAAATCGCGGATCGCCTCGAGCAGATCGGGTTCGGCAAAATCGGGCCAGCAGCGCTGCGTGACCCACAATTCGGCATAACTGATCTGCCACAACAGAAAGTTGCTCAGACGCATCTCCCCCGCCGTACGGATCACCAGATCGGGGTCCGGCATGCCTTGCGTATAGAGGTACGACGCCAGAGTCGACTCGTCGAGCTCCTCCAGGGTTCGCTTGCCCGACACGACGTCCGCCACCATCGCCCGGACGGCATCGAGCATCTCTTGACGAGCTCCATAGTTGATGGCCAGACAAAGCCGCGTTCCGGAGTTGCTTGAACTCAAGGCGATCGTCTTGTCGATTTCCTGCTGGACGTCGGCCGGGATCCCGTCCCGCCGGCCGATCGTGCAGACCTGGATATTGTTGTCCATGATCGTTTTGCGTTCTTCGATCATGTACTGCTGCAAGAGATGCATCAGGAAGTCGAGCTCACCTTGGGGCCGCTTCCAGTTCTCACTTGAGAGACAATAAAGTGTCACTTGCTCGATCTCGAGTTCCGCGCAAGCTTCGACCGTGCGCCGGACGCTGGCGACGCCGCGGCGATGCCCTTCGATCCGCGGCAAGCCGCGCTGCTGTGCCCAGCGGCCATTGCCATCCATGATGATGGCGATGTGCCGCGGTCGGCGAGCCGGCGGAACCTCGAAGTTCTTCAGATCAACAGTCGACGAAACGGCCATAAGGTTTTATTGTAACGCGGCGGAACCTCGTCAGCGGGAGGGTGATGCTGCCGGAGCGACTTCCTCGAGCGGCACGTCGATCGTCTGCGATCGGTCCGGCCCGACCGAGACTCGAGTGATCGGACGGCCCACCCATCCGGCGATGCGAACGACATAGTCGCGAGCCGGCTCCGGCAAGTCCTCCCATGAGCGAACTCCTGTGATATCCGTCTTCCAGCCCGACAGCACCTCCCATACCGGCTCCACCCGCCGTAAGTCGTCCGCGTGACTGGGGAAGTCGGTGGTGGTTTGGCCATCGAGCCGGTAGGCGGTGCAGACGCGGACTTCGGGGAGGAGGCTGACGACATCGAGCATCATCAGGGCGAGTTCGTCGACGCCGCTGAGCCGCGCGGCGTAACGGACCGCCACCGCGTCGAACCAGCCGCACCGCCGCGGTCGACCCGTCGTCGTCCCATACTCATTACCCAGCTCGCGGATCCGATCCCCCATGGCATCGGTCAGTTCCGTCGGGAACGGACCTCCCCCGACACGCGTCGTGTACGCTTTGGCAACGCCGATCATCCGGTCGATCGCTTTCCACGGCACGCCGGCTCCCGCCGCTACGCCGACCCCCGAACTGTTTGTGCTCGTTACGAACGGAAAGGTGCCATGGTCGATATCCAAGAGCGACCCCTGAGCTCCCTCGAAAAGGATCGACCGACCCGACTCAACCGCCTCGAGCAACCACGGGGTGGTGTCGCAAACGTAGGGTTCGAGTCGCTTCGCGTGTCCGAGGTACTCCTCGACGATGGCTCCGGCGTCCAACGTGGCGGCCGCTTCGGCGTCGAGGGCCCCCAGTTGCCGCTGCTTGATCGCCACAATCCGCTCGACACGCTCGGGAAAGTCCTCCCGGTACAAGTCACCGAGCCGGATCGCGGTGGTCCGTCCCACCTTGTCGCGATAGCAGGGGCCGATGCCCCGCAGTGTCGTCCCGATGTTCTCCCCCCCAACCAGACGCTCATTGGTGACCTTGTCCTCGGCGATGTGCCAGGGGAAGACGAGATGCACCCGATCGCTGATCTTCAGCCGGGAGACGGAGATGCCTCGTTCCTGAAGGCCATCGATCTCTCCCAGGATTACAGCCGGATTCACCACGACGCCCGGCCCGATTACGTTGTCGACGTTCGGGTTGAGAATGCCGCTGGGGATGTGGTGGAGTTTGAATTTGGCACCACCGGTCACAACCGTGTGGCCCGCATTGGCGCCTCCCAGATAGCGCACCACGATCTCGTGCTCGGCCGTCATCAAGTCGACCAGCTTTCCTTTGGCCTCGTCTCCCCACTGAAGCCCAATCACACAGGTTCCCGGCACCGTCGGCTCCCCATCTTCCTGGCTCCTTGCAGCTCCTCCTTCTCGTCGCGACCTGCGGCCGCGATCCGGCCAATCCAAGCTTGCAAGTCTAGGTCTCGCGTATGGCCAGGGTCAAGGACGCGGACTTCCTCAAACCATAGAAATGGGCTCTGGTTTTGGAGTAGAATCAGGAAAGGAAGAGGCTTCGTTCGACCGACCCGGACGAGGCGGTCGAAGAAGCCCCCTGAGGCACGAGCGATTTCGGGGGAGCCGGCTTTCGACACTCGAGCGTTGCCCCGGCATCACGGCCGGTTCCGAACAAGACAGTGGTTTTCCGCGAGGTGACAATCTATGGACTCCGTTCCGACACTCGATCGACGTCGCTTTCTCGCTGCCGGAACTGCTGCGGCTACTTGGTACTGCATGCCTTGGCCGACCTCGCGACTCGAAGCGGCTCGAGCCCCCAAGTCGCGAGACCAACTCTATGGTCCTCCCGAAGAACGGCTCGGTTCCTCACGCGTCCAGTCGTACAACGTGGGGATCGAGGTCACCGCCATGCAGGGGCCGATCGGTCCATTGTTCGCCACGGTTCCCGTCCCCGTGGAGTGGCCGGAACAGAAACTGCGCCTGGACGGCGAGGAGTTCTCTCCGAACATCCGGCAGGTGCGCTACCGCGAACTCGAGCATCGCGTGCGGCAAATGTTGATTTCGGTCCCCGGCCTTCCCGCTGGTGAGACGGTGCGAGCCGTCTTGCAATTGGAGATCGAACGCTACGCCATTTTGCCTCCCGAAGATCCCGGCAGTTATCAGCCTCTCAAACGCCTCCCCAAGCCGGCGCGCAGTTGTCTGGGCACCGGGCCGCTCATCGAAACACGCAGTTCGAAGATTCGCAACCAGGCCAAAGTTTTCACTCGCCAAAAGAAAGAAGGTTGGGACCTGGTCGAAACGATTTGCGACTGGGTCCGCGAAAACGTCCAGGTGGCACCCGGCGGCAAGCCGCAAGGAGCCCTCAAAGCACTCGAGGCCGGACAAGGACATTACGAAGATGTCACCGGTTTGTTCGTCGCCTTGTGCCGTTGCGCCAAGATTCCGGCTCGCATGGTCTTCTGCCCCAAGTTGACCTATGCGGAGTTCATGCTGGCCGACGGCGAAGGCCGCCCCGAGTGGCTTCCGTGCCGCGTGGCCGGAGAAAAAGAAATCGGGGGCATCCAAGAGTTCCGGCCCATTTTGCAAAAGGGAGACCGCGTGCGCGTGCCGGAGAAAAAGGAGCCCCAGCGGTTCGTCGGCGAGTACGTTCGAGGCAAGAAGGTCCCTGGCGGAGGCAAGCCGAAAGTCCGCTTCATCCGGGAGCTCAATTGATGCCGCGCGCCGCTTTCCTTCTACTTGGCACCCTCGTATGCGGGCTGGCTGTACGATCCTCGGAAGGGCAAACCTCACCCGCCGCTCAGCCGACGACGCGGCTGGCGACCGAAGTGACGCAGACGTGGCACTTCGGTGTGCGAGTCCAGGCGACAGGTGCAACAAGCGGGATCGAAGCAGCGCTGCCATTTCCCACGGATTGGCCGGAGCAGAAGGTAAATGTCGTTCGCATCGATCGAAGTGACCAGGTGCGCGAGGTTCGATTTCGGGATCTGGGCGAGGGTGTTCGGCAGATGGTCGTTTCGATCCCCAGACTACGGCCGGGCGAGTCTGCCGAGGTGATTGCCGAAGTCGAGATCCGCCGGAGTCTGATCGAGCCTCCACGCGATCCACAGCAGTGGAGTATCCCCACGCGTGTTTCGTCGAAACTCAAGCCGTACTTGAGTCCGAGTCCCTACATCGAGAGTCGTCACAAGGCGATCCGTCAGGCGGCGAAGGAAGTGGCCCGAGGTGCTGAGGCATCCGACTGGGAGAAGGTCGAGGCGATTTACGACTGGGTGCGAAGTCAAGTGCGCTACGAATTCGACCCGAAGATTCGGTCGTCGGTCGAAGCGCTTCAGCGAGGGAAGGGGGACTGCGAGGAACTGACGTCGTTGTTCATTGCGATGTGCCGAGCCGAGCGTATTCCGGCTCGCGCTGTCTGGGTCCCCGGCCACTGCTACCCCGAGTTCTACTTGGAGGACGCGGACGGGAACGGCCGTTGGTTTCCGTGCCAGGCCGCAGGGACGCGACTCTTCGGGGAGATGATCGAATGGCGTCCCATTCTGCAAAAGGGGGATCGGTTCAAGGTTCCGGGGAAGAAGGGTTGGCAGCGCTACGTGGCACCGCAACTGAAGGCGAAGCGCGCGGCGCAACCGCCGAAAGTTGAATTCGTGCAGGAACCCATCGGCGACGCCGTTGGGGTATCTCGCTGAGCCGCGGGGATGGGTATCTCGCAGAGGCGCAGGCAGGTATCTCGCAAAGACGCGGAGAGCGCAGAGAAAAAAGATAAAGAACAAAGAAAATGTACGATTGGGTGATCTCTTCGACGACCTTGAATCCAAATTCCTAAAAAAAACCCTCCGCGCTCTTTGCGCCTCCGCGAGAAACATCTTCCCTCCGCATTTCCGCGAGAGGCATCCTCTCGCAGAGGCGCAGGTATGTATCGCGCAAAGGCGCAAAGAGCGCAAAGAGGAAATAGATAAGAAAATGTGCGCCGGGATGATCTTTTCGATCCCCTTTGAACCCAAAACCCTAAAAAGCCTCTCCGCGCTCTCTGCGCCTCCGCGAGAGATATGTTCTCTCCGCGCTCTTTGCGTCTCTGCGAGAGAATCTTCCCTCCGCGTCTCCGCGAGAGGCACACTTCGCTAGGGTGCAGGGAAGAACGGGAAGAGGCGGCGGATTTCGGCTTCGCTGGGCTGCCGTCCGTATTCGCAAATCTCGAATGCCTCAGCGTACTTCACCTTCGCCGCACGCTCCGGCCCGTACCACCGCTCCAATGCCGCTCGGTACTTGCGCGCCTCGGCGCCCTGCCGGCGATCCCACGCCCGACGGACCATCTCCAACCGGGCTTCCGGCTGCGAGGCCGGCGGACTCTTGGCCGCTCGCTCGGCACTCCCGTTGGCTCCCCCTTCGAAAACCTGTGACTCGAGTTTCACGATGGCTCGAATCTTCGTCTCGAAAACATCGTCGATCGCCACGGCGATATCGGGACGGAAAGGATAAGGCTTTTGGAAGCGGTCGCTGTCATAGAGGAAGACGGGGTTCTTCTTGAGCGGCGGCGTGTCGGGGCAGAAGAAGGGAACGGTCACCATGTAAGCGGCGTCCTGCACGAGCACGCCGACGTAGCGGTGGTCGGGATGGTAGTCCCACGGCCGGTGAGAAATGACGATGTCGGCTTTCCATTCGCGAATGAGTCTTACGATCTTTTTTCGGTTCTCCAGCGTCGGAAGGAGTTCGCCGTCGTGGATGTCCAGCACTTGCGATGTCGTTCCGAGAACCTTCGAGGCTTCGCGCACTTCGGCGGTGCGGCGGCGGGCCAAGGCGCCGCCCGCCATGGCCCAGTGGCCGATGTCGCCGTTGGTGACCGAGACGAGTTTGACGTGGTGCCCCAGCCGAGCCCATTTGACGGCGGTTCCTCCGGCGCCGTATTCGGCGTCATCGGGATGAGCTCCGAAGACGATGATCCGCAGTTTGCCGTCGTCGGGAGGAGCCGCCTCCTGAGCACTCGCGTGGTGAGTTGCCCAAACCGCTGATACGACGAACAAGAGACTGAGCGATGTGGTCCACAGTCGGCGCATGGATCGACTCCCAACTAATGACACAGACTTGTCCATTCCGGATCGGGATATCTCCCGCTCAGCAAGGTGACGGCCTCTTGACACACACGAGCCTTATTTTCGGAAGCGCCACTGTAGACGGCGCTTCTTACTTTTGGTGGCGTTCGATGTAGTCGACAGCTTTCTCGAGGTAGGCTCGCGATCGGAGTCCCACTTCGCGCGCTTCTTCGATCGCTTTCTTGAGCGGGACTTTTTCGTCGAGGACGCGATAGGCGAGCCAAACGGCGCCGACACGGTTGGCCGAGCCGCAGTGGAGCAGTGTCGGTTTGCGATCGTGTTCGCGCAGCAACTTGCGCACTTTGTCGAAGACTTCGTCGGTGAGGGAATCGGGGAGTCGGAATGGGACCTGAACGAATTCGATCCCGGCTTGCTTGATTTTCGCCGCTTCGTCCCAATCGACTTCGCCGTCGGTTCGGAGCGTGATCACGCGCTGGATCCCTTTTTGCTTGAGGATGGCGATGTCCTCGGGCGTCGGCTGGCCCGCTAGGAAAAGATTTCCACAGGCGTGCACATTGCGCGTCTTGCCCAGTTTCGTGGCCTCCACTTTGTGCGGCTTTCCGGACTCGTCCGCGCCCCAACACGCTGCAACCATCCCCAAAACAAGCACGAATCCCAACCAACGAATCCTCATAGTGGTGGCTCCTCGTTAGAAAGCAAAAGCAACTTTTCGGACTGACAACGTCCCGCTGATCTACGCCGCATCACCGGACAGCGCTGGCGGTGGCTCGCCAATCGTACCAGGAGGCAGGTACTCGCCACTATAGTCGCTGGCTCCTGGCGCGGCAATTTGGTGCGGCGGGGGAAAGCGACCGAGAAGCTGGGGGATTGTGGGCAAAGAGGGAGCTTTCCCTGTAAACTCCGGGACGCCTTCTGGCCGAATAGTAGGAACGAGTTTTCCATCGAGCACGGCTTCTCGCTCGACTCTGCTCTGGTCTCCAAGGAAGGTCTCCCGTGACGCGGCTGACGATCCTCATCCCGTGCGTCGGCGATCCCGTCGCCTTCGAAGACACGCTGGCCTCGGTGCTGCAGAACCGCCCTGGCAACAGTCGCGTCGTCGTCGCCCTCGACGGTCCCTACGACGACCCGTATGAACTCTCGGGCGAGGTCGATTTCTTGGAGTATCCTGGCAGGTCGGACGTCGTCGCTCTGGTCAACGCGACGCTGCCCGACGTGCGGTCGGAGTTTGTACACGTACTCCACTGCGGAATCGAGGTGCACGAAGGGTGGTGTGACGCGGCACTAGAGTGTTTTGATGAGCCGGACGTGGCCACCGTAGCGCCTTTGTGGAAAGAGTCGGGCGCTCACACGCGGTACGTCTTTGGTGAAACCTGGACACCGGGTGGGCGGACTCGCCGAGTGACACGGCGCCGTCCTCGCCTTCGGGCTCGAGACACCATCCTCACACCGACATTGGCCGCCGGATTCTTCCGTCGTGAATGGCTCGAGGCGACGGAAGGCTGGATCGAAGATGTCCCTACTCCCCTCGCCGCCGTGGCAACGGGACTCGTTTGGCGCGAGCTGGGTGGGCGTGCCGTTGTCGCGATGGAGTCGCAGGTGAAAGGCACCTGGTCACCGACCCTCGCGAGTTCCTTGGCGGTAGGCCGAGCCTCGGAGCATTTGAGGCGCCAACACCGTGCGCAGATGACGGCTGGGCGACTGAGGCGTTTGGCTTCGAGGCTTCGGGAAGCCTTGGGCGAGTCTTCGTGGGCGCGGCGTCTCGGCCACGGGCTTGGGCAGTGCCTGGGCCGGATCGATCGCGGCATCGAACGGCGATACGAAGCGTATCTCGCCGAGGTCAGGAATCGACAGCCCAGTCTTGAGAAGGGTGGGACAGTGGGCGCCTCTGTTGAGGACGTCGAGCGCGTCCCGCTTCGCCGAGCTGCGTGAACTCGGCCCAAGCAGCGATGCCGAGCACGGCCAGGAGCTGGCCGGCGGCCCACACGAGCGGATGGACCGTACGCAGCATCTCACACCAGGCGACTGACGGCGTGTCGACCTCGGGTGGGAAGATTCGTTCCCAACCGTTGGCGGTCCGTCGCCATCCCTGTTCAAAGGCCGAAACACCTGGGGGACTCATTGCCGGATCATCCGACGGAACGGGCCACGTGGCCGCAGCGATGGAACTCACGATTACCAGCAGAGCGAATCCGACAAGCCCTTTCATTGTTTGGCGTCTCCAGTCCCAGAAAAACAGGGGAGGAGACCTTCCGTGGTGAATTCCCGGCGTCGTAGCGCGCCTCGCCGGTCCGTCGACGAGAGAGGACTTCTGCGTTTGGCGTGCCGGCTCATGACATTCCGGCCCTGCTGAGAGCGCCAACCTCAGCCATGCCACTGAGTTAAGAGAAGGCGACGAACCTGTTGCATCGACTCGTCGTGTGGCCAGAAGGCAACCGAGCAACTGAGAGGGTGTCGCCTAAAAGCAACACTGTCGGCCGAGACCACCAATGCCGCGAAGCCAAAAAGGGCGCCGGCAGGTGGAGGGTGAGGTGTGATGTCAGCGAGCCGCTATGGTCGCGTCAATCGTTACAGCAAGAAGGGTCGCTCGAGTCCGGACGTAGAGGCTTTTTCGGTCAGCAGAATTCCTTTGCCCGTGCTCTGGCTGCGTACTAAAGTTGCTTGGAATCGGTGCTTCTCGGACGTCGACCGGAACAAGCTCACGTAGAAAGAGATGGACATGGCACGCCACATTCCCAAGCTTGAAGACCTTTTGGCAGGGGCCCAACTTCCCGCACTTCCTCAAAGCGCGATTCGGCTGCTCGAGCTCTCGCAGGATCCAGACAACGGACCTGCCGAGTTCGCGGTACCGATCGAGGGCGATCCGGGGCTGACCGGACAGGTCTTGCGTTTCGTCAACTCGTCGTACTTTGGTTTTTCCCGCGAGATCTCCAGTGTGAAACTGGCGATCACGCTCGTGGGCATCCGGACGATCAAGAATTTTTCTTTGTGGAGCGCCGTTTTCAGCCTGATGCCCAATCCGCGATGCGGTCCATTCGATTTGAAGAGTCTCTGGCAGGACTCGCTGCGCCGCGCCTTGTTCGCGCGTTTGACCGGCCGGAGTTTTTCGCTTCCGGAAGCCGAGGACTTGTTCGCAGCCGGGTTGCTCCAAGACATGGCGGTGCCGCTCTTGGTGAAGGAACTTCCCGAACAATACACAGAGCTTTTTGAAGTGCGGGCTCGTGAGGGGCGTCGCTTGTCCGACTTGGAAATGGAGACGTTCGGTTGGAATCACGCTCAGGCCGCTGGCATGATGGCAAGGATGTGGAGCCTGCCCGACCATTTCATCTCGCTGCTGGAAGGGCACATCGACCACCGGAACCAACTGCAGCAAGGAGACTCATCGCTGGGACATCTGGCTGTCAGTCTCTCGGCATTGCTTCCCTCGGCGGTCGACCGGGACTGGCGTGAGCGGGAGGAGTTTCTAGCGACTTACCAGCAAGTGGCTCGAGGGAACGCCGAATCGGTCGCCGAGGTCTTCCAGGAGGTCGATCGAGGGTTCGAAGAGTTCGCTCCGCTGCTGAAGCTGAGCCAACCTGCTACGTCGCTGTATGAGCACCTGACGGCAGAGGCCGCACCGGCCAACTGAGCACCGATCGTGGCAGACGGTCGAGCCGCAGGGACGAGCCGACCCGTACCATTGGGATGATTCGCGGAGTCGAGCATCGACCGTATGTCTGGGAGAGCTAAGGAGTTGCGGCACGTCGGACGACCAACTGCTTGGGGAAACACGAGCGGGCAAGTACAATAGGGGCAGAGTCGCCACAGTGAGGGCGGCTTGGCTTCCATTGTCCAACGCAAACGCGTGTCCGCCATGTCTTCTAACAGCCTCAAGCGAGCCCGGCAGCAACAGATTTTACGAGAAGCCGAAGGCTATCTCGAGCTGCTGACAGTCTTCGAAGACCGCTGGCCGCTTCCGCTCTCGCAGCGCCGGCCATTGGCCGAGCGTGCCTTGCGGCTGCTTCAAAAGGCCGGCTATCGACATGGCCAGCACGCCCGCCGGTGGTTCTTGGAGGGTTACGCCCTCCGCGTGCTCGAAGAATATGAGCAGGCCGTCGAACCACTGGAGATGGCGGCCGACCTGGCCCCAGAGGACATCAGCACTTGGTTGATGCTGGGATGGTGCTACAAACGCTGCGGTCGAGTCGACCAGGCGATCGCGGCTCTGGAAAATGCTCTCGAATATGAACCCGGCGAAGCCATCCTCTATTACAACCTGGCTTGCTACTGGAGCCTCGCCGGCAGTGTCGGCAAGACGTTGCACTTTCTATCGCGCGCCTTCCAGATCGACCCCAACTACCGTGATATGGTCGCCGATGAACCCGATTTCGATCCGGTGCGCGACGATCCGGCGTTCGTAGCCGCCATGAGCCGCTCGGCATGCGAACACTGACAAAGTCTACCTAGGGCGACGCTCCTGCCGAGCCGCAAAGTAGCCACAACCGCGTCGCAGACACGGATCCGCAGGTCGCATATGACCGGTGTCAGGACGGACGACGTCGGGTTGGTCCAGCAAACAAGGCGTGCCTTGGCGGATATGCCTTCTATGCATACCATGCATTTCGGCTCGGCAGGAGCCTCGCCCTCCCAACCTATGAGTTCGTCCACGTTAGAACTCTCCCCATGTGACATCGGGATGTCAGTGTCTCCCAATCGCGCACGGTGATTTAGACCGCGAATACATGTCCGCGCAGGCACCCAGTATTTCGTCGCGTTGTGGGCATCAGGCGGACACTCTCGTACGTAACATGTTGAAGCTACCGTTATCATCAAGGTTCGCCAAGTCAGCGGCTTTTCACCTACACGTCGGCGAGGACGCTCATGTCACTTGCCGGGAGAGACGAACTGTCCGCCTTGGATGTCGGTCGACAGCAGTTGTCCCGAGCGAGGCGAATAGCGGATTGCTCCGGCGGCCACTTGAGACGCCGGCCCCCCAGGGGCTTGGCGGAATCGGATCCTAGCCGGGACGCGTCCTTCCCCCTGCAATAGCAACACGTCTTTGTACTGGTCATAGACGAGACGTTGCCCCGTAGCGGCGAATCGCTGGCCGTCGACGCGAACGTCGCCATCGGCATGGAGTTCGACGGCCGGTGGTTCGATCCGAGGCACTTGCAAGACGATCAGTTCTCGGCAGTGGAGCAAGAAGGCTTGCGGTCCGAGGAGATCGGGGCGGGTGGGATCGAGTCGCTGTTCCCAGGACGCGACGGGGCCGACGATTGCCCGCACGCGGTCGCGAAAGCGGACCTGTCGTTGCTGGTAGTTTCCCGTCATTGCCTCCTCGAAGTCGACGCGGAGATAAATCAGCTCTCCCGGCTTGGGAGGACGCGTTCCCGGCGGAACCGGTGCGCTCGGCAACGTGTTGCCCCGCCGGATGCTCTCTCCCCAACCGGGATGCCGGCTTTCGAAATCGCCACTCGGGTAGTCGATGACAAGATCCTGAACGTGCAGTGCGTCGCGGGAATGGAGGGCTCCGTCGGCACCGTGCACTTCGTGGTTCATCGTCACCGGGCCGGGGAAAAACACCTTTTTGAGTTGCGTTTGCGAACGCCGGGGAGGGCGCTGGAAGTCAATAGGAGGATCGACGGTGGCCTCCATCGAGCTTCCCGCAACGCGGAAGTCGCTGATACGGAGTCCCCTCTCCTCGACGCGCTGGCCGGCAATGACGACGTCGCGTTGAAAGACGACCTTCTTGCCGTCGAAGTCCATGCCTCCCTGCCAGCGCATGGTCACCGGAAGTGCCCCGTCCGCCAGATCGCGGCTCTTGGCCGCCATTTGCATCTCTCCCGCACCATCCATCCACATCCGACGAATCGACTGATCGACGTGAATCGTGGCGCCTCGGACCGTCATTCCGTTCTGCACGACGACCGCCGGCTTGCCGACGACCTCAAGTCGCGCAAGACCCGCGTCATTACGCAGAAGCTCCACCGAGTCTCCGTCCAGGGACCCACCGGGCGTCTCTCGCAGGTGCACATCCCCGACGAGCTGGCCTTGCGCGATGCGCCACTCTTTCCCTCGTTGAACACACTGGAGGCGAATCGTCTCCGCCGAGATCTGGTATTGCCGAGCGTCTGCGGTGGCAGGGGAAAGAAGGGAAGGACCGGCCACCGGTGTGTTCCCCGGCGCCGCACTACCGGTACCGACATCGCCTGGGGCGTCTCGAGACGGGGCGGCCTCTTCTTCTTCGAACCACGACTCGAGCAGCTTTGTGGAACCTCGCAGTCCGCGGAACACGAAAGTGACTCCCCGTTGAGCTCGCAAGCGGCGCAGCCGCACGCGATAGCGCATCTCGTCGTTCCCTTCGGAGTGCGAACCTGACAGTGCCACATGTGTGGCACTATCATCATCGGATGGCACCATCCACGCCTGGGGCACCTCTTCGAGCCAGAGGTAGATTTCCTCAGCGCGGAAGGTTGAGTCGCGTCCGAGTGTGACACTGGCGCCTTGGGGAAGGGACAGCACGTGTTCGGGACCGTACGGCTGGAGTGTCAACGGACCCTTCCATCGAATCGTCCAAACCTGGTCGGGAAGCTGTCGGCGATATTCGCCTGGGCCACTCGCGGTGAAGCGCCCCAGTCTCCGGGGTTCTCCCGGCACCATGGCATAGTCAATTGTGGCGGCCGAGATCGCATGCTCCTGGAAACGTAGTCGGGCCATGGAAGAATCTTCCAACCGGATGCGGTATTCGAAGTAACCGACATCGATCGTGGCCGCCTCGGCCTGAAGCTGTTGGGACGGAGCGTCGACGCGAGCCGGCGTCCCTTCGAGTCGAACGTGGTGCAGCAATAAGGCGTTTTCTTGCGGAGCTTCCTCCGAAGCGTCGGTGACGGCGCTTCGTTTGAGAAACCCGATTTCGAGTCTCTGGGCGGTCATCCGGTCAATGACTCCCGTCGCCGTAACATGGACGCCTCGCACCGTTCGTTGGAGCACGGCGGTCTGAGCGGCAAAATCGAACAAGAAGGAACCGTCGCAGGTAAGTCTCAATGTGGAGGGTTCCGGCGGCGATTCTCGAGGGGTGGTTTCTTTCTGAGGCGGGATTTCGAGGACGATCTGGTCGAGATGCACAAGTTCCAGTTCGGATGGTTTTCCGAGTGCCATGGTTCTGTCACTCGGTGGTGCTCCCGTGAGCGACAGAATCAACTCGCGTCCGCTCCCGTAGTGTCGGCCCATCTGGAATTGCACGGGCTGCGACGTCCAGATGCGCGTGGGACTGAGTTGGACGGCGCGCGTTTGAGCCCAGAAGCGATCCCCGGCGCCCGGCCGACTCTCCGGACGCTCGATCGTGACCTCCCCCGTCAGTTGGCCGCCGAGAAACCGGGCGGGTTGGACTTGAGTCAATTGCGGCGGGCGGTCGAATCGAAGGATCGCTCCCTCCGGTGCTCGGATGATCACCGGGCGTTCGCGGCGGGACCGGAGGACGAGCGTGCACGGGCGAATGACCATCCGACCGTCGTCTTGGGACTGATTCGATTGGAAGAGGACCATCGCGCCCGGAGTCGCCAGGAGTCGCGGTGAACGGCGTTCCCAACTTCCTTCGGGGAAGAAGGCGGCGATGTCCGAGGGAAGAAGGGGAGTCACCTCGGCGGCCGTGCGAGCGCCTCGAGCTCCGGTGCGCGCATGAACAGGCTCGAGCCACGGTACGAGTGCGAGTTGATAAATGGCGTAGGCGATCAAAAGCGAGACGGTTCCGATGATCCAGTCTCGGATGGCCGCCCACCAGGGTCGCGCTGCATCGGATAGTGGCCGGGCGCGTTTCATCAGTGTCTCCAGGGTGGCTGCATCCTCGGGCCCGACACGTTGCGGTCAACCTTGCGTGTACTTGCGGATCAAGTCGTCCCAGCGACCACGTTGTTGCAACAACTCCTCGATGAGTTCCCGGACCGCGCCGCGCCCTCCGGGGGCCTTCGTCACGTGGTCGGCCGCTTTGCGCAATTCGGGGACGGCGTCGGCGACAGCCACCGACAGGCCGACTTCGCGAAAGACGGGAAGGTCCGACAGGTCGTCACCGATGTAACAGATTTGTTCCGGTTCCAATCCCCACTGATGTGCCACGTCGGCGACGGCGGCTCCCTTCGCCGGCACGCCTTGAAGCACCGGATCGATGCCGAGCTCGCTGGCACGTAGTCGCACGATCTGCGATGTCCGGGCCGTCATGATGCCGAATCGATAGCCGGCTCCCAGCCACAACCGGATTCCCAGCCCGTCTCGCACGAAAAACGTCTTCGTTTCGATCCCTTGGTTGTCGAACGTGATGCCCCCGTCGGTCATCACGCCGTCCACGTCCGAAAGGATCGCTTGAATCTGCTCGGCCGATCGCATCATGCGGACTCCCGTCGTGCAAGCGGATCGAAGGGAAGGGTGATTTGTTCGCTTGAGGACGGCTCGTTCGGAGACTCCTGTTCCTCTCCAGCTACCGCCAGGTCGAGGACATCGGTGATGTCGATCAGCCCGAGTGGGTATCCGTTGCCATCGACGACGGGTAACTCGCTAATGCGGCGTGCCGCCAGAATCCCGATGGCGTCTCCCAGTCGCGTTCCGGCTGGTACCGTCACCGGCGAAAGAGTCATCACTTCTCGGATGGGGCGATCGAGTGCCGAGTCTTGACGCTGTTCGAGAAGTCTTGCCAAGTCGCTATCGGTGAAAAGACCGGCAAGTCGTCCCTGAGTGTCGGTGATTAAGATCGCTCCCGTACGACGGCCCGGACGACTGACATGCACCATCACCTCGCGGACGGTCATCTCCGCGGGAGCGCACCGGCATTGGTCGAGCGGTCGCATGACATGCTCAACATTGGCCAAGCGCCGCCCTAGAGTCCCGCCGGGATGATTGCGGGCGAAATCCTCGGCTTGGAAACCGGCAAGCCTCGCGAGGACTACAGCTAGTGCGTCTCCCAAGGCCAGCATCAGCGTCGTGCTGGTAGTGGGAGCCAAACCGAACCGTTCCGCTTCCTCGACACGGCCGATGTCGAGGACGACATCCGCTTGGCGAGCCAGTAGGCTGTGAGCGTTGCCGGTGATGGCGATTTGAGCCACACCGCGCTGGCGAAGAGCTGGGAGGAGCCGAACGACCTCGTCGGTGTTGCCACTGAAGGAAAGCACAAGTGCCACGTCGTCGGCGCGGACCGCGCCGAGATCGCCATGAAAGGCCTCCGCCGGATGGAGAAAGTGACTCGGAGTTCCCAGCGATGAGAGGGTGGCCGAAATCTTGCGACCCACCAGCCCTGCCTTGCCGACACCCGACACGACAACATGTCCGCTGCACTTGTGGCAGAGCTCCACGGCTGCAACGAAACGGTGATCCAGCCGCTGTTCCAAGCCGGCAAGGGCAGATCGTTCTCGCTCGAGTACCGCACGCGCCCAGGCAAGGAGTGCTTCAGCCGCCGGTGCGGTGGACATGCCTGACATGAGGCTTCCCCTTCCTCCATGACGGAAAACCACGGCCACTCGCTCGCCCCGGCCGCTCACCTCTCCTGTCACAGCCGCATGCACCGAGCGAACTTTGCGGCCAACATTGTACTCGGTCACCGGGAATGCTCCCAGGCGAATTACACGCCCGGCATGCCCCTCACGCAGGGGGGCAGGGCAGGTGTCTCGCGCAAAGACGGAGTCGGTTTCGCGCAAAGCCGCTAAGGCGCGAAGAGCGAGAAAATGTTGGCCCTATGGAGGTAGGCCAGCCACCGAAGCCACTCGGTGCTAGCATAACCCCTTCTTTGCGTGCCTTGCGTCTTTGCGCGAGACCATCCTCGGCCGGCGCGAGGTTCCTCAGCGTGAAAGGACGGAGTCGGTTTCGCGCAAAGCCGCTAAGACGCAAAGAAAAGGAAAGTTGGCCGTAGGGAGAATAGCCCAACCGGCGCACCCGCTTCGTGCTTGCACAACATCTTTTACCCCTTCTTTGCGTGCCTTGCGTCTTTGCGCGAGACCATCCTCTGCGCCTCAGCGAGAAACAACCCTTAGCGTCTCGGTGCGAGGCTCCCACCGTCCCGCTCGCTACCGCCAAGTTTTCGGCTGAGCGTCGTGCGATGGATGCCGAGTCGCTCGGCGGCCGCCCGGACATTTCCACCTTCTTGCTCCAAGACAATACGAAAAAGGGGCTGTTCGACGAGCTTCACGAGCATTTCGTGCAGCCGTCCTTGTGCCGAAGCGTCGGCCAGCGCGTGGCGCGTCCACGCCTCCACGCTTTGTCTGAGTGCCGCTGTCGGATCCCTTTCGGAGTCGGAGAATTCCAGCGGCCGGTCGATCGCCTCGGGAAGATGCCACGGCTGGATCGGCCCCTGCCTCGCGACGATCGTGGCATGCTCCAAAGCATTGCGCAACTCTCGGACGTTGCCGTACCATTGTCGTTCTTGGAGTGCGGAAACGGTCGCCGGCGGCAGCTTCTCGCCACGTCGACCGAGCTGTCGGAGGAAGAACTCGGCGAGGAGCGGAATGTCGTCAACTCTCTCGCGCAGCGGTGGCAGGTGGATGCGGTAAGCCGTCAGGCGAAAGTAGAGATCGTGGCGGAACTTTCGAGCTTCCACGGAAGACCATAAATCCTGATGCGTGGCCGAGACGATCCGGAAGTCCGTCGGTTGTGCCTTGCGACCTCCGACCGGTACGACGGCTCCTTCTTCCAGTACGCGAAGCAACTTCACCTGCACGGACATCGGGATGTCGGCGACTTCGTCGAGGAACAAGGTGCCGCCATGGGCTCGCACCAGCAGCCCTTCGCGGTCGGTCTCGGCTCCCGTAAAGGCTCCACGCACGTGGCCGAATAGTTCGCTTTCCGCCAATGTCGGCGGGAGGGACGCGATGTTCACCGCGACGAACGGACCGTCGCGCCGGTTGCTGTGCCGATGGATGGCTCGAGCCGCCAACTCCTTGCCCGTTCCACTCTCCCCGGTAATCAGTACACTCGCCTGCGAACAAGCTGCCAAGGCGACCGACTTGAAAACCTCCTGCATGGCCGGCGTCTGTCCCACGAAGCCGGAAATCGGCTCAGCAGTCGGGGAAGGTTCAAAGGATTCACTGCGCCGGCCGACGCGGACGGCCTGGTCGATCACCCCGCGAATCTGCTCGAGATCGAATGGCTTGACGATATACTCGAATACCTCCTCCTTCACCGCTCGGACCGCCGTCTCCAAATCCCCATGGGCGGTCATGATGACGATGGGAACCTGAGGCGCGAGCTGACGGAATTGTGTCACTGCTGACAGGCCGTCGATGCCGGGAAGTCGAACATCAAGCAGGAGGACATCAGGAGGATGCTGGCGCGCCGCTTCGAGTCCCTGTTCGGCCGAGGCGGCGGTATGCACGTCGAGTCCGGCCGACTCTCCGAGGCGTTCCAGCGCCCAGCAGATGGCCGGTTCGTCGTCCACGACGAGGACTCGAGGCTGCTTCGATGGTGTCACGAGTCGCCTCCGGTTCGCGGAAGTTTGAGTCGAAAGCAGGTTTCCGGTTCCTCGCGTGACCAACTTACCTCTCCCCCGCACGACTCGGCCAGCCACGCGACCAGCGCCAGCCCTAGTCCGGCACCGCCTCGCTTGTCTGTTGCAAAGGGTTCGAAGAGCCGCTCCGCTATTTGGGGAGATGGCCCCAGGCCACTGTCGGCCACCAGAAACTCGAAGAAATCGCCGTCGGTGCGACAGGACAGTCGCACGTGTGCGGCGTCGGTTCCGGTTGCCGGTCCCTTCGCCCCCACCGGACATGCGCGATGAGCATGTTCGGCTGCCGCTTCTACTGCGTTCCGCAATAGATTGACGAGAGCTTGTTCCAGGAGGTCGGCTGGAGCAGCTACCTCGTCGTCCCATTCGATCAAGTCGACTTGCAAGACTACGCCCCAGTGCTCGGCCAACGGTCGGACCTGTCGCACGGCACTTTCCACGACACTTTGGACATCGGCGTTCCCTGAAGCCGCTGACCGGAAGGTCCACGCCAGCCCGCCTTCTGTCTCCCACTCGCCGTCACCTGCACTCCGCCCTAACTGCAGAAATCGTTCCAAGAACCGCTCGATCCGCTCCAACTGCTCCCGCGCCAACGTCAGTTCTTCGGATTCACCTTGCGTGTCCGAGAGATGGCGTCTGTGCAGGTCGAGTGCCAATCGGCACCCGGTCGCCGCGTTGCGGATCTGGTGTGCCATGCTGCTCCCTAAGTGGGCCAGTGTCTCCATTCGTTCGGCTTTCCGCACATTCGTTTCATATCGGGCGAGCAATTCGGCCATGCGATTGATCGCCAAGACGAGCTCGCGGACTTCGTCTCGCCGCGCGGGCACCTCGAGTGGCTGGAAGTCGCCGTGCGCCACTTTAGCCACATGTCGTTGCAGCCTGGCCAACGGATCGGTCACACGTCGGGCAATCCGCCAACTCACCAGGCCCACGACGATCCAGGCGACGGCTCCCACGACGAGCGGCGGATAGACGGCACGACGCCATGCTTCGTCGTAGGCCGCCGACGGAAAGAGTACGTGCAGCTCCCATTGAGTCCCGCCCAGACGCCTGCGGTCGACCACGAGCCGCCGATGGTAGTACGTGCGATCACTCAAGCGTGTCTTGCGAAAGCCACGAACGCGCTTGGCACTCGAGTACTTCACAAGGGCTGTCGCCAAACGCGGATCGCTGGATGCTTGTAACTGACCTTCCGCGTTCACGACGACGTACTCGGCCCCCGATAGTCCTGCCATCTGTTCCAAAACGCGGTCGGTCAGCGGAAAACGACTTTCGCTGAGTGTCCGCTGCACGCTGCGCGCCTGGTCTTCCATTTGTCGGGCAACCGCATTGGACGCCAGATGCGCACTGAGGAGACTCAGGCACAACACGACGGCCCCTTGAACCGCGAGCATGGGAGCCAGAACTTGATTGCGGATGGGCCAACGCATGCCGTAGGCGCGAAATGAAAGGCTTCGCGAAAACCAAAGTGTTTTCTCAAGTATGAGCCGCCTTGTTCGCGGCGCCCAGCGGCGGCCAGCGAGCGTCGCGCGGTCCGACACGCGTGTCGCGCCGCGCGACGCCGGCCGCCGAGATTCGGATCCCCCCTGCTGTTCTTACTCGAGAAAGACAGGCGCGCGAGCTGTGGCACGCGCCTTGCACAACGGAGAGGCCTTCCCACACCCCTGAATGGACGATGCTCCGGTCGGACCGAAAACCAACGCTAGCCCATCGATGGCGGAGTGCTTCTCAAGAAGGCGCGACACATCGACGGTTCGGCCGGAGTTCGTTCCATTCGTTGCGGAACTGCTCCTCAGCTCGAGCTCAATTCGGCGATCGGATGACCCTCATCGGTCGCTTGCGTGGGGCTGCCGAACGCCGTCGTGTATTGCCGATCCGGCGGTATTCCCATCCGATCAAGCAGGGTTGCGAAGAGATCCGGAACGCCGTACCGCACACCGGCCAACTCGGTGCCGTCGGCGTTGGTCTGTCCCACGACCTGCCCGACCCGAATCCCGCCACCGGCCATGACAACGGGAATCGCTCGAGGGAAATGGTCCCGTCCGGCTCGGCCGTTGATCGTCGGCGTTCGGCCGAACTCGCCAAGCCACACGACGAGTGTCTCATCCAGCAGGCCGCGAGCGTCCAGGTCCTCGAGCAATTGCGACCATGGATTGTCGATTTCCTGGCACAACCGCTGCGTGAGCCGGTGGTTGTCGGCATGGGTGTCCCATCCGTCGTGCATGATTTCCACAAACGCGACACCCGCTTCGATCAGCCGTCTCGCCACCAGACAGGCGCGCCCGAACAGCGATTCTCCGTATCGCGAACGCACCTGCTTGGGTTCGCGTTGCCAATCGAGAGCTCTTACAAACGGCGATCCCAACATGGCTTGAAGTTGTTCGATTCTGGCTCGGCGAGCTGCCACGGCTTCGTCTGCATGAGCCGCCACGAACGGCTGTTCCAACTGACGCAGAAGTGTCAGCTCCGATCGTCGTCGATCGAGTGCCGTCAGCAATCGCCGTACTTCTCCCGGCTCCTCGATGGAGAATGCAGCGTGGTCGGGTCCGAGAAATGCCGCACCGTAGCCTGGTCCCCCCAACGTCACGTAATGCGGTATGCCTCCTGTTCCCCGCTCGTGCGAAACCATCGCTCCCAAAGCGGGACGTGGAAACGCCGGGACCAAGGGATAGCCCGTATGCAAGAGGTACTGAGCTCGTTCGTGTTCGCCTTCGGGTGAGTGGAGACATCGCAAGATCGCCAGCTTGTCCGCCTGTTTTGCAATACTGGGTAGAAACTCGCTGATGGCGACTCCCGGAACCGAAGTCGAAATGGAACGCGTCTCGCCTCCAGTCGGTCGGCCCGGCTTGGGATCGAACGTTTCGAACTGACTCGGGCCGCCGTTCATCCAAAGGACGATGCAGTGGCGTGCTCGACCGGTGGCCCGACCCGCCAAGAGGCGTGGCGCCATACGACTTGCCCAAGCCAGAAAACCCCCTCCCACTCCTGCCAGATACCGCCGCCGCGTGATCCGGCGTTCGATGCTATGGTGTTGGGTCCTGATCATCGGCGATTCTCTCCTCGTCCGTTCTGTCTCTGCCGAGGCCGTCAATGGTTGAACGCAAATTCGCTGCCCATTACCAGGGCGAAGAAGACTTCGGCTGAAGTGTGGCCTCGGCACCGAGCGCCTTCCTCGGGTGTCGGTTCGCGACTGAGCAGTATTTCAAACCATTGTTCGGGTGGTCGCTTCGGCACGTCGATCGACGCTGCCATTTTGTGCAGCAGATCCTGGATCGTCTCGCGATACTCCCACGTGGCGATGAAGTCGTCATCCAGGTTTCGGTCGGCCATGGAGCCCAGGAACGCGCGCCTCAGAGTCTCATTTTCGGGTTGTCCTAGAGCAGTCCGAACCGACTCGAAGTACTGCTCTGCTGTCAGCGGTTTGACGGTATGCACGGCGAACAAACGGTGATGCACGTCACGCGCATCGTTCAGCACCGAGGAGCGCTGATAAGCTTCGGAAAGGACCAGCAGCCGGATCATCGGTTTAAGTTGAAATTGCTGTTCAACCGCTTGTTGCCGAAGGAACTCGAGCAACAGGGGGACCGAGGGAGGGTTTTGCGAAGAGAAATCATCCACGGGCTCGACGATCCCTCGGCCAAAGAAGTGATACCACAGGCGGTTGACGTACGCGCGTGCGAACGGTTTGCAGTGCGTCAGGTAATAGGCGAGTTCCTCGCGCCATCGATGCGTTCGCGGACGTGCTCCTGTCAGGAACCGCGGCAAGTCCGACTCCTCGGCTTCCGGACGGCCATCGCGCACCATCAAGTTCCCTTCCCCAAGTTCCTCGATGCGAAGACCGGCAAAGAAACGGTTCATGGCATCGAAGTCGGCGCGCGTCCATCGATCGAAAGGATGGTCGTGGCAGCGAGCGCATTCGAGTCGCACTCCGAGAAAGAGGCGACAGACCTTGGTGGCCGGTTCTTCCGGATAACGCACCAGGAAGTTGACCGGACCGTGGACGCCGGACGCGCCTTCTGCGGTAAGCAGTTCTCGGACGATCTCGTCGTAAGGCACCTCGCGAGCGATCTGCCGTTCGAACCAGCGTCGCAGGAGTTCCCGATCGATGCCGTAGGCATTGCCATATCCGACTGCCGCCGTCGTCCACAGGTGCGACCAGAAGCGAGGAAACTCGGGAGATGCCAAGAGACGTTCCACCAGCGCTGCTCGGTCGCCCTCGCGCCGGAATGCGAGCCACTCCTTGTGCGTCGGAATGCGGCCGATCAGGTCGAGAGTGACGCGGCGAATGAAGGTGTTGTCGTCGCACAGCGGTGCCGGTTCAAGGTGGTGTTCGGCATACGAGGATGCCAGAAGTGTGTCAATTGACGGCGTGTTTTGCGCGAGGCCAACCGTGCCTAGGAGGATTGGTTGCAACAAGCCGACAGCGATCACAAGTCGGAACAGCGCACGATGAGGAGCAACAGCGTGATCGGATGGCTGGGGCGATCGCGCTTGCGCGTGCTCAAAAATCATCTTTCTGCGACTCCGCTTCGATGGCCTCGATGTCACGCAGTATCTGCCGCCATTCGGGTCGGACTTCGGCCCGCACGCGCCACGGTTGGGTCGAGCGGTCGACCATGTGGTCGAGCCACTCGTTCCAGACATCGAGTGAGGCTTGTTGGAGTGAACGGTCGATTTCCTGGAGGACGAGGACCTTGCCTCCGAGCGAAGAAAAGGCAGTCTTGGTTGCTTGGTCGCTCATCCGCCGAGCGTACCGCTCGATCGGACGCACCTGCAATCGCAGCATCCGATAGGTGCGGAACATCTCGCGGAGATGTCCGATGAGTTCCTCCTCCGATTCTCCCTCGGGCGCGGTCAAGTGGAGTTTCCCGTCTTCTCCGGGGCTCAAAATGTTCATCACCAGCGCCCGCGCAGCGGCGCCGGCGTCGGCGGCCTGGTCCGATTCGGCTGACAGCAAGACGACCGCCATGCGCGTCTTGAGAAAACGTTTCCATTTCCGTTCGAGTTCTCCC
>WFWZ01000183.1 GCA_015490875.1 Planctomycetaceae bacterium
GGGTAGACAGGCCTTGGACCGAGCCATCCGGCGACTCCGGCCCCCGCACACGACGACACCCCCGACCGGCTCTTTCACAATCACCTCCCCAAAAGCAGGCTGGTGCTCGCCAGCCTTCCAAGATTCGCCTCCCGTTGCCACGCTCGCCTGATCCACTAGGGTAAAAGCTCGAAAGGAAAGACTTGGCAGGTGGCAAACGGACACCTGTTTCGCATTCTATCGATTCGTGTCTCCAACGATCAGCCCGCTCGAGATGGCCTTGCAACTGACGCTTCGCGACATCCCCCCCGTTCCCCTTGAAGTGGAACGTCTTCTTCCCTCCCTTTTCCAGCGAACACCGCGCACCGACTGGCCTCATCTGGAAGTCTATCTCGGCAAGGAACGCTATCCACTGGCCGAGTGGTTCGAACTCGAAGGCGATGTCGACGACGCAACGTTGATCTGGCAGGGAGACCTAAGTCGCGTGCACTGGATCGGCGCCGGCATGGATTCCGGTCGCATCGAGATCCACGGCGACGCGGGACGGCATGTCGGGAGCGAGATGACGGGAGGGACGATCATCGTTCGAGGGAACGCCGGCAATCACGTCGGTGCTGAGATGAAAGGTGGCCGCATCGTCGTCCATGGCTCGGCCGGCCACCTCGTTGGCGGCGCCTACCGAGGAAGCCCCGTCGGCATGCGGGGCGGCGCGATCCTCGTCCACGGCAGCGCCGGCAACGAAGTGGGCCACTCGATGCGTCGCGGCATCATTGCTGTCGCCGGCGATGTCGCCGACCTGGCGGGCTTCGCCATGCGAGCCGGGACGATCGTCATCGGAGGCCAAGCCGGCATCCGCCACGGAGCCGAGATGATCCGTGGCAGCCTCGTCTACCTTAGTGACGCATCTGTGTCGCTACTTCCGACTGTGCGAGCCGGCGCCGTTCAGCAGCCGGTCGTGCTGCGCCTGATCGCTCGATACTTGGCGCAACTTGATTTCCCGCTCGATGCGGCATGGGGAGACCGACTCTACCGCATTCACCACGGAGATTTGCTCGCTGGAGGTCGAGGAGAATACTGGATTCCGGTTGCCTGAAGGCTTGCGAGTTCTGTCGGTTCGCGACTGAGCACGAGGGAGTTCGCCTTGACTGACATCGACACGCCACTGCCTCGCACAACCTGGGACTGGCTGCGAATTTTCGGCCCGGGCGCCATCATGGCGTCGCTGACGATCGGGACGGGAGAACTCATCTTCTCGACACGCGGCGGGGCACTGTTCGGCTACCGCATCTTGTTCCTGTTCATCGCCATTTCCATCCTGAAATGGGCACTCGTCGTCGCCTCGTCGCACCACATCGTCTTGACGGGTGTGCACCCGTACGGGCGACTCTTCCAGCTCCCGGGGCCGCGAGGCTATCTCGCGTGGACACTCTTCTTTCTGGCGGTCGTGGCCATACCGATCTGGGTCGCCTTTCACTCCAGCGTTCTCGGCAATCTCGTGGCATGGGTAACGCAAACACGGGACGGACTGGCCGGCGGCATCGACTATGTGTGGGGCGCCCTCATCCTTCTCGGGGTCCTCGCGTGGACGGCGACGCAAGGCTACACGGCACTCGAACGCGTCCAACTCTTCGTCGTCTCGGCCATGGTCCTCTGCGCCGGCCTCTCTCTCGTTCTGCTGCGCCCTGATTGGGGAGCCCTTCTGGCCGGCGCCGTCCTTCCCCAACGGCTGCATTACCCGGCATGGCTTGAAGAAGCCTATCCGAAGATCGCCGGGCAACCGGTCTGGGTCGAAGCGACTCGTTACGTCGGCGTCATCGGCGGAGCCGCCTACGATTACATGGCCTACACGAGCTTCCTTCGAGACAAGCGATGGGGAAATGCGGCCGCCGGTCCCATCAGTCCTCGGGAACTCGAAGTCATGGCACACGACTCCGACCATCCGGCCCGCCGATGGACGCGTGCCCCCTTGGTCGATTGTTCGATCAGCTTCCTGTTGATCATCGCCTTCACGGCCTGTTTCGTGGCCTTGGGGGCTTTGGTGCTGGGAGCCGAACGGCAACTCCCCGATGAAGCCAACTTCCTGAACCACCAGGCCCGCTTCTTGACGCGGCTCCATCCGTGGCTGCTGCCGCTGTATGTCAGCGGAGCCCTCTTGACGATGCTGGGAACCCTCTACGGAACCCTGGAAGTGGCTTGCGCTCTGTCGAGTGAAATGGCTCTCTCACTCCATCCCGAGTGGGCCTCGAAACAGGCCAAACAAATTCGCCGAGCCACGATCGCGTGGTGCAGCTTCGGTGCCATCGCCATCTTGGTCTGGCTGGCCGTGCACCAAATCACCGGCGGAGCCGGACGGCCGCGCGTCCTGCTGGCGATCTTGACTCCCGCCAACCTCTTCACCGGTGTTCTCGGCTGCGGCCTCTTTTGCCTTCTCAATCTCTGGATCGATCGTCGCTTTCTCCCCAGAGGACTCCGCATGCCGATCTGGCTGAGAGCGATCAACGGCCTGGCGGCTGCCACATTCGTGGCACTTGGCGTCAAAGGATACTACGACGCTCCTGGCGGGGCCTACGCTGCGGCGGCGCTCGGAGGCGCCCTGCTGATCGGGCTGGCTGCGGCTGCCCGCTACGAGTCTCGAAGTCAATCGACACGTTCCTCGAGAAACCGGTGATGGAGCCCCAGGTAGTAAGGTAGCAAGAAAGCGGCACCGTCGGCGAGCGTCGTGCCGTTGCTGCCATCATCCAGCTGCCACGGATCATGGTTCCAGTGCTCGACGAACCGCTCGTCGATCGGCAACGCCAACCCATTGCGGAGCGATCCTCGGCCCGGTCCGTTCAACAGTGAGACCGGCCAGCGGACGATATCGAGTCGGTGACTGTTGCGGTATCCCCAGCGGATCCGGTTGAGCGGGAATCGCTCGAGTGTCCACGCGGCATCTTTCACCCCCTGTTGTAGCGTCTCGGCGATCCACGCGCGGTGTTCGCGCGGCAACTCGAGTTCTGCCGGATCAAGCTGAGCCGCGATGAGATAGTTGAAGAGCGGACATCGTTCGGGCCGGACCAGCATCCAGTACCGCACGAGCCCCACCATATACTTTTTTCGAAGGCTGGGATCACGCTCGTACTTGAGCAGATCATAAAATGCCATCAGTGCCATTTCGTCGTCCGACTGGTTGCCACTTCCCACACCATGCTGCACTTTCGGGTCTGTCACGTTCGTGTCATAGGCATGTTCGCGTATGAGCCGCTCGTAGGCCTGCCGGTATCGGGGATCTCCGCAAACGTGTTCGGCTACCTTCAAGTACGAGAGGATGCTGAGCGAATTGAGCCCCCGTTCGGCCCAGAACAGGCCTCCGTTGAGCTCCTCCGGACTGAAGCGTGCCCAGCGCGTCGGCTTTCCGTCGTGGTCGACAAGCTGGAAGCCGTGCTCGATCAGGTGATCGGTGATGCGTCGCACCACACGGCGCACTTCCTCTTTCTCTTCCTCCGTTTCCGCCACATGATCGTAGTACTGCGCATAGAGGAAGTAGTGCCCATCGAGCTCGTCGGAGCTGGTGTCGGTCTTCCAATACCACTTTCCATCCGCACTGGTCGGCCACCGAGGCTCGATGACCTTCCACAGCGGATCTTCCTTCTGCCGCTCCCGATCCCGCTCGGGTGTATCCCGCTCATTCGGATTGCTCCCCGACGTGGGGAGAATCGACCGAGCCGGGAAGCCGGGAGGCGCCGGGTGACTTCCCCCCTGTGTCACTTCGCTCAAGAAGGCAACGGCTCGGAAAGCCTTCTTCGCGCGCTCTTTCGCCTCGGGTGTCCCTGTCGCCGCGTATGCAAAGCACTCCCCTGCCCCATACATGCTCGTCCACAAGCCGTCGTTATCGCTGTCATGCTGCATCCACTGCGTTGTGTCTCCCGGCCGAGCTAGATGCACGCCGAGCACGTACCCATAGACGGTTCGCCGATGATACTGGTCGATGGCCTTTTCGAATCGTTCCGCCTTGGCTCGCAATGTCATCGGACGTCGCTCGATCCGGCCTACGCCACCCGCGGTGGCGAACCATGCCCCTCCGTCGGGCGCCGCTGCCAATGCCTGAACCCGATCATTGGGAAGCCACTGCCGCCCCTGCCGGTACGACCACTCGCCGTTCTCCAAGCGAATCGCACCGATGCGCGTGCCGAACCAGACGGCTCCATGCGATGTGGCAGCAATCCCTGTAAAGTCGTTGTAAGGTAAGCCCTCTTCCCCGGTATATAACGTCCAGTGCTTCCCGTCCCAGCAACCGACTCCCTGGGGA
>WFWZ01000184.1 GCA_015490875.1 Planctomycetaceae bacterium
CCAACGCAGGCCTTGTACGCTGGACGAACCCGACATCGTCGGTCCAGACGCCGGTCATATGCGACCTACGGATCTGTGTCTGCGATGCCGTTGTGGCTCTGTTGCGGCTCGGCAGGAGCCTCGCCCTCCCAACTCGGGAAATGTCGCTCTTGAATACGATGATTGGCTGCTTTCACGACCACGCTGAGCCCCAAATCCTTCATCGAAGTTCCTTTGGTCCCAAAATCGCGCACGGTCATTTAGCGCTGCGCATTGCAAGCCCGGTTGAGCTCTCGTACAATAGAACGTGTTTTCGAAAAGGGCCTGGGGTGGGGGAAGATGATGCACGTCACCGATTCTGAACTCGAAGCGTATCTCGAAGAAGCACTGCCGGCCGAGTTGATGGCATCGATCGAACAGGCGATGCGATCGGACGAGGAATTGCGTGATCGGCTGCTGACACTGATTCGTCAGCGAGACCAAGGGGCGCACACCGTGGGCGCGATTTGGCGACGTTATCGTTTGAGTTGTCCGACGCGTGAGCAGTTGGGCAGCTACCTCTTGAATGCTTTGGATGACGACGTGCGCGACTACGTGCAGTTTCATCTGGAAACGGTCGAATGCCGGTATTGCCAGGCGAGCTTGGCGGATCTGAAGCGGAAGCAGTCGGAATCGGACTCGCAGCGGCGCGAGCGCACGCGGCGATACTTCCAGTCGAGCATCGGACGGATGCGTCGCGACTAGCCGAACGGCTATTTGGAGGAGGCGTAGTCTTCGGCCGCGGCGGGTTGGCCGGTCAGGCGAGCCAACTGTTGAGCGGCCAAGGCGCGGGTTTGCACGTCGGCGTCGAGTGTCAGTGCGGTCCAGATGCGGGGATCGGCGACGAGTCGGGCGGCAACGGCGGCCGGCGTGTCGACGACGGGCCGATCGAGTTGGGAACGGAGACGCTTCAAATAGAATCGCTGTTCCCGATCAAGTTGATCGGTCTCGAGCGTGTCCAAGAAAGCGATCAGGGGCTGGCCGACTTGCTGCAAACGCCGCATGGCCGCGCAGCGATCCTGTCGGCGCGGACTTGAGAGTTGCCGAACCCATTCCTGCAGTTCACGCCGAGATGGAAGCGGCAGCGTGTCGGCTCGCGTGAAGAGCTCCGACCGAATGGCGTCCCATTGCTCCTCGAGTGACCACGACTCGCGGCACAGTTGCAGCATGGGCAAGAGATAGGTGCGGCTCATTTCCGGTTGTTCGAACAAGAGGTGCCACAGCGAATCGTGCCGAAAGTCCTGGCGGCCCTCCGGCGTCTCCACCGTGAGTCGCACCCCGTTGTCGGTCTGGGCGTACGCGATGCGTATCCGCGTTCCTTCCTGCGTGATCGACCACTCCATCGACAGGTCCGTGCAGTGAGGTACTTCGAGCAAAAACCGACTCTGAGCGGACTCCGCTTCGTATCGTAGTGCCAGGAACCTGTCACCCAACAAATAGCTGAGTGACTGAGTTGTGTCATGATCTTGCGACTGAAGTGTCTCGCGGCGCTTCGTTTGCCAGTGGACCGAGCGGACCGAAATCTGTCCGGAAATGACTTCGAAGCGGAGGCGACAGTCCTGGGAAAGAAGCGAGGTGCAAAGAGGAGGAGCGGTCCAGGAAACAGGTTCCTGAGCGTGCACGGTGAGCGACCCCCACACGCACGCCATCGATACGGCCATCCGTTGCCACATCACGCCGCTCCCTCCTTGGTTTCGAGTCGCCGGGCGTGGACCATCCTTGGTTCTCGGCGTTAGATGTTATCGGAATCGCCTCTTCGGCTTCAATTCGATTTCCCGTCCATCTGCCGCCTTTTGCGGTTTTTTCTCGAAGAAAACGCCCGCAAAACCCGACTCGAGAGGGGATTTGTCGGCGAGGACGAATCGGCTAGATCTCCTATTCGTCCTCTATCCAATACCGCGAAGCAGCTCCGATTACCTCCACTTCGCGCCGCCCTGGACCTCCCCCGGGAAGGACGAGGACGGCGCCGACGTCGGGATGTTCCGCACAATAGGCGGCGGTCCGTTCAGGACCGAGGACGAAGAAGGCGGTCGAGAGAGCGTCCGCCCGCATCGCGTCTGGTGCGACGGCGGTGACAGAAACGAGTCCTTCAACGGGTCGACCGGTGCGTGGGTCGAGGAGGTGGCCGTACCGGCGTCCTCGATGGACAAACGATTGATTGGCCAGTCCGGACGTTCCCACCGCCACGTCGCGCAAGATGAGCCGCCCCAAACGACATTCGGCTCGGTCCGGATCCCGCAGCGCGATGCTCCAGCCATCGCCGGGAGAGGCCGCCGCCAACCGCCGTCCTCGCCCCAAAATGCTGCTGTATCCTCCATGCAGCAAATAATTGCGACAGCCCATTGATGCCAATAACATGTCACACTTATCAAGTGCGTATCCTTTGCCGAGTGCGGCGAAGCTGAGTTCGACGCCAGGAGTCAAGAACTCCACGGTCCGGTTGTCGGGATCGAGTCGCACGTGGTGCATCCCGACGCGCTCCAGCGTTTCGGTAATCTCGCGATCGGTAGGCAAACGCCCTTCGCGCCGGTGGAATCCCCACAGTCGCGAAAGAGGACTCATGGTAATGTCGAACGCGCCTTCGGTTTCGCGATAGAGTTGCTCGGCGAATGCCAGCAGCGGCCAAACGTCCTCGTCGACGACCTGGGGGCCGGTCGCGGCTCGGCGGTTGAGGCGGCATAAGTCACTGTCGTTTCGATAAAGACTGAGTTTGCCCTCGAGGAACTCGACCAGTTCCAGCGCCTCCAGTGCGGACTCCGATGCCTCTTTCGCTTGATCCGCATTGAGCAGCACTTCGAACTGGCACCCCATCGCCGGACGTTCAAAGCGCATCAGGTACGTCTCGACGGCGGGCTCGCTGGAACGGTCTTCTTGCGTCGAGTTTGTGCGCGCCGAGCCGCTGGAAGCTCGAAGAAAGTCGCGGCGGCTGGGGCGGCGAGTGGGCATGCCAGCACACAAAAAAGGGGCGCGCCGAAGTGGGCGGGCGCCTCGAAAATCTACGACTCGGTCGGCGGCTGCGTCGCCGCTTTCGACAACTGCGAGACCATTTCCACGTAGAGGAGCTGCAATTCGGCGATCACCTCATGCAGCATCTTGGCTTCGTCATCGGTCAAGTTGCCTTTCGTCTTCTCTTGCAAGATCTCCAGCGTGTCGATGAGGTGTCGGGCCATGGGGAGATCGGGAGGCACGGTCGGGCCGCCTTCGACCTGCATCCCCTGCAAGGCGAGTGCTGCCTGCATGGCAACCGAGCTGACGAGGGAGGCGAACGAGGCGGGAGGGATCGTCTGTCCACCGGTTTGAGCTCCGGCGGCTTGTCCCGCTTCTTGCTGCCGTTTCTTCTCTTCGAGCTGTCGCTGGAGCGCCTCTTTTTCGGCTTGAGCCTGCTCCTTCCAATCCTCGTCCACGATAATGCGACGTTCGCCACCCTCGTGCTGGTCACTGTTCATTGTCTGGACTCCCTATCAGTCCCATGCGGCGGTACTTTTCCTGGTACTTCTCCCACAGCCGGCGATGGCGGTTGTTCAAGTCGACCGGCCGACCTTGAATGTAGGCCATTTCGACCTGCGTGGGAATCTCCAGCGGGTCACCATCGCAAACGATCAGCGTGGCGTCCTTGCCGGCCTCCAAAGATCCTACGCGATCAGCCACGCCGAGGATCTGTGCGGCACTCAAACTGATTGCTCGGATGGCGGCATCTCGAGGCAGGCCGTAGGCAACTGCCGTGGCCGCGTGATAGGGCAAGTTACGCACGTTCGCGGCGTTTCCTCGGCCGAATCCGGCAATGCAGAATCGCACGCCCGCCTGGTGGAGCCGTGCCGGAAGCGTATACGCGCTGTCGAAGGGATCGTCGCGGTGACGCGGCAACCGGTAGACCGCCGTCACAATCACCGGCACGTCGTGACGTTTCAGCAGGTCGGCACAGGCCGGAGCGTCATAGCCGCCCGCGATGATCAATCTCAAACGGTGCCTTGCGGCGAACGCCACCGCCGATTCGATTTGAGCCAGCCGGTCGGCATGCGCGACGACCGGGATCTTGCCTTCGAGGACGCCGAGCATGGCTTCCCAGCGAGCATCGATGGGGTGGGCCGGATCAGCGCGCCGAGCTGCCTGATAGGCCTTTGCATCCTGAAAAACGCGTTCCAGTTCAGCCAGCCCGTCGCGTCTCCTCGAGGACCCTCTTTCGGTTCCCGCTGCCCCTTTCTTTTTCTCGGCGGCCAACCATTGGGCCGACGGACTGGGAGGCATCGGCCAGTTGATGTGCAGGCCGACGGGAGCCTTGAGCGTCATATCTTCCCATGTCCATCCGTCGAGCATCATCACCGCGGAGAGCCCACTCACAAGGCCACCCGAGGGCGCCGTCTGCACGAGCAGGATTCCATTGGCACGCGCCACGGGAATGAGTTCGCTGTCCGGATTCCAGGCGACTTGCGCTTTCACATTCGGATTGATCCGACCGGTCTCGCGCTGATCCCTCGTTGCCCGCACCGCCCCGATCTCGGTCAATCCCAGGTCGGTGTCCGCGTCGATCCAGCCCGGATAGACGTGCCGACCTTGGATCTCGATGATCTGACAATCCTCGGGGAGCTTGACCCGTTTGCCGACCGCGACGATCTTTCCGCGGTGCATCAGCAACGTACCTTGCCGGATGGCCGGTCTGGAAACCGGATGGATGGTTCCTCCGACCAAGGCGACTGGGCGCCCCGGATCGGCCCCCGGGATTTCAGGGTGCATGGCATGCACGGGGAAACCGGCGACGCCAGTGGCCAAGATGGCGAGGACAAGCCCGACGATGGGCGGCCGACGAAATGACCGCGCCGGGCCAACAAGGAGTGTTTTGTAGTCGGAAGCACGAGTCGTCATGGCTGCTGGTCTCCTCGGTCGTGGCAATGGCAATAGATGTCGTGGGAAGGCCACCGGCGATCGCGCGTGGCGTTGGTTTCTCCTGGCTTGAGCATGTCGGCTCCGCTCGCCAGGACACGGTGAATGAGCGCCTGCTTCAGTTGCTCGAAATCTTCGCGCCGCCGAAGATCCTCGGACCGATCGAAATACTTGCGGCCATCGATCCAAGTCTGCTCGCAGCGCGAGAGGGTCGACAGAGGCGGCCCACTCCACACGACCAGATCGGCGTGCTTGCCTGCTTCGATGGAGCCGACCCAGCGATCGATGCGAAGCTGCTTGGCCGGATTGAGCGTCACGAAGCGGAGAGCGTCTTCGGGAGAGACGCCTCCGTACTTGATCGCCTTGGCCGCTTCGTGGTTGAGGTGCCTGGCCATCTCGCGATCGTCCGAATTGAACGAAACCACGATGCCGACCTCGTGCATGAGGGCGCCGTTGTATGGGATCGCGTCGTAGACCTCGAACTTGTACGCCCACCAGTCGGAGAACGCCGATGCCATCGCTCCGTGACGCTTCATCACTTCGGCAACCTTATAGCCCTCGAGGATATGCTGGAGCGTCCCGATGCGCACCTGGAACCGCTCAAGCGTGCGCAGCAGTGCCACGATCTCGTCTTGCCGATAGGAATGGCAGTGGATCCAGCGCCGGTGTTGTAGGATCTCGGCGAGCGCCTCGAGTTCCAAATCGCGGCGAGGCGGCAGACCTCGATGCGTTTGTTCCCACTCCCGTCGGCGGCGAAGATAGAGTTGGGCCTCGTGTAGCGCATCCCGGATGATCTGCTCCACGCCCATCCGCGTTTGGGGGTATCGCGTCGTGTAGTCGTCGCCCCAGTTCGACTGTTTGACGTTTTCTCCCAACGCGAATTTGATCCCGGGGGGCGCTTCGGCGAACTTGAGTTCTTCGCCCAGGAGCCCCCAACGCAACTTGATGACCTGGTTTTGGCCGCCGATCGGATTGGCCGACCCATGCAGGATGTTGGCGGTCGTGACGCCTCCAGCCAACTGGCGATAAATGGCGATATCGTCGGCGTTGATGAAATCGCCGATGCGCACTTCCGCCGTCACCGCCTGCGTCGCCTCGTTGACACCTCCGTCAGTCGCCATGTGCGAGTGGCAATCGACGATGCCCGGTGTCAGGTGCTTGCCGCGAACGTCGATGACGAGAGCACCACGAGGTGCCTTGAGCTGCCGTCCCACTCGAACGATGCGGCCCTGTCGAACCAGCACGTCCGCCTCGGGAAGCGTACCATCCGGCCCGCACGTCCAGACCGTGGCTCCTCGAAAGAGCACCCAATCGGGCTGCGGCGGAGGCGCCGTGCGGCCGAACGCTCCCAGTGGATAATTCACGGGCACCTCGAGTGGCGGAAGCGACGGTCCGGCTTTCTTTTCTTCGGGCTTGCTCGGCTTGCCCTTTCCGGAGCCTTTACGCTTCTCCTTCTCTTTCTTCCGAGGCGCTGCATCCGCTTTGGATGTCTTCTTGTCGAAGCGAACAGCTCGAACCGTGGCTCGCCCTTCGGGCCAAACGATCGTTCCGGTCGCCTCGACGTCTCCTTGGGGCTTCCGAACGCCCAAGAGAGAGATGCTCACGACACCGTCGTAATCCCACGGACGCCCATCGAAAGCCAGCGCCAGACGACCTCCGGCAAGGGAAATCTTCGCAAGTGACAATTGTGTGTCGCGTCCAGATTCGGATTTTGGGAGAAGCGTCCGGCCAATGCTTCCTCGGAGATGCTCGAGTTTTCCCTCGACCTTCAGCAGCCAGGTCCCTTGGGGACTCTGCAGCTTCCAACGACCGCGAGGATCCCAGGTCGGCTTCTTTTCCCACTTGTAGCGTTGGCCGGCGACCCAGGTTTCCAGGAGGCGCGTTTTGTCGTCGAACCAATTGCCGTCGGTCACGAGGAGGTTGGCCAGTTTGCCGGGCTCGAGCGACCCCACTTGCCGGTCAACTCCCAGGATACGGGCCGCGCCGATGGTAAGTGCCTCGAGGGCGGCATCGGCATCCCAACCCCGCTCGACCGCTTCCCGCACACGGCTTCGAAGCTCATCCGGCTCGATTCCCCACGTCGTAACGGCGAGCTTCACGCCGGCCTGCGTCAGCCTTGCGGGGTTCTCCGGAGCCAGATGCCAATGCATGAGGGCCTGCAGGGTGGCTTCGCGCGCTGCCTGCGGTGTTCCCACGTCGGGAGGCTTCGGGAAGGCCAGCGGCACGATGACGGGCCGGCCCGTGCGTGCGACGGCGTCGAGCCGCCGGTATTCACGTCCCGATCCGAGGAACGCGGCGCGGATGCCGAACTCGCGCGCGAAACGGTCGGCTCGCAGGACGTATCGTTCGTTAGGGCAGTCGAAAATGACGAGTCCATCTCGGTTCAGCCACGGCCCGAGTGCCGCAAGTGCGTCATTCGTTTCGGGCCGGCCGACCCGAGGATCCGCACGGTAGACCTTCCATGCTTCTGCGTACCACCGAGCGTCGTAGCAAGCTTGGCGGGCCAACGCGACCGCGCCCATCGGGGAGCCGGGGTATTCGTCACTGCCGCGTCCTCGCTCGACGGTGAGACGCATGTGGAGAGCGATGTCGGGTTCGAGTACAAGAGGATCGTCAGTGGTAGCGACGAGGACACTCGTTCCTTGAACCACACCGGATTTGGGGACGACGAGTCGCGCGGCGATGCCGGCTCGTCGTAGCGCCTCGTGCCGCTTCCGATCCACCGTGAACTGCGCGGCCATACGACGTTGCGGTTGCACGTGCCGGTTCCAATAGGGTTGCCCCGAGGTGATTTCGGTCGCCTCGACGGCATCGTAGGCGTCGAGGAACGCGGGATAGATGGTTTTGCCTCTTCCGTCGAGCACGCGGGTGCCCGGCGGAAGTTGGACTTCGCGGCGCGGTCCGATTTTCCAGATGATCCGGTCTCGGACGACGATGGTGCCGTCGGGGATGATCCGTCCGGGGGCGAGGATCAGTTTGGCTC
>WFWZ01000185.1 GCA_015490875.1 Planctomycetaceae bacterium
GAGTGGCCTCGGCTGGCAAGACGCGCATCGTGGCGCGCATCACCTCACCTCCTACTTCTCCCGGAATGCGCACCAAAGCCGCCTCCCATGTCCGCCGGATCTCCTGCGGGTCCGACCAATCACGCTCGGTCATGTCACGCGGATCGGTAAATCGCTTCGTGGCATTCCCGTAGCCAGGTCCGAGATATCCGAACTCCTCGAGCGACTTTCCGAGGCTCGTGAGGTTGCGGTCGGTAATCAGCAGGCAATAGCCGGCCTCCGAAGCCCTTCGCGCGGTCTCCTGTCGAAGCTGCGGCGCGACCGCGTACTCGATGCACAAGACCGGCTTGCCCATGGCCAGCAACGGTCGCACATGTCCCATCCGACGCCGCACCATCTTGGGCGGTTGTCGGCGCCGACCGTTGGTCCACAGGTCTTCCAGAGCGATGCCGCTGATGGTCCGGCGGTAATCATCGACGTCGACCAGAGGTGCACCGTTTTGAGGAACGATGAGAGCTCGAGGATTCACTCGGCGAGCTCGGTCGGCGACACGCTGAACCCACGCGATCATGTCCGAGCGATACGTCCGACCGGTTGCCCGATTTTTCCGATGGTCGATCCAGTCGCCCGACTTCGCATCGAACTCGAAGTCCTCGTAGCTGTCGACCTTGTCGAGATAGAGACCGTCGAAACCCTGACTCATGAGCCGATCGACTTGGCGAAGCACCAACGACTGCCACTCCTCCATCCAGTACCGGACTCGATAGTTCCCCGGCCAGTCGGGATTCTCCGAAAGCAGAAAGGGAGGACGTTCTCTGTCCCACGACGCTTGCCAATAGGATCGATACCGTTCGGCTTCCCCGATCGAAAGATAAGCCAGGATCTTCCGACCCGGATGCGCACGACGCATCTGCGTCAGTTCGTCCTTCGTCCATCGGGATGCGGGATCGGTATCCCAACCGGCATCCAGGACGAGCCAATCCCGCTGGCACTGTGCCAACCGCTTGACAGCCTCGGATCTGGTCGGCGCTAGCTTTTCTACCTGCAAAACGTAGGCAAAAGTGCCGGGAAGGGAGTCGGTGGCCAGGCACCGGGTCGATGCCCACACGACGATTCCCCAGAGTGCGAGTCGACACCACATCCCCCATATCTCCTTACGAGCTTTCTTGTAGCCGTACGCTGAAGGTCACTATCAGGAGCTATAACTGATCTCGGATCTTCCTCTACAGTAGGTGCTTCCATGGATTGGGAGGGCGAGGCTCCTGCCGAGCCGGAAGATGCCATATGTCTGTCACATGAGTCGGACTGGAGACATGAAGCGGATTTGCGGTAGCGCGTTTCTTGTATTCTAGCCGATTCTCTTGAGGCTCGGCAGGAGCCCCGCCCTCGGATGGTGAAAGGCTGGCTGTCTAGAGGACGTTCAGAACAAGAATAGTTTCAAAAGGTTACGCACCAGAGTGTCCGCCTTATGTCCAAAAGCCGCTGAACAACAGGAGCGCATACACGAATTTGCCCCGAAGGGGCCTTCACAATCCAGCCTAGGGCAAGCGAAGCGGAGCGTCGCCCTAGGTAGACTTCTGCATTCTCGGAAACGCTGGCAGAAGGAGGCACTCATCGACCAGGTCTTGCGCCGCCGGCGGCAGGGTGGCTCTTGGGCATGGGCCACTCTGCCTGACCGGCTTGCGGATCGATGGGCGACTCGGGGAGCGTCGCGTTCCATGCCAGCAGCTTCTTTGCCAGAGACTCAACGAGTTGCGGATGTTCGTTCGCCACGTTGTCCCGTTCTCCCGGGTCGCGCACGATGTCGTACAACTCAATGCGACTCCGGTCCGGATTCATCAGGAGTTTGAAGTCGCCTTCCCGGATCGCCAACCGGGGAGGATGATTGAACGGATGACCGAAGCAACGGTAACGCCACTCCCAATGGCAGGCTCGCCGTCGCTTGCGACGCGCGCCGAGCCACACGTCGGTCATGTCTTCGCCGTCGAGTTCCAAAGATTCCGGGATCGCAGCTCCCGCCAGACGGCACAACGTCGGGAGAAAGTCGACGCCATTGACAACGGTCGTGTCATTGACCGTACCGGAGGGCACATGGCCGGGCCACCGAATGAGGAAGGGTACGCGGATGCCCCCTTCGTAAATGCTCCGCTTGCGGCCTCGCAGAGGACCCGTGCATCCGACTCCGCTGTGGGCCGCATTCCTGATCTGGTAATCCTCCGGGCCATTGTCACTGGAAAAGATCACGAGCGTATTCGAGGCGGTGGGGAGTCGATCGAGCTCCGCCAGGAAGCGTCCGATTTGACGGTCCATTTCGACCAAGGCGGCGTAGTAGATCTGTTCGACGCCATAGAAGTCGACCCCTCGAGCATGAAAGCGGCCAGTCTTCTCGAGTTGGTCAGGGGAAGGATTCAACGTCGCATGCACATCGGAAAGCCAGACATTCGCGTAATAGGGACCTTCCTCCTGATTGCGGATGAAGCGAAGCGCCTCGTCGAGGATGTCTCGCGTGCAATGAGGTCGCGCCGCAGGCTCCCAAATCTGCAGCGGTTCGCCCGCCGACGTGTTGACGAACTCGTTCGTGCGGAAAACGTCCACGCCGTATTCGGCAGGCGGGATGTTGCCCAGGTGCCACTTGCCGAAATGCGCTGTCGTGTAACCAGCCTGCTTGAGTAAATCCGTCAGCGTGACCGTGTTCGGATCGAGGGCGTTGGGCATGCCTCGGCGCTGGTTGAGTTCCGGTCGAGAAAAGTGGCCGAAGACGCGCAAGCGCGCCGGGTATCGGCCCGTCATGATGGCAGCTCGGCTGGGCGAGCAGACGGAGCCCGCAACATAGAACTGCGTAAAGAGCGTTCCTTGTCGAGCCAGCCGATCGAGATGCGGCGTGCGGACGCGCCGATTCCCATAACAGTGGAGATCGCCCCAACCCAAGTCGTCGGCGAAGATGAAGACAATGTTCGGTCGAGGTGCCTTCGACGGCGCATTCGGCTCAGCGCCGAGAACGCGATGCAACACGCAACCGAGCACAAGAGAGAACGTCAACAGCCCGTATGCCAGAATCCGGCCGGACGCATCGCAGTTCATGGCAGTTCCTCCTTTAGGTGGCGAGTGGTGAGGGGTGGAGTGGCGGGAAAACGAAAGAAGAAGCGAAGAACTTCGAGTGCCGTTGCACCAGCGACCAACCGATCCGTTCCTCGTCTGGTCACCCCATCCGAACGGTCCGGCCACTTTGAGCGCTGGCGATGACCGCCTCGATCGCTTCCATATTGGCAATGGCGTCTTCCAGTGCCGTGGGGACAGGAAGGTCGTTTTGCACGGCTTGAGCGAACAAGTCGGCCTGGACGGTGTACTGGTCGCA
>WFWZ01000186.1 GCA_015490875.1 Planctomycetaceae bacterium
GGATCCACGGCTGCCCCGCTTCCACGCGATCCCCGATCCTCACCAGATACTCCAGGCCGACCGAGTGGTCGATCGGTTCGCCCAGCCGCCGTCGTCCACCTCCCAATGCAATCACAGCATATCCAAGCGCCTCGGCGTCGATGGCCCGCACCACGCCCGACTGTGGCAACTCGAGTTCGATGGCGGGCGCCCTCGGGCGGGGAGCATCGAGGCTTCCACCTTGAGCCGCAACCATGTGGGAGAACTTTTCACGAGCTGCCCCCGTGTCGAGGGCCGCTTCGAGGCAGACTCGAGCTGCCTTGCGCGACGGAGCGACTTGAGCCGCCTCCAGGAGTTCGGCTCCCAGTTCCAACGTCAACTCCCGCACGTCCGACGGTCCTCCCCCTTCGAGCACCTCAAGCGACTCGTCGCCCTCGCACGCGTTGCCCACCATCCGCCCGAGCGGCTGGTTCATGTCCGACAGGATCGCGCGGCATGCCACTCCCACACGCTCGCCCGTCGCGACGAGACTCTCGGCGAGCGCCTGCGCTTTGTCGCGGGTTTTCATGAAGGCGCCGCTGCCGAATTTCACGTCGAGCACCAATGCGTCGAGTCCTTCCGACAGTTTCTTGCTCATGATGCTCGCCGTGATGAGCGGAATCGAGGCCACGGTCGCGGTGACGTCGCGCAGGGCATAGAGTTTCCGATCGGCCGGAGCGATCTGGGGCGTCGTTCCCGTGATGACGCACCCGCACGATGCAACAACTTGCTGAAGTTCCTGGAGCGACAAGTCGGTGCGAAAGCCCGGTATTGATTCCAGTTTATCGAGTGTCCCGCCGGTCGGTCCGAGTCCTCTTCCCGAGAGCATGGGAACGCGCACGTCGCAGCATGCGAGCAATGGCGCCAAGATGAGCGAGATCTTGTCGCCAATGCCACCGGTCGAATGCTTGTCGACATACGGCCCACTTCCGGCAGGCCACTGGAGCGTCGTGCCGGAGTGCCACATCGCTTCAGTTAGCGCGGCCGTCTCGACCGGGGTCATTCCGTTGAGGTAAACGGCCATCGCCCAAGCCGCCATTTGTTCCTCGCCGATTTCGCCTTGCACGTACGCGCGAATCCACTCGCGAATCTCTTCAGCTTCATGGGCGCGGCCATCTCGCTTGGCGGCAATGAAGCGCAGAGGATCGATCGACGCTGCCATCGGAGCGACTCCAAGCTTACCCGTCACGTCTCAAGGCGGGCTCGTGCACAGTTCGATCACGTGGCCGTCGGGATCGCGGAGGAAAATCTGCTGAGCGCCGTCCGGTCGATCGCGAGGCCCTTCGAAGGGTACGTCGCACGCTCGCAGGTGCTCAGCCCACGCCGTCAGATCATCGACCAACAGCGCGTAGTGATTACCTCGCCGGTGGCCTCCTGAATCGCTCTTCGGGTCTCGCCCGCCGATCAAGTGGAGTTCTTGTTGCGAGCCGAGTCGAAACCAGGCGCCAGGGAAGGAAAACGCCGGCCGAGGCAATCGCGTGAGGCGAAGACATTCTTCGTAGAAACGGCAACTCGCCTCGACGTCGGCAACGTGGAGTGCCACGTGGTTCAGTTCGCGCACTTGCATAGGGGTATCCGCCGAGCCAGCCGGGAAGCCAACAGGAAGTCGCCAGACAAGTCGCTGGCGTCATCGTCATGATTTCACGTCGCTAGCGGCGTCGCAAGGCGGGGGTCAATTCCCGGCGCATGTCCTTGGGAAAGCGATCCCGCTCGACCATTTCCGGGTCGTGCCGCGTGTAGGTCGTCCTGACCGCTTTGGCAATGACACGGCGAGCCACCCCATCTCGCTCGTCGAACCACGTCACGACATAGGCGCGTCCACCCCGCACGCGATGCGGAAGGTGCTCGACCGTTTCGAGCAACCGGAAGTCGCGAACGCGATAACACCGGCTGACGGGACACCAGTCGTAGAAGATCAACTGCTGGATCATCGGGTGGCCCCGATCGTCGTAGCAGAAGTTGACCTCGACCAGGTCGACGTGGTCGGTGATCACTTCGTCGGCTGTCGATCCCGCGACCATCAGGAGAGCAGTTCCGGCCAGGACCGCGCGCGCGAAACGCCCCATCGTGTCACTCCTTTGCTTCATCGGGGCTCGTCCCTTCCCTGATTCTCTTATCGGCATCCTCCGCCTGTAACGCTCAATGTTAGGCCTCCCCTCCCCTTCGAGAAAAGACAAGCTGCGGAGGCGGCGCAAGGCAGGAAGCCTAGGGTGGCTCTCTGGCGAGCTCGTGCTGCCACGGTTTCGTCGCCCGCGTGGCGTCCTTAGAAACCACCCGCTCCTTCGCGAAGGCTGGTTCGGCTGCAGACCACACTCGTCCGATTCTGTGGTATGCTGTGGCCGCCGAGAGTAGATCGCGACGAAGGCGAGAACTCCGATACCATGGAACGGGCTGGGACGTGGGTGAAAGGAAAGAGACTCAAGTCGAGAAAGGCAGACGGTCATGAGCAAGCGTGTTTCTCGAGTAGTACGGCGGCGCGAGTTTCTTCAGTCGAGTGCCGTGGGAATCGCCGGCTTCGCGTGGCTGGGGACCGAGCGGCGGGGAGCCGCGCAACAAGCGACTTCGAAGAACGACCGCCACGCGTTCGGCTTGATCGGTGCCGGCGGTCAGGGCTCGTATGATGCCAAGCGAGCCCGTCCCTTCGCCGACATCGTGGCGATCGCCGATGTCGACTCGGATCACGCTCGGCGCGCCAAGCAGGGTGTCGGCGACGATCGAACGGAGCTCTATGAAGACTACCGCCGGTTGCTTGACCGCAAGGACATCGAAGCGGTCATCATCGGCACGCCCGATCACTGGCACACGAAGATCTGTTTGGACGCGTTGCGAGCCGATAAGGATGTTTACTGCGAAAAGCCGCTGACCTTGACGATCGACGAGGGCAAGATGCTCTGTCGCGAAGTGAAAAAGACCGGGCGGGTTTTTCAAGTGGGAACGCAGCAGCGCAGCGAGCCGCCGCATCTATTCTTGACCGCCGTCGCCATGTGCCGCGACGGCCGACTCGGAAACATCCGTCGCGTCCAGGCGGCGATCGGCGGAGCGCCGGCCGGAGGTCCCTTTGCGAAGACTAATCCGCCGCCTCACTTGAACTGGGACTTTTGGCTCGGGCCAGCGCCGAAGGTCGATTACATTCCCGAGCGGTGCCACGGTTCTTTCCGCTGGTGGTATGAATACTCTGGCGGCAAGATGACCGACTGGGGTGCCCACCACGTCGACATTGCTCACTGGGCGCTCGATAAGCAAGACACGGGGCCGATTCGCATCGCTGGGACGGCCAAGCATCCAGTTCCCCTGGAGCACGGCATGCCGACGCGCGACGACATGTTCAACACGGCGACCGAGTTCTATGTGACGTGTACGTTCGCCGATGGCGTCGAGCTGGTGATTCGCCATGACACCGACAACGGCGTCTTGATCGAAGGCGATCGGGGACGCATCTTTGTCAACCGCGGCCGACTGACGGGCGCTCCCGTGGAGGAACTCAAAGAGCGTCCTCTTCCCGAAGGACTGCTCGAGAAAGTCTACAAGGGCAAGAAGCCCGGCTATCACATGCGGAACTTCGTCGAGTGCCTGCGCGATCGGACCGAACCGATCTCCGACGTCTATTCACACCACCGCGCGCTGACGACGTGCCACCTGGCCAACATCGCCATTCGGCTCGGGCGCGAACTCCGCTGGGATCCCAAAGCCGAGCGGATCGTGGGAGACGACGAGGCCAACGGATGGCTGCGGCGCGAGTCACGGCAAGGATACGAAGTGGCCTAGCCGGCCCGGCGGCGACACCATTTCATCCCTCGATCGCCTCGCCGATCCTTTAGTCTCGCTGGAGGACCCGCTGCACGGCCGAGACGAGCTGGCCCAGGGCGAGCGGCTTGCGGAGCACATCGACGGCGTTGGCTCGGAGTGCCTCTTCGCGTAGGGACTCGGTCCAGTCCGAGGTGACGAGGATTGTCGGTGGAGCTGGACGGAACGTCTGGAGTGCCCCCAAAAGCTCAAGGCCGCTCAACCGAGGCATGTGCACGTCGGCGAGGAGAAGGTCCACGCGGTCGTGGCGGACGATCTGGAGTGCTTCTTCGCCATCGGCTGCCAGCAACGTGCGAAAGCCCCGGACGGAGAAGACCTGCCGAACGGTCTCCCGCCAGGCTCGATCGTCGTCGGTAATCAGCAACGATGCCATGCGATCGACCATCGCGCACGCCTTGCTACGCTCTGCAGAAAAGCCTCCCCTGCCAAAATGACCGATCCGTCGCTTCCTTTACTCTAGTATGCAACTCCAATTCCACAAACAGTGAAAACGCACCGGGTTGTCTGTTATCGACGGAGCCATATACTGACGGCTGCTGGCAATTGGGATCCCGGTTTATGGGCCGTAAAACGAGGATGTAGTCATGGCCGAACCGACGCCGCAGCCGACGTTTTTGCAACGTCATGAGTTTCTCTTGCGACGCCTCCACTCCCTCAGCGGCTTGATCCCGGTCGGTGCCTATATGTGCGTTCACCTCTTCGTGAACGCGAGTCTTCTCAACAGCCCGGCCAGCTATCAGGACGCCGTCTACCAGATCCACAGTTTGGGGAAGTTGCTCCCAGTCGTAGAGTGGGGATTCATCTTTCTGCCGATTCTGTTTCACGCAATTTTCGGTGTGGTAATCATGTTCGGCGGCCTCCCCAACACAGCCAACTATCGGTACGCAGCCAACTACCGCTACATGTTGCAGCGAGCCACGGGCGTGATTGCCTTTCTGTTCATCTTCTATCACGTCTTCCACATGCACGGCTGGTTCCACAGTGAGTGGTGGTTGGAGAATGTGGCTCGCCCGCTCGGGGGAGCCCGATTCGCCCCCTACAACGCGGGTTCTTCACTGGCAGAGGCTTATGGTGGCTTCATCCCGGTGATCTACGCCGTGGGCGTAGCGGCGTGTGTCTACCACTTGGCCAACGGGATTTGGACGATGGGCATTACGTGGGGCGTGTGGACAACGCCGGCGGGTCAACGGCGAGCGACGGTCGTTTGCGGTGTTTTCGGCGTGTTGTTGCTGGCTGTCGCCGCCGCATCGTGGATGGGGCCGATGCGAACCAACGCGAAGAAGGCTCGAGAGATCGAAGACAAGATGTACCGAGCGAAAGTGGCGGCGGGGGAACTGGACCCGGCTGAGGCGTCGCATAAGCGTGCCGGCCACGAACGTGTCGGCAAAGGGGACGGGGAACGAGCGAGTACCAAGTGATGGCGAAGAAACCGCGAGTCATGATTGTCGGGGGCGGCTTGGCCGGTTTGGCGGCCGCGATGAAGCTGGCCGAACTGGAGGTCGACGTCGATTTGATGAGCCTGACGCCGGTCAAGCGTTCGCACAGCGTATGTGCTCAAGGCGGTATCAATTCGGTCAACGACCAGACTCGCCAACTGGGTGACGACGAGTGGAAACATTTCGACGACACCGTCTACGGGGGCGACTTTCTCCAGCACCAACCGCCCGTGAAGGAAATGGCGTACTGGGCGCCGACCATCATCGACTTGATGGACCGGCTGGGGGTGACCTTCAACCGCACGCCCGAGGGTTTCTTGGATCGTCGCCGTTTCGGAGGGACACTCTACAAGCGGACGGCGTTCGCCGGTGCGACGACAGGCCAGCAACTGCTCTATGCCTTGGATGAACAAGTACGGCGATGGGAAGTGGCGGGGCGGATCCGCAAGTTCGAGTTCTGGGACTTTTTGGCTCCGATTCTTGACGAGACGGGTCGTTGCCGCGGCTGTGTGGCTCAAGATCTGGTCTCGATGGAGATCCGCGCCTTTCCCGCCGACTTTCTCGTTTTAGCGACCGGCGGATGCGGGTTGATCTTCGGGCGGTCGACGATGTCGATGGTATGCACCGGGAGTGCGGTCAGCCGCTGTTTCCAGGCGGGAGCCAAGTATGGGAACGGTGAGTTCATCCAGGTGCATCCGACGGCGATCCCCGGTGCCGACAAGCTGCGGCTGATGAGCGAGTCGGCTCGAGGCGAAGGAGGGCGAGTCTGGGTGCCTCGCAAGCCTCACGATCCTCGCGATCCGAGGCAGATTCCGGAGGAAGAACGCTACTATTTCCTCGAGGAGCGTTATCCCGAGTACGGCAATTTGGTGCCTCGGGACATCGCTACGCGTGAAATCTTCAACGTCTGCGTCAATGAGGGACTCAGTGTCGACCCCGACCGCCAGGCGGTCTACCTCGACTTGACACACATCCCCAGAAGTGAACTCGACCGGAAACTAGGCGGCATCCTCGAAATCTACGAAAAGTTCCAAGGCGTCGATCCTCGCGAAGTCCCGATGAAGATCTTTCCGGCTGTCCACTATTCGATGGGCGGATTGTGGGTCGACTACGAGCGAAGCGCCGACGGCGGCCTCGTGCCGGCTCATCCCAAGAACCAGGCCACGAACATTCCGGGGATGTACGCCATCGGGGAGTGCGACTATCAATACCATGGAGCGAACCGCCTGGGAGCCAACTCGCTGCTGAGTTGCATCTTCAGCGGCCTCTTTGTGGCGCCAGGATTGAAAGAGCAGCTCGAGCACCTCGATTCTTTGGCGAGCGAGGCGCCGGCCACGCTGTTCGAATCGGCTCAACGCCAACAGCAGCATCGTCATGACAAACTATTGTCACAAGAGGGCGGTGGCGAGAACCCCTATCTGCTCCACCAGCAACTCGGGGATATCATGACGCGGACCGCCACGGTCGTCCGCCACAACGATCAGCTTCGAGAAGCCATCGATCGAGTGCTCGAATTGCGAGATCGCGCCGACCGCTGTTCGCTTTCGGATACCGGCCACTGGACGAATCAGAATGTCGTCTTCACCAAGGCGCTTCAGGACATGTTCCCCGTGGCGTTGACGATCCTTCGTGGAGCCTTATTGCGGGACGAGTGCCGCGGGGCGCATTACAAGCCCGAGTTCGAACTTCCGGGATTGACATCCGACGACCCGGCCGAGCGCAGGCGGCAGGCCGAGCAGTGGGTCGACGCATTCATCGAAAAGAACCAGAAGTGGCTCAAGTCCACCATTGCCCGTTGGGACCCGCAGCAGCGGGATGTGGAGATCAGCTATGAGCCGGTCGACACTTCGTTGATCCCTCCTCGCCCTCGACTCTATGGCCTGGTGGGTGCGGAGACGATCGAAGAGGTCTGGCGGGAACGTCAGCAGCGTGCGTCCGAGCCGGCGGGTGCCGGCGCGGCCGGCAGGTCGTAATGACAGAGAGCTGACCGACGATCACCCGAAAAAAAGGATGACAGCAGGCACGATGGCCGAGACACACACGAGTTCAGCGACGCCCGAGTCTTTTGAAGTGCGTATTTTGCGCCAGGACGGACCGGGACAAGCCAGCTACTGGGAACGGCATCGAGTCCAGTACGAACCCCAGATGAATGTCATCAGCGTCTTGCAGAAGATTGCGGCTCAAGCGACCACCGCGGACGGCCGTTCGGTCTCGCCGGTCGTCTGGGATTGCAACTGCCTCGAGGAGATCTGCGGGGCGTGCACCATGGTGATCAACGGTCGCGTTCGTCAGGCCTGCTCGGCACTCGTGGATAATCTCCTGCGCTACGAAAACCCGACGGAAATCCGGCTCGAGCCGATGAGCAAGTTCCCCGTGATTCGCGATCTGATGGTGGACCGCTCGCGGCTCTTTCGGGCACTTGAGAAAGTCCGAGCCTGGGTGCCGGTCGACGGCTACTACGACCTCGGCCCCGGCCCTCGAATCTCACCGAAAGTTCAGGAACAGGCGTATCCCTTGAGCAAATGCATGAGTTGCGGATGCTGCCTTGAAGCCTGCCCCCAATACACGAAGGTAGAGCTGACGCAAGAACCGGGCGAGTCGGATGAGGCCTTTGAAGCTCGGAAGAAGGCGGCCTACGACCAGGCGTTCATTGGTGCTCATGCCATCAGCCAGGCGATGCTCTTCAACATGCACCCCACCGGCAAGCACGAAGCGGCGGAGAGGCTGGACCAGCTCACCGCACCGGGCGGGATCCAGATCTGCGGCAATGCTCAAAACTGTGTGGCTGTCTGTCCCAAGGAAATCCCGTTGACGACGTCGATCGGCCGGGCCGGGCGTGCAGCAACATTGCACGTGCTGCGCAAGTGGTTCGACGGCTGAGTCGCCTGCCCGACGAGCCGGGGACTCAGGCGGTGCCTTCGATTTCACCGTCACCGCTACGAGGTGACGGAGTTTGGTCGCTGGTTTCCTCGCGCGCCGCTGAGGAACTCGACGAGGTGCCCGTGGAAGGAGTTCCCGTGCCGGGGACGACGAGCGGCCTGGGCGAGTTCTCTTCGATAATGCGTTTCAATTCCGACGCGTCGATGGCTTCTTTTTCCATCAGGCTTTGGGCAAGCGCTTCCAGGGCGGGGCGCCGCGATTGGATGATATCGCGAGCGGCACTGAGCGACCGGTCGAGAATCCGTTTGACCTCTTCGTCGACTTCGCGAGCCGTCTGTTCGCTGTGATAGGCCGTCGCTTCTTCTGTGAGCGAGGGGAGAAAGGCGCTGCTTGTGCTGCCGCTGAGATTGATTCTACCGAGGCGGCTCATGCCGTACTCGGTCACCATACTTCGTGCGATCTTCGTTGCTCGTTCCAAATCGTTCTTTGCACCGGTCGACACGTCCTGGAAAACGATCTCTTCGGCAATCGTTCCTCCCATGAGAACCTGGATGTTGCTTTCCAGTTCGGCTTGAGTCATCAAGAAGCGGTCGCCTTCGGGACGTTGCAATGTGTATCCCAGCGCCGCCATGCCACGCGGGATGATCGAGACCTTATGGACCGGATCGGTGTTCGGGAGGCTGTAGGCGACGAGTGCATGTCCGGCTTCGTGGTAGGCGACACGGAGCTTCTCGTCGTCGTTCATGACGCGCTGTTTCTTTTCGAGTCCCGCCATCGCCCGCTCGACGCTCTCATTGAACTCCTCCATTGTGACCGCGGGCTTTTCGCGGCGAGCCGCCAAGAGGGCGGCTTCGTTGACGAGATTCGCCAGGTCAGCGCCCGCGAATCCGGGAGTAATGGCGGCAATCTGGTCGATGTCGACCGACTCGTCGAGCTTCACGTGCTTGACATGCACCTTCAAGATGGCGGCTCGCCCCATGATGTCGGGGCGGTCGACGAGGACTTGTCGGTCGAAACGGCCGGGACGCAAGAGAGCTCCATCGAGGATCTCGGGGCGGTTGGTCGCCGCCATCACGATAACGCCTCGATTCGAGTCGAACCCGTCCATTTCAACCAATAGAGCATTGAGCGTCTGTTCCCGTTCATCGTGGCTTCCCATGATGCTGTTCCCGCGGCTCTTGCCCAGGGCATCGAGTTCATCGATGAAGATGATGCAGGGAGCCTTCTGTTCGGCTTGTTGGAACATGTCACGCACGCGAGCGGCGCCGACGCCGACGAACATTTCGACAAAGTCGCTCCCGGAGAGGCCGAAGAAGGGGACTCCGGCTTCGCCGGCGATCGCTTTGGCCAAGAGGGTCTTGCCGGTGCCCGGGGGGCCGACGAGCAACACGCCTCGAGGAATCCGCCCCCCTAGGCGCTGGTATTTCTCCGGTGACTTGAGAAAATCGACGATCTCGCGGACCTCGGCGACCGCCTCGTCGATCCCCGCCACGTCGTCGAACGTGATGGCCAAATCTTCCATGGCGTAGAGCTTGCCGCGGCTTCTGCCGAACTGCATCGGCGAACCGGCTCCTCCCAAACGCCGAAGCAAGAAAACAAAGACGAGCAGGATCACACCACTGAAGACGAGCATCGGGAGGTAGGCCTGCCAGGCGCTTTCCCCTTCGTGAAAGTCCCAATCGACGGCGCTGTTTTGGAGGAGTTTCTTGACGTCTTGGACAACGCCGTGCGAGGGCGCCAGATTGGTGACGAACTTGACTTCTTTGGGCTGGCGTGCTGCCGCCGTCGGCGCATCGAGGTCTTCGACGTCGACGACGCTGCGAATCTGCGTCGTGCCGACGACCACCTTGCGCAAATGGCTGTAGCGGATACGGTGGCGCTGTCCGTCTCGGATTTCGTCGACCACGATCATCCCGTAACTCTCCCCCTTCGGCTGGCCCTCTTCCAACTTCGGGGTGGCCAGCACCAACTGCTCGAAGCGCGGATAGGGAAGCTTCGGGTGGATCCGCTTAATCATGAACATCGCCAGCAGCACGATGCCGATCGTGGCGAAGATCAAGTAGAGCAGGAAACCGGGGCCGCTGGAGCCCCCTTTCGATTCGGAGTTCTTCCGAGGCGAGTTGGGATTGGATGACATGAGCGTTGGTCAAACGGTAGGGAAAGGTCGTGGAATGCCTGGTCGCGGGCGGTCAGGGCAGCAGGAGAGAGGACTCGGCCGCGCCGCCACCCTCGCCCTGTGTACCGTCGACCAGTCCCGGCCCCAAGGTAGTTCATCCTATTATAGGGCGTCCCGGCTCGAGGACAGGCCCGAAGGCCGCTTTTCCCTGGCGCCTGCCCACCTTATCACTGGGCATGGCAACTGCCAAAATAAGGCTCCCTGGACAAAAGTGACCGACGGCCTTGGCCATCCAGATTCGACCTCGAGTGAGACACCTCCATGAGCGATTCGTTGCAAGAACGTCTCCTTTCGGAAATCGAAAGCTGGACGCTCATCGACCCCCATACGCACATCGACCCCCTGGCACCGGCCGGCACAACATTGGCCGATATTCTCGGTTATCACTATTACACCGAGCTTGCGCATTCGGCGGGGATGGATCGAGCGAGCATCGAAGAGCCGGACATCGATCCGCGCGAGCGGGTCCGACGCCTGGTGGAACATCTTCGGCCGCTGGAGAACACGATTCAGTACGATTGGCTGATCGGCTTGAGCCGCCAGTTTTTCGGGTTCACTCACGATCGGCTGACCGTCGAAAACTGGGAGGAGCTGTACGAGGCGGCGCTGGCGAAGATGAGCGAGCCGGACTGGGCCGATCAGGTGCTTCGGCAGAGCCGCCTGACAGCGGTCTTTTTGACCAACGACTTCGACGATCCGCTCGAGGGCTTCGACACGTCGGTCTACATCCCTTGCTTGCGGACCGATGATCTGGTCTTTCATTTGGCTCAGCCGGAAGTACAGCAGCGACTTGGCGAAGCGACCGGTGGCGAAGCTGCATCGGCGAATGGTCTGCGCGAGGCCGTGCGGAAGCTGTTTGAGCACTTTACCGCGAAAGGAGCCAAGGCTTGTGCCATCTCGCTCCCTCCTGACTTCACTCCGGCGCCGGTCTCGGAAGCTCGAGCCGATCGCGCCCTTGAGCAACTTTACCAGCGACACACGAGTGCCTCCGAGGCGGATCGCCGCGCGGGTTCGAAATTTGTCTTTTGGACGCTCGCGGAGTTTTGCCGCGAGTTCGGTCTGCCGTTCGATCTGATGATCGGTGTGAACCGACGCGTCTATGAAGCGGGTGTCTATCAGGGGCAAGATCTGTTCGACAGCCGAGTGTCGCTGATCCAGTACAAAGAGCTGTTCAACGCCTTTCCCGACGTGCGATTCCCCGTCTCGGTGCTGGCGAGCGTGACCAATCAAGAGCTCGTCAGTTATGCCTGGATCTTTCCGAACGTCATCACACATGGGCACTGGTGGTATTCGAATACGCCTCCTTACATCGAGTTCGACTTGGCGGCTCGATTGGAAGCGGTGCCTCAAACGAAGCAAGTCGGCTATTACAGCGACATGTACAAACTCGAGTTCGGCTGGCCCAAGTTTCAGATGTACCGGCGTCTCTTGGCGAAGGTGCTGGCGGAACGCTTCGTGCTGGATCGCGGGTGGTCGGAAGAGCGGGCGATCGAGTTGGCTCGAGCGGTATTGCGGGACAACGTCGAGACGGTATTCGGCGTGCAGCAGTCTTGACAGCGTGCGGCCACGGCCGGACGAACGCCGTCAGGAACCTGGCTCAGGGATCTCATGGCGACAGATGCAACTCGACAAGCGGCAACAGGTGCGCGGGAGAAACGTTTGGTTTCCGGCGGCATCTTGTTCGCCTTCACGATCTTCGTCAGCGCCTTTCTGCTCTTTCAAGTCCAGCCGTTGATCAGCAAAGCGATCTTGCCGTGGTTCGGCGGCAGCCCGGCAGTCTGGACGACGTGCATGCTCTTTTTCCAACTCGTGTTGCTGCTGGGATACAGCTATGCTCACTTCGCCGTCCACCGGATGCGCCCGAGCGTGGCGCTCGCGATGCATCTTTTCCTGTTGGCGGCTGCCCTGCTCTTCCTTCCTATCGTGCCGGGAGACCGCTGGAAGCCGGATCCGGCTGGATCGCCGGTCTGGCAGATTCTCCAGTTGCTCGGAGCGACGGTCGGCGTCCCCTACTTTCTCTTGTCGACGACCGGGCCGCTCGTGCAGGCGTGGTATCACCGGTGGTCGGGAGGAGCGTCTCCCTATCGTCTTTATGCGCTCTCGAACATCGGGTCGCTCGGCGCGCTGCTCACGTATCCGTTCCTCGTGGAACCAGCCATGGGAACCGTCGTGCAAGGATGGGTCTGGTCGGGCGGGTTCTTGATATTCGCGATGCTGTGCGCGACGGTGGCATGGCTTGCGGGAAAAGCAACTCACGATGACGTTCAACATGTTTCCGATTCGACCTCGGTGGATTCTCGCAGCGACGAGACGGCGCAGGAAGCGGCGACGACGTCCTCGAGCTCGGCACGCGATCCGGGACAGCTTTCGGCCGTGGCCACGTGGGGGCGCGGCCTGTTGTGGTTCGCTCTTCCGGCGCTGGCATCGGTAATGCTCCTGGCATCGACATCGCACATTTCGCAGGACATTGCCGTCTTTCCGTTCTTATGGATTCTGCCGCTGAGTCTCTACTTGCTGTCGTTCATCATCTGCTTTGACCACTCGCGCTGGTATCGTCCGGTATGGATGTCGGTACTGCTGATGGCGTTCATCGGCGCCATAGCTGCAATCACGCATGAGGCGAGCGTCAATTCGTGGCTGGCCGCAAAGAAGGCGGCATGGAATCTACCGTTGCGGCTCGAGTCGCTCATGCACGTGCCCGACGTGATGAACAACTTGTGGATCGAAGTGGGGCTGTATGCGGGAGGCCTGTTTTTCCTTTGCATGGTGTGTCACGGCGAGGTGGTACGCTGGAAGCCACCTGCTCGAGGGTTGACGGCGTTTTATTTGGCGATCGCCGCCGGAGGTGCGGCGGGAGGTATCCTCACCGCTGTTGTATTTCCGCATCTGTTCGACAACTACTGGGAGATTCCACTGGGATGGGATGCCGGAGCCATGTTGGCCGTCGCCGTGGTGGCGCTCGAGGCGTCCCGCCGAAAGACGCTGGCGTGGCGCATACCGTTGGCTGTCATCGCGTTGGGGCTGACCGCGGCACTTTGGTGGGTCGTCCCGGGAGTGTGGCCAGGTGCCAGTGAGGACCAGGTTGATGGCCGGCGCAATTTTTTCGGCGTCTTACGGGTTTTCGAACATGGAAAGGGAAACCCGAAGACCCACCGGTACACGCTCTACAACGGGAGGATTCTCCACGGCCTTCAATTGCTTGCCCCCGAACGCCGTACGCAACCGACGACCTATTTCACAAAGGACAGTGGCGTGGGTGTGGCGATTTCCGCCTTTCAATTGCAAAAGGCCACGATGCGGGTCGGCACGATCGGCTTGGGCGCCGGCACAACGGCCGCTTATGGGCGACGGGGAGACCATTATGTGTTTTATGAAATCAACCCGGCGGTGATCGAACTGAA
>WFWZ01000187.1 GCA_015490875.1 Planctomycetaceae bacterium
CCCATGAAGATTCTGCTGGCCAATCCGCGTGGGTTTTGCGCGGGCGTGAACATGGCGATCGAATGCCTTCAGTTCGCACTCGACCACTTGGGGCCTCCCATTTATGTCTACCACGAGATCGTCCACAACCGGTACGTGGTGGAGTCTTTTCGCGGCAAGGGAGTGACCTTCGTCGAAGACCTGGCGGAGGTGCCAGTCGGCGCCACGCTTCTCTTTTCGGCGCACGGTGTTTCTCCCGAGGTCCGTGCTTTCGCGCGCGAGCGAAATCTGCGGACGATCGACGCGACCTGTCCGCTCGTGACAAAGGTGCACGTCGAGGCCGTCCGTTTCGCGCGGGAAGGCTACACGATTTTTCTCATCGGGCATGCGGGGCACGATGAAGTCGTGGGAACGATGGGCGAAGCGCCCGAGGCGATGGTACTGGTCGAAAGTGCCGAAGCGGTCGACGCGTTGACCGTTCCCGAAGACGCGAAAGTCGCGTACTTGACCCAGACGACGCTCAGTGTCGATGAGGCCGAGGAGATCATTGGACGGCTTCGAGAGCGGTATCCTCAATTGGTCGGTCCTCCCAAGGAGGACATTTGCTATGCCACTCAGAATCGTCAAGAAGCGGTCGCCAAACTGGCCAGCGAAGCCGACTTGGTATTGGTGATCGGCAGCCAGAACAGCTCCAACAGCCGGCGTTTGCGCGAGTTGGCAGAGAGTCGCGGAGTTCCCGCGTATCTGATCGACGGCGCAGACGAACTGTGTGATGCATGGTTTCAAGATGTCGATCGTGTGGTGATCACAGCCGGCGCGAGTGCCCCCGAATCGTTAGTGATGGATTGCGTAGAGGCGCTTGAGCGGCGCTACGGGGCGGAGATGGAAGAAGTGGTCGTGCGAACGGAGTCGGTCCATTTTTCGCTTCCCAAAGAACTGCGCCATTGGGATGAGGCAACCGAGCGAGCCGACTCGGCACAAAACGCCGGAAAGTGACGCAACGTGGTTGCTCATACCGGCACGCCGAGCCCGAGAATCTTTCTCACGAATCATCCTTCGGACCCAGAATCGCGCACGCCGGTTCCGGGCTTGTTTGACCGGCGGTGCTGAGCTCCGCTATAATAGATGGCCGCGCGGCGAACGCGTGAACAGGGGAGGGGGGTCAGCAGAGGCTGCTGGGCCGTCCGAGTAGACGGTGTTGGATCGGTAAGGGAATCGTTCGACCAAGTATCCGGGAAGATATACCCTGGTCACGCGAAAAAGGGGAGCACACGTCATGTTGTTGCGGGATATTCTCAGGCAGAAAGGGACGGATGTTCATCGGGTGACACCGTCGGCGAGTCTCGCCGAGGCGGTGGACCGACTGGTCGAACACAACATCGGGTCGCTGCTGGTGTGCGATGGCGAATCGATCGCCGGAATCATTACCGAACGGGACATCTTGCGCGCCTGCCGGACGCATGCAGGGCAACTCGAGTCCCAAGTGGTACGCGACCACATGACCGGGCTGGATCAGCTCGTGACCGGCAAACCCGACGACCGCATTTCCGAAGTGATGGGACTCCTTACGGAGAAACGAATCCGCCATCTCCCCGTCTTGGAAGATGGCAAGCTGGTGGGACTCATTTCGATCGGCGACGTCGTGAAGGCTCAACACGACCTGCTCAGCGTCGAAAACCACTATCTCAAGTCATATATCCAGGGCTGACCTGAAAGCGTCGGCGGCTTGTGGATTTCAGGGACGCACCGGCAGTTCGCTCGCGCGCAGATGGCGGAACAAGACGTCGGTCGTCGGATCGTGGGCTTGGAGCATGATTGTTCCCGCTTCTTTGCGGAATCCACGTCGCGGATTGTCGTGGGGAGGCCGATCGTCGTTCCAATCCGTGACCTGAAGTCCGTTGACCCAGACGGCGAAATGCCGCCCCTGAGCGACGATCGTCTTGGTGAACCATTGGCCGTCGTCTGCCGCCACGATCCGTGCGTCTTGCCGCCGGAAGATGCCTCCAGTTCCGCAGTCGACCGGACGAGTTCGATCGCCGTCGCGATAGCCGTTATGGATTTGGCTTTCGTAGCCCATCATCACGTCTTTGGGGATACAGCGAAAGAAGACGCCCGAGTTCATGTTGGGCGCCGACGTCTTGGCCTCGAGCTGCAAAACAAAGTCGCCGAAGGATCGCTTCGTCTCCAATTGCCCTCTTCCACCTTGGACGCGCAGCTCTCCTGCCGGAGTAACGGTAAAAGTTCCTTTAAGGTCCGGGTGGGTGCGCCAACCCTCGAGCGTCTTTCCGTCGAAAAGTGGCTCGAGTCCCAAGGGTCGCAAGACGATATTGCGAAAGGCGACAGGCCCCGAGTTTTGT
>WFWZ01000188.1 GCA_015490875.1 Planctomycetaceae bacterium
ACATAGATTGTGCGGGTCCCGGCAACGTCGAAGGGAATCCGTTCCCACTTCTTCATGAGCTGAACAAGCGGCTTACGAAGAGCGTGCCTGATCGCGAGTTCGTAGAAGACGTTTGGATTGCGCTCAGTGAGGTCGGCAACGACCATAGGGTCGTTCACGACGTGTTGAATCACTTGGCTTGTGATAATCCCAGGCTTGTCAATCTCGTCGGCTCGAACAGCATTGTATCCGCAGGACGCGACAGCAGGCTTGATGACGTGCTTGAGAACTTGGTCGGAGCGCTTCCTAGTATCCGAGTCGGGGTCCCCGATAGGGGCGATCACAAAACAGCTCTTCGCTTCCGTCATCGGTTCACTTCATGTCTGGCGATAAGCATTCGGTGCATAAACGACGAGTTGCCCGCTATCCGTCGGAGTACGGTGCACATAGACAGCTCGCGTGTTGAACTTTTTCACCTCGGAGTAGGCGTGTGCCCACTACGGGAAGGATTATAGCGGAGGCGAGTGCCCCGATACAACCGTTTCGGCGCTGCGATGAAGTGGAGCATGCCACGACGGCCCGTCCGCAGAAGCCATGACGTCCCCCTACTCGGTTTGAAGGCCTCTCCTTGTAGAATCATCGGTGCTCCGCATGTCAATTCCGGCGAAGGAATGGGCCATTGTACCGACCACTTGGGCCGTTGGTCGGAATGACTGAATTCCGGCGAGCCCCCAATCAAACTAGGAAAAATCGCGGAAGCCGGCGTCGGTAAGGGCGATCATGAGGAGGGCTCTTCCGAATCTTGTTCCTGCCACAGCCCCCGGTTGCTACGAGCAGTTCCGACTTCTCTCCATCCACCGAACCACTTGGCAAGGGAACCATGCATGTCCTGGCACGTCACGGAAGTTCGCAGCGTCGCCTTGGAAGACTTCGACGAACGTCTGCGCCGCGATCGGCTCCTCGCGCCGTCCGACCAGCGGCAGATGGAGGCTTCGCTTCGTCGCGACGGCCAGATTTCGCCGGTCGTCGCCTGCCTTCGCGACGAAGCGATCGTCCTGATCGATGGCTTCAAGCGGCTCGCAGCAGCTCGTGCGCTGCGGGGCTTTACTTCACTCTCGACGCGACTGATCGAAGTAGATCAGCAATAAGCCAAAGCCGCCATGTACCGTTTGAATCTGGTCGGCCGCGCGCCGCAAGAACTGGAGGAAGCCTGGGTCGTGCAGTCATTGGTTCACGACGATGGCTTGTCGCAGGCCGCGGATGCGTCTCTGTTGGGTCGGCACAAGAGCTGAGTCTCCCGGCAGTTGGCCCGGCTGCTCGACGGTCTCGCCGCGATGGACACCTGGCTGGTCCAGCGTGGCCGATCCGAGTTGGCCGACGGAGATTTCCGGTTGCTCGAAGACCAGCTGGAGCGATTGGTGCGACAGGCACGTGCCGTGGCCAAAAATGGAGTAGCGTTTTGGCAGTAGATGAGCTCGACGTGAACTCTCAAACTCGCAACGAAATCATTCGCCGATGGCATCAGAACCATTCATTTCGGAGTATCGCGCGGGAGTTGCATCTGTCTCGCGAGACGATCCGACGCGTGATCGACCAGTACCAACAGCATCGAGAAGGAGCCGAGTGTATGTCCCCGCGCCGCAAGCGGCGTCCGAGCAGGGGCGATCGGTTCGAGCCTCAGATCGTCCGGCTGCGGACACGCTATCGGAAAACCACGGTGCAGCGGATCTTCGAGGAACTGCAGCGCGAGGGGTATGACGGAGGCACCAGCATTGCGTTTGAGCATCTGGGTGGAGTCGCGGTGAGCCGTCTCTACGACAACATGAAGGTCGTGCTGTCGCGATACGAGGATGGCGAACTGGTCTACAGCCCCCGCTTTCTGGCGTTCGCCACGCGCTACGGCTTCCGGCCGATTGCCTGCCGAGTGCGGCGTCCTCAAGCGAAGGGGAAAGTGGAGCGGCCGTTCGACAATGTCGAGAGGAATCTGCTCAACGGTCGCGAGTTCCAATCGCTTGAGCATCTCAACGATGTCACGCGGTGGTGGCTGGAGCATGTCGCCGAGTCTTCCACGATGTTGGATGACGATGGGTGCACAAGCGAAACAGTCGAAGGGGACTCGCCAAAGTTCCACGGCGACGGACCGAGCGAAGAGAACGAGCCGGAGACGCGAGAGTAGGAAACCCGACTTGCGGCAGCTGGTCCTGGCCGACTCGGCGACGTTGCGGATCCCGCTGGGCGAGGAGGGCCTGGACTGCATTTTTAAAGAAGCGGAACAAGAAGGTCTTTCGCATCTGGCGTTCTTGCAAAGG
>WFWZ01000189.1 GCA_015490875.1 Planctomycetaceae bacterium
GGCGAAGTCCCTTGGCGCTGGGCGAACTGCCGCTGGAGCAGATGAGCCTGCTCGGCAGTGACCACCCCGCTGCGAACCGCCAGCTTCCAGAAATCCTTGATCCCGACTGCCATGCGCTCTCGTCCCACACTCCCCTTCACTGCTTCTCGAACATGGCTCCCTCTCCCTCCATGGTACGTCTCCGACGCCGCTTGTGCAAAGACTTGCGCTGCGTCACCTCCCCTTTCCCGCTCCCGCTCGAACGACCCGCAAGAGCCGGTCGATCGCCTGTTCAACCTGCGCCATCGATACATCGCGATGCGTGACCGCTCGGATCGTCTCCCCGACGTGCAGCAGCCGCACTCCTTGTGCCTCAAGCCGCTCCACCAGCTCCGCCGCAGACAGGGAAGGGCTCGCCACGCGAAAATAAACAATGTTGGTCTCTACGGGGCCCTGCTCGAGCACCAACTCGGGAGCTCCCTCCACCGCCTCGGCGATCCGCCGGGCCTTGGCGTGGTCCGCTTCGAGATCCGCCACGTGGTGCTCCAAGGCATACAGAGCGCCCGCCGCGATGACGCCGGCCTGGCGCATGCCTCCCCCGAAGAGCTTTCGATGACGCCTCGCCTCGGCCATCGCCTGGCGGCTTCCCACGAGTGCCGAGCCGACCGGCGCCCCCAGCCCTTTGCTGAAACAGACGCTGACGGTGTCGAAGAGTGCGGCCCATTCGCGAGCCGGCCGGCCGGTGGCGACGACGGCGTTGAAAAGGCGGGCTCCGTCGAGGTGCAACCGGAGGCCTCGATCGCGGGCCCAGCGGCTGATCGCTGCCAGCTCATCGAAAGGCTGCACCGTTCCCCCGCCCATGTTGTGCGTGTTCTCGATCCAAACGAGTCGCGTTCGGACGAAATGCTCGTCCTCGGGCCATATCAGGTGCTCCAGATCAGCCAATCGAAGGATGCCCCGAGTCCCGGGGACGGGCCGAGCGACCACGCCGCTGAGCTGCGCATAGGCACCTTGTTCGAAGTAGTAGACGTGCGAAGTCGCTTCGCACAGCAGTTCCTCTCCCGGCCGACAGTGCACCCGCACGGCGATCTGGTTGGCCATCGTTCCCGAGGGAACGAAGAGGGCGGCCTCCTTGCCCAACTCGGAAGCGATGGCCGCCTCGAGCCGAGCCACGGTCGGGTCGACGTCGATGACGTCGTCTCCGACCTCCGCAGTCGCCATCACTTGCCGCATCGCCGGCGACGGGACCGTCACCGTGTCGCTCCGCAGATCGATCACATCTTCACTCTCGCCGGACACTTCCTCTCTCCACTGTCGGTGCCACCTTGGACGGCTCCCGGATCGGTGTTTCCAGCCGCTCAAACCGTCTATACTCTCGGTCGGTCGGAGACGCGGCCTTGGGCAACGCCACGCCGAAGGGACCGCAGTCTTGCCCGACCGAACTGGCCCTACCAGCCTAAGGGTTGATTCCGGATCGCCTACCCACCCTTGCGTTTTTCCCACCTTGCCGACACGCCACAGGAGGATTTCCCGTGATGCGCCGTTCGATGCTTAGAACTCTGTTCGCCTTCGCGATGCTCCTGGCTGTACCAGCGTCGCTCGCATTTTCGGCGGAAATCGCCAGACTCGATGCGACGAACTGGTCCAAGTTGGCTCCGCGCGGCAAAGAGGTCGATGCGATCTACGGCGATGTCGTCCTCAAGAACGACCATATCACCGCCGTGGTCGCGTTCCCGACGCCGACGCGCCATGCCAACTTGACGGTCAAAAACGTCGGTGCTGCTCTGATCGACCTCACGACAAACCGACCCTCCAACGACCAACTCAGCGCCTACTACCCCTTGGCCGCTCGATACGCATTCTCACCGAAGTCCATGAGAATCACCGCTGATGGCCAACCTGCCCATCACCTGCCGGCAGAGGGCAAGACCGTTTCCGTCAGCTTCACAGCGCCGGCGGGCAATGGCAAGCCGGCTGCACAGGTGACGTATTCGCTGCGTGATGGCGACGCTTATATCACGGTCACGTCAACCCTGACGAATGAACTCGACAAGCCGATCCACGCAGTGTTGAGCGATTCCATTCGAGCCGACAAGACGTTTGTCACGGGAGTCGACTCCAAGACTCATCTTTACTGGGCTTTCGATGAATGGTTTCGACAAGGGTACGGGATCGTCGTCGACGGTCGGCAGCCAGTGAAGATGGCTCGAGGCACCATTGAGCTGCATGATGGGGATGGGAATGTGCGAGCGGCCATCGAACCGAAAGGGAAACTCCGGGTCGTCCGTCACGTCTTTCCCGCATCGAACCTCTTTCAAGTGCGGCGTCTGGCTCGACGACTGGCCCGCCAGCCCGTCGACACCGTCACGATTCTCGTGAAAGATCCCAACGGTCCGGTGGCCAACGCCAAAGTCACCGCTCGCGCAGGCGGGGAGGTCTACGCATGGGGCCGCACGCGACGCGACGGCCAGATACTCGCGCCTCTTCCTCCCGGCAAGTACACCCTCGAAGTCGAAGCCTTGGGGCGTCCCAAGGTTCAGATCGAGCGCACCGTCGGCGGCGAAAAGCCTCAGGCGGTAGCCATCGAGATGCAACCGTGCGGCTATGCGAAAGTCACCGTCACCGATGGGAAGGGGCAGCCGATTCCCGCCAAGATCGCCTTCCACGGACAAGGCGGCACGCCGACACCTTTCTTCGGCCCTGATAGCCGTACGGCGCGCATCCACAATCTCTGCTACACGCCGAACGGCAAAGTCCGCACCGAGTTGGCTCCGGGCAAGTATGAAGTCGTCATCAGTCATGGTCCGGAATACGACGCGGCGTTCGAACAGATCGAAGTCGGTCCAAGCGAGACGGCGGAGATTCAAGTTTCGCTTCGTCGTGTCGTCGACTCGACTGGCCGAATCAGCACCGATTTTCACAGCCACTCCTCTCCGTCCGGCGACAACACGACGAGCCAGCGGGGGCGAGTGCTGAATCTCTTGTGCGAGCACATCGAGTTTGCACCTTGTACCGAACACAATCGGATCAGCTCGTACGTGCCGCATCTGCGAGCTCTCAAGGCGTCGCACTTGATGGCGACTTGCCCCGGGATCGAGTTGACCGGGCAACTGTTGCCGGTCAATCACCAGAACGCCTTTCCGCTCGTCTATCGCCCTCATCGCCAAGACGGCGGGGGTCCGCAGACCGATCCCGATCCGGTCGTTCAAATCCGCCGGCTCGCGATGTGGGACAACAATTCCGAAAAGCTCGTGCAGACGAACCATCCCGACCTTCAGCAGATTTACGGCGACCGCGATCTCGACGGCAAGCCCGACGGGGGTTTCCGCGAGATGCTCGAGGTCATGGATGTCGTCGAAGTGCATCCCCCCGCCGACATTCTCCGCGACGTCAAGGCGCCGAGGACGGGGCGAGGCGACCGGCGGGCTCTCCACCGGTGGCTGCAACTGCTCAACCTCGGATACCGCATTCCCGGCGTCGTCAACACCGATGCTCATTACACTTTCCACGGCTCCGGATGGCTCCGGAACTTTGTTGCGTGCAGTACCGACGATCCGGCTCAGATCGATCCGATGGAAATCGTCGCCACGTCGAAGAAAGGGGACATCATCATGTCCACCGGGCCGTACATGTCGGTGGAAGCGGTTGCCGGAGACAA
>WFWZ01000190.1 GCA_015490875.1 Planctomycetaceae bacterium
GAGTTTGGCCGCGGCTTGGGCTTCGTGGTGAAAGCGGCGGACATAGGCGGTGTCCCCGGCCAGCGAACTGCGCAGAACTTTGAAGGCGACCTGCCGCTTGAGCGAAACTTGTTCGGCCAGATAGACGACCGCCATCCCCCCCTGCCCCAGCTTTCGCAAGATGCGATAGTCGCCCACCTGCCGCCCCGACAAATCGGGCTCGGGGTTCGACGTGGCGGCGGGCGAGGTCGTATCGGACATGGATGCGTGGAAGTGCAAGCCGGGCAGGCGTGAAAAAACAGGAGTTCCTGTTGCTCAGTATGGACGGGCAGATGGGGATTGGCAATTCGCCGAGCCGGTCAAGTGGGTCTTGGGCCGGCGGGCACGCAACTCATGGCCGGCCGAGTTTTTCCTGCCAGCGAGCCAGTTGGTCTACCTCGATGAGCTCGTTGAGGTTTCCCGAACGCAGGCCCTCCAGGTCGAGCGTGACCGACCGAAAGCCGAGCTCCTTCAAGCATTTTACCAGACGGGTTCGACACTCTTCCCGGCAAAGCTGCTCGAGGCACTCCAGCGGCACTTCAATCCGTGCCAGATCGCCGGGATGATACCGAACGCGCAGTTCGCGAAGGCCTTCGTCTCGCAAGAAAGCCTCAGCTCTCTCGACCATCGCAAGCCGCTCGGCCGTGACCTCCACGCCGTAAGCCAGGCGGCTCGCCAAACAGGGGCTGGCGGGCTTATCCCAGACCGGCAATTCCCAGTACCAGGCGACGGCGCGGACCCGGTTCTTCCCCCAGCCTAGTTCGGCCAACGGGTGCCGCACGCCTGCTTCCTCTGCCGCAACCAGTCCAGGACGATGGTCTTCCCAGTCGTCCCTGTTGGCCCCACTGAGGATGACGGCTGACTTTTCTTCTTCGCCCAGTTCTTGTCGGATCGCTTCCCAGATCGTGCCATAGAGTTCCGACTTGCAGTGGTAACAGCGATCGGCGTTGTTGGCCACGTAGTCGGAGTTGGCCAATTCATCGGTAGCCACCTCGCGATGGGGGATGCCGATGTGGCGAGCCACTTTCCGTGCCGTCTCACGGTCGGCCTGACTGACCGCCTTGCCGATCCCGGTGACGGCCAGCGCCTTGGGGCCTCGAGCTTCAAAAGCGGCTTTCGCGACGACGGCACTATCGACGCCTCCGGAAAAGGCGACAACCGGTCGCGGGATGATACTGAGCCACTCGACCAGCCGCCGAGCGTCGCAGCGGACCGTCTCGCTTTCTTCCATGTTCTTTCCGCTGCCCATGACAGGCCTAGTCGTTTCCTTCTCGGATGACCGGGTCGAGTCGTTTCGTGTTGCGTTCGACGGCCAAGACAATCGTGCGGCACTCGATGCCGTCATGGCTGGTCGCCACGACCGGGATGACCTGCCGCCGGTCCGGGAGTTTCATGCGTACGGTGAAGGTGCCATCGTCGCGCAGCTTGACGGGAGTGTTCGACAGGGTGATATGGGCATCGGGTGATGTGGACCCGTAGACGATCAACTCCGCGTCAACGTCGAAAGGTAGTTCCTCACGTCGCTTTCGCATCCCGGCCAATCCGAAGCGAGCGACGATGGGAGCTCCCATCGGCCGTCGCAACCGCTCTTCGAACAACTCCCGCAACTCGCTGTCTTCATGTTCGCGCTCGTTCCCCCCGCTGAGCGCATAAACGCGCTCATAGTCTTCGGCAACTTCCTCCCAATTCTCATCGAGCGGATCCGTGCTGCCGGGGACGGGCGGCGTCACGATATTGCTGCGCAAGATCGTAAAGAACTGCCCATCGGCGGCCAGGTACCCCAAGCAGGCTTGGTAACTGGTCGTTTCATGGATGTCGATGTACCAGGTCCGTACGCCGCCGTGGACGGGAATGTCCCGGAGGACCCGTTCGGAAGTTCCCGTCGTCGTTCCCTGGTCCACTTCCAAGAGTCGCAAGGTCGGTTGGGCTCCGTGCCACTTTTCCGCCATCGCCGCCTGGACCCGTTCCACTGCATGGTGCGTGACATCCCAGCACGCCTGGAGCCAGAAGGGATCGAGCACCATCAGGACGAGGCAATCCTTGCCAGGTTCCACATAGCGAGGCCCTCGCGGTGCCGCCAGATTCTTCTCCCGCTCTCTGGCCTGTTGCGACTGCCGCAGCCGCTCCAGCACAGCCGCGTTCCGTTTGGACGCGGTGGATTTCGCGCGGCCGTTCCGCTTCGCCTTCGAGGCGGGCCTCGATTTGGCACTCGATCCCTTGACTGCTCGGACCGAGCGCGTTCGCGGCGTACTCCGTTTTCTGGTTCCCGGAGCACTCGCTCGGCTCTGCGGCGTCTCTCCTTTGCGAGCTCGTCGACGAGCCTCTTTGGCCAGCACGCGCACCAACTCCTCTTTGCGCATGGCACTGTAACCGGTGATCCCCCACTGACGAGCCAGCTTTGCCAGGTCACGCACCGTCCGGGACTTCAGTTCCGTTACCGTAGTCAAGAACTCACCTCCAACCAACCGCCGCTCGCAACCGGGCGCGACCGGACACAGGGATTCCCTCCATGCGATGCGCAGCGGGTCGGGCATTCCCTGGCCCAGCCCAACCAATGCGGGCTTCGCTCCACCGGTTGGACCGGCCAAACGAGCCCCGGGGGGTGAGACGTCGTGGCAGGATGGTATGCGGGGATCACTCCCAACGACCGTGCGCCTCTTTCGCCTGTTCCCTACGAAAGCCACGATCGCTCGTTGTCTCCTCAAACTGGCGACGGCTCCGGCCAACTCCCGCCGGACTCCAATCGCCAGATCGATTATTTCCAATGTAATCGGTTTGCTCAAAACTGGCAAATGCGACGGCTCTGCAGAGGGGTATTTCCCCGCAGAACTGGGCAGATCTGGGCTGGCTACACCGGGCTGTTCTTAGGGGCTTGCATCGTTGCAACCCGCTGGTCTGTTGGGCACTTACAAAAAGACAGGCGAGTTTGTGAAAAAAAGCACGGATTGGTCGTCGTAGACGGTTGACCAACTTCCAGGTGTCGACTAAATTGCCGGCTCAACGATCGCGGAGCCAGCGGCGGACGCGGCGTTTCCGGACCGAATGGGCCGGGTGTTTGGTCGTTCCGCCGCATCCATGTCTTGCAGTGAAAGGCGGGGCATTGGAACGCCGGCAGAATCCGACGCCCGACTTTCGGGCTCTCGGTCTGGCCTATGAATGGGCGACCAAGATCATCGCGATGGCGATCATCATGGTCGGACCGGCTTGGCTTTGCGAACGGTTATGGGGACGGACGCCGTGGACGCTCGTGGCCTTGGCCATTGGTGTCGTCGCGGGGTTCGTCTACCTCCTGTGGATCACCGGCGCGCTTTCCAAATCCCATTCGAACGCGAGCGGCAGCGAACCCGACGATGGCTCCGGCGACCGAGACACCTGATGCGACGTGGTGGCAGCGGCTTGCACGCGCCTCGCGGCTTGCCGGGCTCTTGACCGTGATTCTCGCATTGGCGTGGCCGATCTACGCGGGAATCGGCTACGGGCTTCATGGGGCCGCTGGCATCTGGTCGGCAACGGCAGCAGGCATCGTCTGTTGGCTGGCTGCTTTCGGGGCGTTGCTCCTTGCCGCCCTTGTTACCGGCCGCAATGCGGTTGTCATTTCGGTTCTCGGAGGGATGGCCCTGCGACTTGGCATTCCGCTGGTTTTTGGCATTTTGGCGAAAGAGCGTTCGGCCGTCTTGGCCGAGGGCGATATCTTGAGTATGGTGCTCGCCTATTACCTGCTTGCATTGCCCACCGAAACTTGGTTGTCGTTGAAGCTGGTCCCACGGTCCTCGCAACAACCTGCAGCAAAGGCGGTTTGAGCCATGGCTTCGGCCATTCTGCACATACGCGACAGTTACTATTTCGAAGTCCCCAAGTTCTTGTGGCCTTCGCACCGATCGCGGATTGCCGACTTTCCCGACGTGTGGATCCGGCTGGATGCCGATTACCAGCTTTGGGAAGGCAAGCGGCTTTACGAGTCGTTGAAGAAAAAGTACGACCAGGAGTTGGCTCAGATGCCGTCGTGGGAGCAACTCCGCGCCGGCTACTTGCAATGGAAAGAGGCTCACGAAAACTTCGCCAAGCCACTCGATGTTTACTTGGATGAAAGAGCCGACGCCATCTACGCGGACTTTCAGAAGTGGGAAGCCGAACATCCAGGACGCTCATTGACCGACTTCGTCGAGGAGGCTCGACCGGAGGCCGGCTGGTTCGCCATCCTCAGTCGCGGTCGCCCTGACCGAGCCGAGGAGTGGGCCAAGGAGTGGCGCAAGATGCGCGACGAGGCCGAAGATGTCCAGGCCTATGCCAAGACGCACACGTGGTCGCGCGAGAAGATCGAAGCGTACAACGTGCGGCTGAGTGGTAAGATCCTAGTGCCACAAGTTTTCGGAGGCAAACTCCGGAATCTCTACGAGCGGGAATCGGGAGTTTGTATCTCGAAGTTCATGATTGTGGAAGTGGTCGTCGCATTGCTGCTGGTGATCGCCTTCACATGGCTTGCCAGACGCGTCTCCACTGGAGCCGCCCCCAAGGGGCGACTTTGGAACCTCCTCGAGGCCATCCTCCTCTTTTTCAGGGACCAGGTGGCTCGGCCGGCGTTGGTCCATCATCACGAAGAGGATGGGCATGGGGACGATGCGAGTCACGAAGGGCATGGCGGTCACGAGCACAATCCCTACGAAGACGCCGACCGTTTTCAGCCGTTGATCTGGACATTGTTTGTATTCATCTTGGGTTGCAACTTGATGGGACTCGTGCCGTGGGTGGGAGCTCCTACCGGGTCCTTCAGCGTGACCACAGCGCTAGCCATGATCGCCTTTGGTTCCGGTGCCGTGGCTGGCATCCGGCGGTTCGGGGTCGGCGGCTTCATTTGGAATCCTGTAGCCGGTATGGATTTGCCATTGGCGATTGCCGTCGTCATCAAGCCAATGCTGTTGTTAATTGAGTGGTTGGGTTTGTTGATTCGTCATGGCGTGTTGGCCATTCGTTTGTTGGCCAATATGGTCGCCGGACACCTCGTGCTGGCAGCCATCATGGGCCTGGCATTCGGCGCCGCGGCGGCAGCGACGTTCTCCGGCAAGCCGACGTGGATGTGGGCGATCACGGCCGCCATCGCCATCTTCGGGTCAGCCGCATTCAACCTGTTGGAGTTGTTTGTTGCTTTCTTGCAGGCGTATGTTTTTGTCTTCTTGACTTCGCTGTTCTTGGGAACGCTTTCGCAGCGGCATTGATATTGGGAAGGCAAGGCGATGGCCTGTCGCTAAATGAGCGAGGTGGCATCCAGTCGATCGAGACAAGCAATTAACTGAGTATGAACGGTTCGACAGTTGCCCCTAGGGCGATAGAAGAACCGAGTTTGGATCGAAACGGTTCCTTGAATGTGCCGCAGGTGCATGTTACCGACGGGTTTTTTTGTGAGGAGGTTTGATCGGTGTTCAAGCTAGCAAAGGTTTCTGGGATTGCCGTGGTTTTGTTGCTCCTGGCGGCTGCACCAGCCATGGCACAGGAGGGTGGTTCTTCAGCCCTAATCACGTTCAGTGGTTCGTTCGGCGCCGGTCTGGTGACCATTGGTGCTGCCTATGGCATTTCCAAACTAGCCAGCAGCGCTCTGGAAGGAATGGCTCGGCAGCCTGAAGTGGCAGGCAACATCCAGACAGCCATGATTATCGCTGCAGCGCTGATCGAAGGTTTCACCTTTTACGCGCTGTACATTTGCATGATTCGCGCCTAGTTTGCGGCGTGGCCGAGAGACTCTCGAAGGAGCCTTCATCATGCGCGGTACCCCGCGATCGTTTCCGTGGTTGATGTTGCGGTTGTTGCTCATAGGCAGTGCCGCCAGCATCGGTTTCTTGGCTTGCGGCATGCGCTCGGCATCGGCCGCGCCGACATCGGAAGCGGCAGCCGATGAAGAGGGACATGCCGAGGGGCACGCCGGCGGAGGCTCTTCGGAGCACGGTGAATCGACTCACGAACCGTCCGGTGACGACCATGACTCGGGTGGCGATCATGGCCACCACGACGAGTTCGACCTGGGCCACGGGAATGCCACGGCAGGGCTGGAAAATCCGGCCAGTTGGCAGTATGACACGGCGCTCTTCACGGCCATTGTCTTCCTCATCGTCCTCGCCGTGCTCGGCAAGTTCGCCTGGCGCCCCATCATGGATGGTTTGGAACGCCGGGAACGCTCGATCGCGCACACGATCGCCGAAGCCGAAAAGAAGTTGGCTCAAGCCTCGGAACACCTGAAGGAATACGAGGCCAAGCTGGCTTCGGCCGCCGCCGAGGCGAAGGAGATCGTGGATCGAGCCCACAAGAACGCCGAAGCGGCCGCGGAACGGATTCGGCGCGAAGCCGAGGAGGCCGCACGTCGCCAGCGCGAACGAGCGGTCCAGGAAATCGGCCTGGCCAAGGAACAGGCTTTGCAAGAACTGGCCGACAAAGTGGCTCAGGTCGTCTTCGGAGCCGCCGGGAAGGTGTTGGAACGCGAAGTGAAGCCGCAAGACCACAGTCGGCTTGTGCAGGAAGCCCTGGCGAAACTCCCCAGCGACAACTGATTCGGCGGGAAGTGTAACGATGGCGCAACTGGAAGCAAGGCAGATCGACCCGGGCCGCGAGCATCTGGGGAGAGTTTATGCCAAGGCACTCCTGGCCGCAGCCGCTAAGGCGGGTGAGGAATCCCAGGTTGTTGAGGAGTTGCAGGACTTTGCTTGGGAAGTCCTCGAGTCCCTTCCCAAACTGAAGGCGTTTCTCGAGTCGCCTCGTGTCACCATCGAGGAAAAGCATGCGGTACTTGAGCGGGCCATCGGTTCGCGCGCTTCCGTGACGCTGCTGCGGTTCCTCAAGATCGTCGCTCGCCGAGGCCGGATGGATGCGCTGCGGGAAATGGCGGTGGCGGCTCGCGAACTCTACAACGAGGAGCAAGGGATTGTCGCCGTCACCGTGCGTACGGCGTTCCCGCTGGAGGACACCACCGTGTCACAGCTCGAGGCGTCTCTCGAAAAAGCACTGGGCCACAAGGTCCAACTACGCGTCGAAGTCGACCGGTCGCTCGTGGGTGGTTTGGTGCTGCAGATCGGCGACCGCGTCTACGACGGCAGCGCCATCGCGCGGCTCCAGCGCATGCATCAGCAAGTTCGAGAACATACCTTCCAACAGATTCGCTCGGCCGTCGATCGCTTCGCGGACGGCGCCTAGTCGATGGGAGATGAACTCAGCATGAGATTCAATGCAGACGAAATCGCTTCGGTCATCCAGCAGGAGATCGAACAATACGAAAGCCAACTCGACGTGCGGGAAGTCGGCACGGTCCTCGAGGTGGGCGACGGCATCGCTCGCGTCTACGGGCTTTCGAATATCATGGCTGGGGAAATGGTCGAGTTCCCCAACGGCGTCAACGGGCTGGCCTTCAACCTCGAAGAAAACAGCGTCGGCGTCATCATCCTTGGAGATTATCTCGACATTGAAGAAGGGGATGAGGTCAAAGCCCTGGGACGACTCCTCTCGGTTCCGGTCGGCGAAGCCGTAATCGGCCGTGTCCTCGACCCGCTCGGCAATCCGCTCGACAACAAAGGGCCTCTCGATACGACCGAACGACTGAACGTCGAACGGATCGCTCCGGGGGTCTCCGAGCGGCAACCGGTGTGCGAGCCGCTTCAGACGGGGCTCAAGGCGATCGATTCGATGACGCCGATCGGCCGAGGCCAACGAGAGCTTATCATCGGCGACCGCAAGACGGGCAAGACGGCGATCGCCATCGACGCAATCCTCAATCAGAAGAACACCGGCGTCAAATGCTTCTATGTTGCCATCGGCCAAAAAGACTCTTCGGTCGCCGGCGTCATCAAGATCCTCGAAGATCACGGAGCCATGGAGTACACGACGGTCATCCTGGCCGGTGCGAGTGCGCCTGCTTCCCTACAGTACATCGCCCCCTACGCCGGGACGTCGATGGCTGAGTACTTCATGCACAAGGGCGAACACGCACTGATCGTCTACGACGACCTCTCGAAACAGGCTCAGGCCTACCGCGAATTGTCGCTCCTGATGCGTCGGCCTCCCGGACGCGAAGCCTACCCCGGGGACGTCTTCTATTGCCACAGCCGTCTTCTGGAACGTTCTGCAAAGATGTCCGATGAACTCGGCGGTGGCTCCATCACCTCGCTTCCGATCATCGAGACGCTCGAAGGCGAAGTCTCCGCTTACATTCCCACGAACGTGATCTCGATTACCGACGGCCAGATTTATCTGCAGCCCGACCTCTTCTTTGCCGGCATTCGCCCGGCGATGAACGTTGGGATTTCCGTTTCTCGCGTCGGCGGTGCCGCTCAGATCAAGGCTATGAAGAAAGTCGCCGGCGGTCTGCGACTCGACCTGGCCGCCTTCCGCGAACTCGAAGCCTTCGCGCAGTTGGGAACCGACTTGGACCCGGCCACGCAAAAGCAGCTCGATCGTGGTTACCGCATGGTCGAACTCCTGAAGCAGCCTCAATATCGCCCGATGCATGTGGTCGATCAGGTCTTGAGCATCTTTGCGGGGACGCGCGGTTACCTTGATGACGTCCCCGTCCACGAAGTGCGCAAATGGGAGGAAGAGTTTCTCGCCTTCATGCACGATTTGCACTCGGAGATCATCGACGAACTGAACGAGAAACAGGATCTCACGGACGAACTGGAAGAGAAGATCGAAGCGGCGATTCAGGAATTCAAGACGCGATTTGCTTCGACGGGCGGCGGCTCAGAGGAAACAAGCGACAACGATTGACGGCGGATCGGTCGTCGACCGGCCCTACCGAAAGCAAGACGATGGCGAAAGCACGAGCACTCGACAAGCGGCGCAAGTCGATCCGCAATATCCGCAAGATCACGCGGACGATGGAGTTGATCGCCACCGCCCGATATCGCAAGGCGATGGAACGGGCAACGGCCGTTACCGACTTCACGCAGCGCATTACACAAGTCGTCGCCGACCTCTCCTCGACCGGGGCCGAGGCCCGGCATCCGTTGCTCGAGACGCATCCGACGACCGAACGAGGTTTGCTGCTCGTCCTCTCGGCCAACCGAGGTCTTTGCGGCGGTTACAACGCAAGCATCGTCCGTACGGCGGTCGCCCGATATCGTGAACTCACCCAAGGGACAGCCGACCAACCGGGACTCGAGTTGACCGTCGAAGTTTCGGGAACGCGAGGCAACTCGGCGCTGCGCTATCGCGACATCACCGTCGACCAGCTCTACCGGCAGTTCGACGACCAGCCTGCCTACGCGGAAGTCGAAGAGATCGCCAACGTCTACATCGACAAGTATGTCAAGGGTCAGATCGACCGGCTCGACGTCGTCTACACACGATTCGTCAGCATGGCGAAGCAGGAAGCGGTCGCAGAGACTCTTCTGCCGTTTGGAGCGCTGGCGGAGGAGTCCGCAAGCGAAGCGGTCGGTGAGGTTGATTACGACTTCTATCCGTCGGCCGAAGGGATCCTGGCCGAGATCGTTCCCATGAGTTTCCGAGCCAAGTTGTTCAAGTGCTTCTTGGATGCCGCTGTGAGTGAACAGATCGCGCGCATGGTCGCCATGAAATCGGCCACGGAAAACGCCGACGACATGATCAAGCGGCTGTCGATGACATACAACCGGGCTCGCCAGAGCCAGATTACGAACGAAATCATGGAGATCATTGCGGGGGCCGAGGCACTGGCGAAGTAAGGCCGGCTTCTGCGGTTTGACTCCTGACAAGAGAGAGTTTTCCTCGAACGACAAAAGACAAGGAATCCGCTTCGATGGCAACCGAAACGAAGAACCACGTCGGACATGTCACCCAAGTGATCGGCTCGACGTTTGACGCCGAGTTCCCCGAAGAACACATGCCGGCGATCTACAACGCCGTCAAGTTGGTCGCGGAACACAAGGGCGTGCAAGTCGACCTGACCGGCGAAGTGCAGCAGCATCTCGGTGGCGGCCGAGTCCGCTGCGTGGCGCTGGGGAGTACCGATGGTGTGGTGCGTGGCCAAGAGTGCGTCGACACGGGTCAGCCGGTCAGCGTTCCCGTAGGAGATGCCACGCTGGGACGCGTCTTCAACTTGCTGGGTGATCCGATTGACGGACGCGGGCCCGTGGAAACTCAAGAGCGCTGGCCGATCCACCGGCCGGCTCCCCCCGTCGCCGAGTTGTCGACGTCGACGGAGATTTTCGAAACCGGTATCAAAGTCATCGACCTGCTGACTCCGTTCGTCCGCGGTGGTAAGGCGGGGCTCTTCGGGGGTGCCGGTCTGGGCAAGACGGTGATCTTGACGGAACTCATCGCGCGCATCGCCTCGGCCCACGGTGGTTACTCGGTCTTTGCCGGTGTCGGCGAACGGACGCGTGAAGGAACTGACTTGTGGCTCGAAATGCAAGAAGCCAAGATCGGCGATACGGGCCGGAGCGTCATCGAGCAGACATGTATGGTGTTCGGGCAGATGAACGAGCCTCCGGGAGCTCGCTTGCGAGTTGCTCTTTCGGCGCTGACGATGGCCGAATACTTCCGCGATACGACGGGCAAAGACACGCTGCTCTTTATCGACAACATCTTCCGGTTCTCGCAAGCCGGTAGCGAAGTGTCGGCCTTGCTGGGCCGAATGCCCTCGGCCGTCGGCTATCAGCCCACGTTGGCGACCGAAATGGGGGCACTCCAGGAGCGAATCGCGTCGACGAGCAAAGGAGCCATCACGTCGGTGCAGGCGGTGTACGTCCCGGCCGACGACCCGACCGACCCGGCTCCGGCGACCGCCTTCGGTCAGCTCGACGCCTTTATCTACCTCGAGCGTTCCATTGCCGAAAAAGGCATCTACCCCGCCATCGACCCACTCGCTTCCTCCAGCCGAATTCTTGATCCGCAGTACGTGGGCGAACGGCATTATGCGGTGGCTCGACGCGTCCAAACGACGTTGCAGCGGTATCGTGAATTGCAGGACATCATCGCGATTCTTGGTGTCGACGAACTGAGTGAAGAGGATAAGCTTGTCGTCCACCGAGCTCGACGTATCGAACGTTTTCTCTCGCAGCCGTTCCTCGTGGCGGAAGTCTTTACCGGCAAGCCCGGCGAAATCACGTCGCTCGAGGATACGATCCGCAGCTTCGAGGAACTCTGCGATGGGAAGTGGGATCACCTCCCCGAACAGGCCTTCATGTACGTCGGGCCGATCGAACAGGCCGAGGAGCAAGCGAAGAAGATGGCGGCCAGCGCGTAACGCGGTCCCTGACAAGCTGCCTTGACGGCTCGAGGATCTCCAACCGAGCTGCGGCGGCTGAAAACGAAGCACCGGTAACTCGAGTCTAACGAGAACACGAACCAAGCACCTACGAGGAACCAGCCTGATGGCCACATTGCACGTTGTCGTCGTGACGCCGGAAAAGACGGCCGTGGATGCATCGGCCGACTTCGCCGTCGTGCCGTTGTTCGACGGCGAGTTGGGCATCGGGTCCAACCATACGCCGTTGATCGGCAAACTCGGTCATGGCGAGCTGCGCCTCAAAAGCGGCAACGAGACGACTCGCTATTATCTCGACGAAGGCTTTGTCCAGGTGCGCGATAACCAGGTGGTGGTGCTGACCGGAACGGTGTCGAAGGTCGAAGAGATCGACGTCAAAGCGGCTCAGGAGCAACTCGAGAAAGCCTTGGCCATGGTGCCGACGACCGACGACGAGTTCGCCGAACGGGACCGGCTCCTCGCCGAAGCGCGTGCTCAACTCCACGCCTCCCGCCGGCATTTCTGACACGTAGGTCAGGCTTTCCAGCCTGGCAAGCACCACTATCGGCGTTCCCACCGGTCCAAACGACGGCTCCCCTCTGCGCTCGCTGCGTCTCTGCGAGAGTCAACGTAGGTCAGGCTTTCCAGCCTGACGAGCACCTCTGTGCTCTCCGCGTCCCGGCGAGAATGTCGGATCAACTCCCATTATTGCTACCTCTCGACGCCGATAACAGCTAGACTATTGAATACAGGTGTGTCGGATGAGAGGGCTTCCTCCTGCCGGTCGCCGGCCCGAGGTGTACAGGACGAAAAGGCGGGGGTCATTATTCGCTAGAGACACTCGATTGACGAAGTCGAATTGGTATCAAAGCCCCGTTACACGAGTTCCTTTGTAGCGTGGTCCATGAAACTCACCGCCGTATTCATGAAGGTACCAGAAGGGTACATCGCTTTTGTGGAGGAACTTCCTGGCGCCAATACGCAGGGCGCGACGTTGGAAGAAGCCAGGGAAAACCTCAAAGAGGCCACGGCCATGGTACTTGAGGCCAACCGTGAGCTCGCGGAAAAGGCAATTGCCGGTAAGGAAGTCACGAAAGAGCCCTTCGTTCCTTCCTCATGAAACGGCGATCTGGTTCGACACCTTGAGTCGCACGGCTGCTATCTTCTTCGAGAGGGTGGCGAACACAGTGTGTACGTAAACCCGGAAAACAACCGAACAACGGCCGTTCCCAGGCACCGTGAGATCAACGATTTTCTCGCGAGGAAGATCTGTCGGGATCTGGGAATCCCACAGATCCGTGATTGCTCAGACGACGGCTGTTCTTATTCTGAGCCTCACCCCTTCGTCTGATACGCCGTTCGAGGCAGCAAGAGTCCGCCGGCGATGATCGCGAGGTTCAACATCCACCAGAGGCCCAGGAAGAGAAGGACGCCTTCGGTGAAGCCGTACGAATGGAGTCCCACGCCCAGTTCGTTGACACCGAACCACGACCAGCCTAAGAACAGATTGCCGGCAACCGCCAACACAGCCAGGCCTCGCTCGCGTACCAGACCACCCCAACGAGCGTGAAGCACCAGGGCATTCCAGAGAACGATCATTAGCGCACCATTCTCCTTCGGGTCCCAACCCCAAAACCGGCCCCACGAGTCGTCGGCCCACAGTCCGCCGAGCACGGTTCCCACGAAGCTGAAGAAGATCCCCAGGCAGATGGAGGCATAGATGGTCATCTTGAAGACGTTGTGGAACGCCTGCGTGGTCAACCTTGCCGATTGAGTTCGGGGTGTTTCCGCAAAGCCGGGCCGTGGACGGTAGAGCCACGCCATGAAAGCGCAAATGACCGTGCCGATTCCCAAGAAGCCCGCTACGTTCGTCGCGAAATAACCGGCCGATACGGTCAACACGTGCGTCGTCAACCAGAATTGCGTGTCGAGTACCGCTTGCATCACGTTCATGTTATCGCCTGCATGGCTACTTACCGACGTACTTAACTCATACGCGATCAATAGGCCGAAAGGCCCGCAGATCGCGGCCACGATGTTACCGACGCCGACTCGATAAACGACCTCGAAGATCAGGCCCAACACAACTCCCAAATAGGCGACGAAAATGGCCGACGAATAAAGGTTTGTCACCGGAGGCCGACCTGAAATGTAGATTCTGGCCCCAATTACCCACGAATGGTACAGCACGGTGACCAGCAGCAAGCCGAATGCCAGCCATTTGGCCCAGCGATTTCGTGGAAACAGACCAAACATGCCGATCAGCAGACCGAGAAAGTAGAGTGGGATCGCATAGACCGCGGGGGATACATGATGATAGTAGCTCTCGAACCGGACCTTGTTCGGGTTGAAATCCTTCGCATGGCTCTGGGCGATGACCGAATGGAGTTTCGCCACAGCACGATTGAATCGGTCGGCCTGGTCCACCCGAAACGCTGCATACGCCTCGGCGTACAGATCGGCCACCTGCCTGGCCACGGGGTCTTCCTCATCCCCCAGCATCTCGCGGAACGCTTGAGCGATAATCTCCTGCGACTGCCGAATCTGTTCGTGGATACTTTTCTTCAGGGACGCCTGGATCTGATTCCGCATTTGAGCCGGCATCTTCTCGATTTGAGCTTCGGCGTCCTTTACCGTTACCTTGCGTCCTTGGATGTTCTTCTGAAGCTGTTGGATCATCGCGATCATGCGATCGTGCACGTCGCGGTCGATCTTCTCCTCATCCCGTTCCATCGACTCGACAAGCTTGGCCGCCAACGCCTCGGCAGAATCGGCACCCTGGTCCTCCATTTGCTTCAGCACCCAGGCGCGCGCCGACGCGACCACGAGCGGTTCCCAAAGCCGCTCACCCGTCTCCCGGCTCCCATTGCGATGCACGGGCACTGCGTAGGGAGCCGTGGCGTCTCGGAACGCCCGGACGTGATCGGCAAGTGCCGTCAGCGTTTTCATCGTCTCCAGCGGAGTGAGTTTCGTCAGGTCGAGATCGATCACGCGGCATGCGGAGCGAATGACGAGGTAGCGCTGGACTTTGCCGTCGAGTTCGAGCAACTTGCGCTGGTAAGCATTATCCAACTCGGGGTTCTTTCGAGCGGCCTCTTGTGCCAACTCGACTTGCCTGCGGAACGCATCCATGCGAGGCGCGATTTCCGCATAAGCATACCGGTTGCCTTTGCGCGGCTTCAGCCGCAATAGGTTCTGCACGTCGCGATTCACGATTTTGAAGATGCGATACTGCTCGGCTCGAGGCTCGCCCGCGATCAACTCCGTGAGCCACCGAATGGCCGAAACCTTCTCGCCCGACGGAAGTTTGACCGACTGCTTCTCCGAGAAGAGTCGCAGGCTGGTGCGTGCCACCGTATCGATCGGCTTGACACGGCCTTCATAGGCTACGGGAAGCTTCCCGAACTCCACCAGGTTCACCCCCTCGGAAGCTCGCGGGGGAAGGAGGGTTCCACCAACCAGCACGAGTGCGATCAGGGCTCCCACGCTGAACCACTTCAAGGAAAACGGCGAGGCGATACGCGAGATGCCGACGCGCTGCTGAGTCGTTCTGAGTTTCTCCAAGAAACGCATGAGGACGTTGACGAAATGCGTCACCATGCCAACCATCACGATGCCGCAGGCCACGTACGGAATCATCCAACCCACGTTCGTCACGACTTGCAGCGTCGTTGCCTCTTCTCCCGTTCTCGGGTCTCGGAAGTAGCCGCTCTGATAAAGTGTCTCGCCGGCGAACCGGACCGGATTGTTCATCGAAATATGCAGCTCCGAATCGAAGTTGTACTTCTTCGAGACCAGACGCACATCGGATGAATAGTTCTTCGGAATTCGCGTGCCGATATAGTCGTCTTTGCGCACATCCAGAAGCGTCACCGAATAAGGCTTGTACCGGCGCCGAAATCGCAGATACAAGTGGTATTCCTTTCCGCCGACCGTGACTTTTTCGGGAATGTCCTGTTCGGCAAAAAGCTGCGACAGGAGATAAGTGCCAAGCTTGGCCTTCGAGCCCTTCTCGATCACGGTGACGTAGGCGGCCGCCATGTTCACCGTACCGCTGGAGTCCGCACCGCTCGACTTTTCCAGCTTGCGAACGACTAACTGCTGTTGCCGGCCAATCCCTGCCGTCGCGGGATTCGATTCCGGATCCCCACTCCGGACAAGGTCGGCATTGACGAAGTATTTTTCGATTTTTAGATCGAACGGAAGCCGTGAGTCGGAAATCCAGCGGTTCCGTAAGAACCGCGTCGGTGTTTCTTTCTCCGTGAGCGGAATGGCGATCACTTTGTCGGTCTTGGGGTCGCTGGGGTCGATGATCGCCAACTCCACAGAACGGATATCTGACGCGTAGCTGGCCGTCTTGCCTTCGGGAATCCGCACCTGTTCTTCGACCGCCGCGACCGATACCAGCAGTTCGCCAAACATCAACAGACCGATTCCCAGATGCAGGGTCACGATGCCGGCGCGCCGTCCAAAGATCAAAAAGGATGACAGGTAGAGGGCAACACCGCAAACGGTCGCCTGCGTGAGTTGCCACAAGATGCGCATCGAGGCGACCGACACCATTTCACCGCTGAGTATCAGCGCCCATGTGCCGGCTCCCCATAGCAGACACAGCATCGCCATGGCTGCCCTTCCGACGGTCCATCGAGGGCGCTGAGTGGTAACTCGGCGAACCAGCCATCCTGTCGTTGCCAACCAGAGGAAGGCGGATGTGCCCAATAGGATTTGCCAGAGCGTCTCCCAGGAGACTGGAGGTTTGCCCTGGAGGCCGCGACTCCATTGGCCGTTGAGAATCACTAGGGCACAAAGACCAACTGCTCCGGTCATCGCCACGATTCCCCATGCCAGTCGCGTGCCTCGAGCCACCGCGCGGAATCGCACCAGGTGCGCGGCGATCAGGTTGACAAAAAGTGCCGTTCCCAGCGTGATGCCTCCAGGGAAAAAGAAGCCGCCGGGAGGGATCACCTTTTCGAAGAGTCCCGGATGGGATTTGAAGAACGTTCGAGGAAACACGTCGCGGAACTCGACCCACGCGATGACCGCGTGGAAATACGACTGGACGACTTCCCAGATTCCCTTGTCCTGCAATGCTACCGTGCCGACCCATACGAGAAAGAGCGTGAGCGTAAAGAGCGTGACCGTCAGACGCAACGAAGCCAGGGGCAACAAGAGGACACGCAGAATCGACGAGAACTTGCCCGACGCCCATGCCGCGTCCCACTGCCGCAGGTAACTTGTCGAAATCGCCGCCGGATTACTGATCATTGTTGGACCTCGTTTCTCGGACGCTCGCGGACGTCCGACTGTTGTCTCTTGCGGTCCGATGATTCAGACCTCGGAAAATGGCTACCGGATACGGATCGACTTTACGAAGGTCTCGAACTGGTCGCGCTTCTGCTCCAGCAACTCCGCATCCCCCTTCATTTTGATAAACCATGCCGTCGAGCCGTGGATCCCAATGACGCCAATGATTCCCTGCAACCCGGCTCGTTTCTCCGGCAACGCCACGATCAGCTTGGCCTGGCCGCCGAGGAACTCGATGTCCTCCAAGCCTTTTTCCAGCTCCTCGAGCGACCATGGGGGCAAATCGACTTGAGCTCGCCAACGATTGACGTTGGCCAACAAATACTGGGGACTCGGGTTGGCTCGCAGCGCCGTGATCGTCACTCGAGCCGCCGCTTCCTCCCCTTCCACGACGAACGCATAGCGGCTGAATGTGTCGTTGGGAGCCTCCTTCCAGCCGGAAGGGAGCGAAAAGGCCAGCTCGACTGGACCGGAGGACGCGCTTCCAGAGGGGGCCGATGAGCTGGCGGGCGACGGTCCACTTCCGTCTCGACCGGCCATCGCGGGACCGCCCGTCCCCTGCTCTGCCCCGCCTTGTCGAAGCTGGACCATGATGGCTCGGACGCTGGAATCGGAGGCCAACGGCATCTCCATCGTCACGCTCCCCAACTGTTCCTGCGAAAGCAGCGGCAAGCCAAGTTGACGTCGCCACCGATTCACGTTCTGCAGGATATAGGTGTTCCAGTCTCCGCGCACCGGGAGTACCGTCACGGTCGTCTCGAGCGTCCCCGAATCGGTCTTCTTCTTAAGTGTTGCAAAGCGGATGTTGTCGCGTTTCTTCGCGTCGACCCAGCCGGGCGGGAGTTCCCATCGAGGCGGACTATTCTCGCTTTCAAAACGAAACGACTGCACCAACCGCACGAAGTTGGGGATCTCCTGCGTCACAGTGCCGTCGGGCCCGACAAGTTTGACGAACCACGCTCGATCGCCTCGGCGAATAATGGCCGCCAACATGCGCTGTGCCGAATGGAAAGCCGGACTTTCCGTCGTTTCCTTAGGGACTTCGTAGACTTGAATTTCCGCTTCAGAGCGGCAACCGGCGATCAAGGCCGCGGTCACAGCGAATAGAAGGCCGCACCCCATCGACAGGTGCCGAAATCGCCGACCACGACGGGGACCACACAGTCGTTGGAGAGATGTCTCAGGAGGAGCTGCGACTGGCCTTGAGGAAACCACCACGCAAGATCCACGCCCAAAACGGTCCCGAAGGCATCGCCATCCGAAGCTAACCCGATTGTGTGTCATAAGGAGCCGCCCGCTCAAATGGGCTCGACTTTCCGCTTAAGAAGGAAAGAGACGACAGCCAACCGCTTCGGTCTGTCCAAAGGTGGGAAGTGCTTGCAGCGGGGATCCGCCACTGCGTGCGGCTCCGCCCGAGTGGCTCCAGCGACGCGGTCCTCCCCCAGCCAGCACCTCTTCCTATTATAAATGGTCACCGTCTTACCTGGCTACCGCCGAAGGTGGTGTGTAGCCGCGAGCACCAAGGTGGTGCCTAGGGTGACTACGATGCCCAGCACCAGACAGATCGCCGCCGCCATGTCGTCGACTCCCGCATGCAGCAAGTCGAAGACCCGAACGGTGATCGTCAGCACGCCCGGCGGAATGACGGGGAGCGTTGCCGCCAGATCTCCGAAGATGATGGCTCCTGCCAACCCAAATGCCGCGAACCCGACACGGCTCCGAGCCGGCAAGGCGAGCAGCCACCACTGCTTCCAAAAGCCCCAACCTCCCAGTGAGGCCGCTTCGCAGAGATGCCGCGGCAGTGTGCGGAACCCAAGCCACCAGACGAGTGTCGTCAATGGGAGGGCTCGCAAAACCCCCGCCACGACAGGGGCCGTGATCGTCTGATCGTAAAGGTAATTCAACCAGGTCACGTTGATTGCCGTGAAAAACTGCACCAACCAGATGCCCCACTGCGGACCTGGGATGGCCGCAATACCTGCCAGCGCGATGAGCACGCCGATCGCAAGACGGCGTTTGGCGATGGCCGCCCAAGCCAGCCAGGACGCAAGGCAGACGGTGACAAGACTCCCCAGACCGGTAATCCACGCCGACCAATACCACTCGGTGGCGAACTGCACGGCCACGGACGGTTGAGCCCGAGATCCCAGAGGCACCAGCATCTCCACGAGCTTCCAACCGGACCAGCGAGCCGTCCATTGGCCGTCGACCGACGTATGAGCGATGCCCGCCTGATACGCCAACATGGCTGTCGGTAGAGCAATCCAGAACGCGAGCGTGCTCCAAAGTGCCCCGGTGGCAGCCCAACCACGCCGTGACCGATGCTCAAGCCGCCAATGCGTTCGTTCGACCGCTTCACCGATCGGAGGGTGAATGCGCCGGACGGTGGTCGCTACCACGAATGCCAACCACGCGAGAATCAACAGCGACTCCCAACTCAATGGCCGGAAGGCCGTGGCGTCTCCCAAGGCGTATTGCAAGTAGATGGCTTCCGCAAACGTTCGCAATTGAAACAAATCGGTGACCGTGATGTCGGTGGTTGCCACAAGCATGATCCACGCCACCGACGCGGCCGACGCGCCCAGCCAGACCGGCCATGTCGCCGCCAACCAGGCTTGCACTGGCCGCGATTCCAACAAGGCCTGCTCTTCCCAGGCTCGAGGCAAGAAGAAAATCGCCACACTGAAGGCGGCGGTCGACCACGGCACCGCATGCGCTCCGTGCACCCAACCGGCTTGCAGCAAAGCCGAGCCCGTCTGCCAACTCCCCACGATCGTTGTCCCCAGTGCGATATCGGCCAGGGCTTTCCAAGCGGCTGCCTGTAGATAAAGCGGCATGACGAGCCACGCAGCTACCAGCGCAATCGCCACGGTGCGGCCTCGCGCAGGAAGACGCCAAAGCAGCCACGCAAGGATGGCGCCGAAGGGAATCCCAATCGCCGAGGCGAACGCTCCCAACAGCAGCGTTGTTCCCCATAGCGATCGCAGATAATCATCGCCGCCAAGGGCGATCACGAGCCCTATCGGAACCCCTGACAGCCAGGCCCACGCGCACAACCCGGGGCGTCCGCCAAGCACCGCTGTTTTCACAGACATAAGGCTCCTCGATCGAGGCGGGGATCCAGACTCAAAGTGGCCATCGGAACGAAAGGGCCGGTGCCCCGCTTCACCCCATTATGGCTGCCATCGACTCGGAGTGGTGGCTGGCAGGTTCCCTTTCCCCATGATCACCCAGCCTTGGGAAGGGGCCGGCCTTTCAGTTCGTAGACGTACTTGAGGACTTCGGCGACAGCGGCGTACTGGTCGGCTGGGATCGGGTGGTTGACTTCCACTTGAGCATACAAGGCGCGAGCCAGCTCTTTACGCTCGAGGATGGGAATCCCGTTTTCCAAAGCCAGGCGGCGGATCTGAGCGGCTATGACTCCGGCGCCTTTGGCCACGACGACGGGCGCTTCCATCGTCTCGGCATCGTATCGCAAAGCGACGGCCAATTCCGTCGGGTTCGTGACCACAACGTCGGCTTGAGGTACCGTCATCTTGAGTCGGGACTGAGCAAGCTGTCGTTGTACTTGCTTGCGTCGCGCGATGATCTGAGGATCCCCCTGCAGGTTCTTGTACTCCTCTCTGAGTTCCTGAGTGGTCATCTTCAGGTCTTGCTCGTACTTCCAACGCTGGAACGCATAGTCGAGGATGGCAAGAATCAACAGCGCGATCGCGACGTGCAGAGCCGTCGTGAGAAGGAAGTCGACGGTCGTGGCGCACTGAGCCCGCATGGCCAGTTCCGACAACGAAAGCAGCACGCCAATGCGACTCCAGACACTCACGGCCGCCACGACGGCCACCACCGCGACCTTCGCCAAACCCAGCGCCAACTTGACACCGTTGCCCATCGAGAAAAGGCGCTTGGCTCCCTGCAACGGACTGATGCGGCTGGCGTCGGGCATCAAGCGTTGAGGCGCCAAGATCCAGCCGATTTGCAGGAAGTGGGCTGCCCCCGCCACGAACAGCATCAGCCCCAAGAACGGAAGGACCGATTCGCCGAGAAAGCGAAAGACACGCCAACTATCGGCAACAAGGCCGTCCAGATCCTGATTCAGCGGCGGCGCAGAGCCGAGGCGGTCGGTGAAGAACTCGAGCATGCGCGTCGTCAGTCCTTTGCCCAGCCACATCAGCCCGATCACCGCGCCAAGCAACACGATGGCTGACGCCAAATCCTGACTTTGCGCTACCTGACCCTCCTCACGCGCCTTCTGCCGGCGGTGCGGCGTGGCCGGATGCGTCTTGTCGCCGAACTGGTCAGGCATGGGTTAGGGGATGGGGTTCCTGGTTTCTGGTGCGGGAGTTGGGAGGGCGAGGCTCCTGCCGAGCCGTGGAAATTCAAGGAGGTGCAGGGGGCACGAGCCACGTTTGGACCGCTTCGATCATGTCCGTGGTGTGCTGCTGAAAGACCCATAAGACCGTACCGCCGGTTACGATCAGGCCTGCCAAAAGTAGCATCGTGTACGAACCCAGGCCGACGGCGAGGATATTCAATTGAGGGAGTGTGCGGCCGATGAGCCCCAATACGACCATCGCCAGCAGCAGTGCGGCGGCAACCGGCGCTGCCGCTCGCCACGCCGTTGCCATGCTCAAACTGGTCACTTGGACAATCCCTTCCAGCGCGTTCTCCGGCAGGACGACACGACCGGGCGGATAGGTGTCGAAAAGGTCCAACAGCGCTTGCATCGTTTGGCGGTGGCCTCCTGTCGTGAGAAAAATGGCGAGGGCGACCCAATAGAGCAACTGCGCGATGACGCCTTGGTTGGTGTTGGTAGCCGGATCGAACAGATCGCCTACCGACAGTCCTCCCAAATGTCCCAAGAGCTGGCCGGCGAGTTGGATGGCGAGGAAGCAAAGCAGAAGCGCCAACGCCAGGAACATACCGAGCGCTGCCTCTTTGCCCATCAGGAGTGATAGATCGACGAGGTTGCGGATCGGAGGAAGACTGTGGGGCACATATAACATGGTGATGAGCAGGGCGACCGTTGTCATGAGAAGGGCTCGAACGCGCCGTGGTACTACCGGAGAACCAAAGAAAGGGGCAACGAGAAAGAGCCCGCTGATTCGTGTCAACACCAACACGAACGTCCACGCGAACTCAGCCAAACGGGCGTCCCAAAACCCCATGTTTTCCTTGCCCACTGGGGGCCGTATTCATCTATTGTTTTCTCGCACGGTTCGGCGGAAAGGATGCGGCTCGGCAGGAGCCTCGCCCTCCCAAACCCCAAACCAGAAACCCCAAACCAGAAACCAGGAACCAGAAACCCCCTATCCCCCCATGACCATCTGCGGTATCTGTCGAATCAGTTCTTGCGTATAGACGGTCATCTGAGTGACCAGCCAGGGAAGGACGAATGCGAGTACGACAACCATCGCAACGATCTTGGGAACGAACGCGACCGTTTGGTCTTGCAC
>WFWZ01000191.1 GCA_015490875.1 Planctomycetaceae bacterium
CAAGGCCCGGCGGATCGCCGAGGCGGTGGAGGGAGCTCCCGAGTTGGTGCTCGAGCAGGGCCCCGTAGAGACCAACATTGTTTATTTTCGCGTGGCGAGCCCTTCCCTGTCTGCGGCGGAGCTGGTGGAGCGGCTTGAGGCACAAGGAGTCCGTCTGCTGCACGTCGGGGAGACGATCCGAGCGGTCACGCATCGTGATGTATCGATGGCGCAGGTTGAACAGGCGATCGAGCGGCTCTTGCAGGTCGTCCGATCGGGGAGGGGAAAGCGGAGCTGACGCACCGCAAGTCTTTGCACAAGCGGCGTCGGAGACGTACCATGGAGGGAGAGGGAGCCACGTTCGGGAAGAGTGAAGGGGAGTGTGGGACGAGAGCGCATGGCAGTCGGGATCAAGGACTTCTGGAAGCTGGCGGTTCGCAGCGGGGTGGTCACCGCCGAGCAGGCTCATCTGCTCCAGCGGCAGTTCGCCCAGCGCCAAGGGACTTCGCCGGACAAAGAGAACGGCGCCGGCAACACCAAAGCACTCGCCCAGTGGCTGATCGAATCGAACGTTCTGACTCGCTACCAGGCTCGCGTCCTGCTGAAAGGCCTGGCCGGGCCGTTCCGTTTCGGCGACTACCGGATCGCCGACCGCATTGGCGAAGGCCGGTTCCGCCAAACGTACCGGGCCGTCCACACGCCGACCGGCCATCCGGTCGCTCTACGCTTTTACGATGCCAACGTGGTTCCCGATGAAGCTCGCTGGCCGGCTGTCGCCGACGCGGTTCGCGAGCTCAGCCGTCTGCGATCCCCCCGTCTCCATCGATGCTATGCGTGGTGTGAGCAGGGGAGTTTTCGGTATGCGGTGATGGAGGACTTTATCGGTGAAGCCCTCGACCGCCGACTCCAGTCGCAAGGGCCGCTCGAGTGGGAAGCCGCATGCCGAGTCGTTCGGCAGGTAGCCGAAGGTCTCGCGGAACTCCAAAGTCTTGGACGCGCCCATGGCGACATTCGCCCGGAGAACATTTGGTGGACCGACCACGGATGTGTGCGGTTGGTTGTCGAGCCGACAGAATGGACTTCCCCCTTGTCGCTCATCGTTCACACTCCATTGGACGAAGTGAGGCTCGACTACCTGGCTCCCGAATTGGCCGTCGCCGGGCACGCGCCTGGTCACTTGACCGATTTGTATGCCCTGGGATGCACGTTCTACGAGTTGCTCGGTGGCCGAGCACCATTTGCCGATGCAGCCACCGGGGAGAAGATCGAGCGGCACGGGAAAGACACACCGAAGTCGCTCGTGGAGTCCGGCGTCCCGACTGGTGTCTATGCGATCGTCGAAGCGCTCATGGCCAAGAATCCGGCAGAGCGTCTGCGATCGGCCGAAGCACTGATCGAACGAATCAACGGACTCGTCCCGACATCCGATCCGCTTCCCCTTCCAACGCCGAGTCAAGCGGCGTTTGAAAAGTCGCTTGCACCGGCCTCGGAGGAGCTTCCCGCCGAGGCGCCACCTGCGGTACCGTTTCCTCCAAAGGCCGTTCAACCGGAGCCGTCTGCGGAAGAGGAAGTTGTGCTGCTCTCCCCAGAGGCTACCGAGCCGGAAGTCGATATCCCGGCTCCGGTCGTCACCTCCGACACGCCTCAAGGACACCGAAGCCGTTATCGCCGGCGCCGGCGTCGTTCGCAAACGTGGATCGTGTGGCTCGTCGGGGCGATCGTGTTGGGGGTAAGTGCCTATGTGCTCTATCCGGTTTTGACCCAACCGGGCTCGGCCAGCCGGAAGAAGACAGAGCAGCAAGAGAAAAAAGAGCCCACCTCCTCAGACAGCCGAAAGGGACCGGGGAAGACAGAGCCAGGTGGAGCAAACAAGAGTTCCAATTCGACCGACGAAGGTGAAGGCCCGGCGCTGGTCGAAGACGACGGTAAGACCCTCTGGGCGGACCCGGTCGAGGGTAAGGCCATTTCGCTTGCCTATCTTCCGCCGGGCGTCCAGTGCATCCTTCACGGCCGGCCGGCTGACCTTGAGAAACAAGAGGCGGTCACCAGGTTCCAGGCGGCTTTGGGACCACGATGGCAGTACTATCGCAAAGCGTGGGAGGATCTCACCCATATCCCGTGGTCGGATGTCGAACAGATCGTTGTGGGGTTTCGAGCCACCGACATGCACGCCTTTCCGCAACCGGCGATCGTAGCCTATCTGGTCAACACGCCCGGCGCACAGGGGCTCGTCGAACGCTGGGGCAACCCACCTCCGCAGATGGTGCAAGGAAAGAAGGTCTACGCCTTGGGGGCATGGCAGGCCTATCTTCCCAAAGAACATCAAGGAAAGGTCGTGGTGCTCGGCAGCGCCGAACACATTGCGGATGTGACCGAACAGGAGGGAGCACCTCCGGTGGTCTTAAGACAACTGACACGTCTTTTGTCCTCGAGCAACCATCGGCATCACGCCACGCTGCTGGCCGTTCCCGGCTTTCTCGAAAACGACCTGTTCCAGGACGACTTCACGTTCTACTTCGGCA
>WFWZ01000192.1 GCA_015490875.1 Planctomycetaceae bacterium
ACCACAGGACGTCCTTGGTCGGTTCGCTCGGAAACCGCTCTTCGGAGGCTTCTCGCTCGCGGCGCCGCCGCTCAGCCTGTTCCTGTAGCCACTCGGGCGGATTGATGTAGGGATCCATGTGGGGTGCTGCTTTGAGCCGCGGAGGAGAGGGCGTTTCTGCGTCCAACTCCTCTTGCAGCGCCGAAGCCGGTTCGCGGCGCACAAAAGGCGAGTGGATGTCGATGAGATCTTCGACACTCAGACACGTATCGATGAATTTCTCGACTTCCTCGACACCGAATCGGTCCATGTAGCGCCGAATGCGAACTGCGTGGTTGGCCATTTCATCGATCATGTTGCGAGGCGTATGGGCGAACCACGCGTTGCACTTGAAGAAATCGCAGTGCCCGTAGACATGCGCCATGACCAACTTATGGTCGGTGAAGGAATTGCTGGCCAGCAGGTAGGCGTAGCAGGGGTCGTTGTTGATGACGAGTTCGTAGATCTTTTGCAGGCCGTAACTGTATCCCTTCGAAAGGCGTTCGTATTCCATGCCGAAACGCCAGTGGGGGTACCGCGTGGGGAATCCTCCGTAGGCGGCGATCGCATTGAGCTGATCGGCGCTGACGAGTTCGAAGATCGTCGGGAAGAAGTCGAGCCCGTAGCGGCGTGCGTGCGCTTCGATTTCTTCCTGCGCTTCTCGCAGCTCGAGCGGCAGTTCACGAAGTTCGGGGATCGTCGCCATCATGGTGCCTCGCGGAAAATCGCCTCATTCTCTCTTCCGAACCGGTCACGCCGAACGGAGACGATAGGGGGGATGGTGAGCCTCCGGGGAAAGCTCGAGTGCTCGAACGCGAAATCGGTCTCGCGGCAGCGACTCGATCAGATCCCACAGCCGTGGGAGTTCGTCGCGCAGCCGTCGTCGAGCCTCCTCGACGGCTCCTTCGATGCTGGTGGCTTCGACTTGAAGGTTCCAGTGGCCAACTCGCACCTCGAATTGTGCGACAGGTGCCTCGCGAGTCCGTTCCAGGGGGCATCGGTGGTGGGTTTTCGTGGTAGTCATGTCACTTGCCCTTTCCCAGAAACGCCTTGATCGAATCGTAGATCGCGTCGCGATCTTCGATCACGGAGAGAATGACGTGGTCGTGTTCTTCGGCGATCGGCTCTAGGGAGCGGATGAACTCGCCGCTGCCGTAGGGACTTTCGACTTGCCCGTAGCAAAACAAATTGGCGACCGGCAGGAGCGACTCTTTGAGGATCTTGAGTGCCGAGCGGTTGTCTTCGCCCCAGTTGTCGCCGTCGGAGAACTGGAAAAAGTAGACGTTCCAGATTTCAGTCGGGAACTCGCGTTGCACGAGGTCGCGAGCGACTTCGTACGCCGAGCTGATCCGTGTTCCCCCCGATTCGCGCGTGTGGTAGAACGTTTCCTCGTCGACTTCTTTGGCCGCCGCGTCGTGGATGATGTACCGCCGCTCGATATTGTCATATTGCTTGCGCAGCCAGGTGTCGATCCAGAATGCCTCAGTGCGTACGATTTGTTTCTGTTCATCTGTCATCGAGCCGCTCACATCCATCATGTAGACGATGACGGCGCTCGCTTGAGGCTCTTTTTCGGTTTCCCAGGACCGATACCGCCGGTCTTCCTTGATGGGAACGACGCGAGGCCGGTCGGGTGTGTAGGTGCCCTCGGTGATTTGGCGGCGCAGCGCTTCGACGTACGTCCGTTTGAAGTGGCGGAGCGATTCGGGGCCGACGCGACGAATGCTCTTGTAGCGAGCCTTTTCCTCGGTGAGGTTGGCTTCTCCCTTTGGCTCGATGCGAGGCAGTTCCAATTCATCGCCCAGCATGTCGGCCAGCTCGTCGAGCGTGATGTCGACTTCGAGGACATGAGCGCCGGGCTGATCTCCGGCCGGTCCCGCCCCGGAGCCATCGCCGTCACCGGGAGCGATCGGCTGGCCGACGTCGCCATCTCCCTGGCCGACACCCTGGTTCCCCTTGTTGCCATAGCGGAAGTGGGGAATATCGAGTTGCGGGACGGGGATGCTGACAAGATCGCGTCCTTTGCGGCCGATCATCTCGCCATGCGTGACGTAGCGTCGGAGGTTCTCGCGCACGCGGCCGCGCACGATGTCCCGGAATCGCTGCAAGTCACGTTCGATTTTCATCGCCATGGCGAGGGCTCCTCGTTCGGGCCATCAATCGTCCTTGGTATCGCCTCGAGCGAAGATACTGGCGACGAAGTTGAGCACATCGGTGGCACTCTCTTCGTCGTAGCCATAATCGCGAATCATTCTGGCCTTGACCACGTCGATCTTGGCTTGCGTCTCCTGGTCGACGACATTCGACACGAGGCTCGTGAGTTTGATCGAGTCCTTCTGGTCTTCGAACAATTTCAATTGCAGGGCCTTGTAGAGGCGTTCATTCGTCTTGTAATCGAACGTCTTGCCATCGATCGACAAGGCGCCGATATAGTTCATGATCTCGCGCCGGAAGTCGTCCTTGCGGCTTTCGGGGATGTCGATCTTCTCTTCGATCGACCGCATCAGTCGTTCATCCGGCTGTTCGTATTCGCCGGTGAACTTGTTCTTCACTTTCTCCC
>WFWZ01000193.1 GCA_015490875.1 Planctomycetaceae bacterium
AGTTCCTTGCCGACCGTTTGGATTTCGCCTTCTTTCAAGTCCACGATGTGGAAGGGACGGTTATCGACACTCGAGGCGGCGACGATGTCGTGCATGCCGATCCCGAATACCAGTTCCCTCTCACTGATGGGCACGGCTTTCTCGATAGCGAATGGGGAATCAAGCCGGGGAACTTCCAGGAAGGAGCCACGATTGGCGCATTGACGATTTATGGCGGCGACGGAAACGATCAGCTCTTCGGGGGCGTTCTCGCCGACACATTGGACGGCGGTAGCGGTTTCGACTTCCTTGCCGGCGGCGAGGGAGACGATGACCTCGACGGCGGCCCGGGCGTCGACATCCTTTTGGGAAACAGCGGTGTGGCGCCGGACCGGTTCGAGGTCACGACCAAACAAGGTCAACTCGGATACAATGACGCGCCTCGTTTCGCATCGTTGTGGCAACCCATCCACCCCGGCGACACGATCGACGGACTCTCGCTGAATCTGGCAGACGACGGGGATTGGTACCTGCTGCCGGCGCCTTCGTCGCCATGGCAATACGCCGGCGCCGACCGAGCGGAGCTGACCACGGACTCCTTAACCATCGAGTTCGATGACCCGCAAGAACAAGACTTCTTTTCGCCTCCCACGCTCGCCAGCGTTGAACCGACAGTGGCGATCATTGCAGCGCTCGACAGTCAGTCGATTCCTCCGGAGATCGAGCAGGCCTTTGTCGATGCCAACATTGTCCTGGATCCATCCGTGTCGGTTTCCGCGGTGCGCAGCGGTGAGAAGTGGTACGTTCACAATGTCGTGCAGGACTACGTCGTCGAACGGGGCTCCTTGCTGGAGATCCGCGAACGACGTTGGGACGGCCGCAATTGGTATCTGTTTGCCGCCGACCTCGATGATCCGTCCAACCCCCTCTCCCTCATCCCCGTCGACGCGTACGCCGGAGTTCCGCCCTACTATGCACTGCACGTCGTCAATCCACGAAGCTACACGGTTCCCGCCGTGAGCGACGTTTCCATCAACTCGGTCCTGCCAAGTCAGGCACCGGCAACGGCCGTCCTGTCCCTCTCTGTCAACGGAGTGCCTCGCCCACCCATCACGTTCGACGTCACGGATGATAAAGGAATCGCGCTTTCCGTCGAGGAAATCGCCGACAACATCAACCGCGAACTCCTGGGATCGTTCAACGGAGATGTTTTCGCCATCCAGGATCAGGCGAGGCTGATCCTGGCTTTGCGCAGGCCGGGCCGCTTGCAGGTTCAGCTCAACAACGAAACGGCGAAACAACTCGGATTTGAAGACGGCCAGGACAACCGAGGCCCGACCGACCCGATGGGAACGTACCGTCTCCTCGTCTCGGACTCGCTCGGCGATATCGTTGCCGTCCCGGCGACACGCGCCGACATGACGGTTCGCTCGACATTCGTGGCAGATCGCCCGCTACTCGTCCCACTGGGTGACATCAATGGGGACTCGCGAGCCGACTTCATCGCGACCATCGACGAAAAGACCGGAGCCGTCGCCGACCTCCAGGTACCGTACGACAAAGCAGTCACGAATCCTCACGAACTCGTCGGCGCCAGCTACGCGAGGATCGTACTCTCCGATGCGGATACGGCGGACGTCACTTTGAGCACCGATACGGCGATCACGCTCGAGCTTCCGGCCCCTGTCCTGAGCGACTCCTTCGGCGTCCAATCGATCTTTGCGTCGCCCGGCGACTATAACCACGACGGTTATCAGGACATCGCCGTGCTGATCGCGTCGAATACGCCGCCGTTCTTGGGACCCACCTATCCGGATGCCGGACTTTACGTTCTGTTTGGCAGACCCAACTGGCCTGCGACAGTGAACCTCATCCGTGATGCCGATGTCATCATTTCAGGACTCGATGCCGGCGCCGGTATCGACAACGTGTGGGATGTCATCGGTGGCGACGGCATCGACGACCTTGCAGTGACACGCACCGTCGACCCGCAGGCAAATGATCCGAGTTTATTCGTCATCTCGGGAAATGATTCCTCGACCTTCTGGGAAGGCTCGGGAGTCTTTTTCGTCGAGGACTTCGAGCAAGGAGAGGGCGGATTCACGATCGACAATGCGCCGCTGGATGCTAATAGCCAAAGGCTCGCAGCGAGTGACGGTTTATGGCACCGGAGCACAGGACGCTCGAAAGACCGTTTGCACAGTGGCGGTTTCAGCTTCTATTACGGCCAAGGAGAAACGTCTGGTGGAGGCGGCAACTATCAGGCCGGCGACACGGCCGGGGCGATCACGTCGCCGGTAATCACGCTTCCCGAATCGGTCGACCATCTCGAGTTGACCTTCAACTACTTCTTGCTGACCGAGAACGACACACAGGGTACGTTCGACGCAGCGTCCGTGCTGGTGAGCAAGAACGGTGGGAGTTTTCAGCGAGTCGCCGTGAATGCCGATACGCCGTCCGAGTTCCGACTCGAGGAATCGCGGCAGTTCTGGCGGCCGGCCCGCATCGACTTGGGTTCCTTCGCGAAGCAGGACACGGTCCAGATCCGCTTCCTCTTCGACACGGGCGACGCCTCCGCCAATCAATTCGAGGGTTGGTATGTGGACGACGTGGTGCTCCGTGCTTCGCAGGACGTTGCGAGCGTGGCGGCCGCTGCCTTTTCCGGAGGTGCAACGGTCGTGGGTGGCGTCGGCGATGTGAACGCCGATGGGTTCGCCGATCTGGCTGCCGTGGTTCCAGCGGCGAATCCCCAGGCAACGGGAAGTCTCTACCTCATCTACGGTAGCACCAACTTCCCGACAACCGGAGATATAGCAGAAACAGATCCCTCAAAGAAAATCCATGACGTGAAGATCGACCTGTTGCCAGGTCTTGTCGACGTCGCCATCGATGCCGCAGGAGACTTGGACGGGGATGGCAAACAGGACTGGCTCATTGCGAACAAAACGCCTACCTCCGTCGGTCCGTCAACGATGATCGTTTACGGCGACGGTTCGCAAAGCGGCGATGTCGTCAGCGGTGACGACCTGGCGCCTCTTCCGCCGTTGATTCCCCTTGGCGATATCAACGCGGACGGCCTCTCGGATCTCGGCGAGCTCGCCATCCAGCGCACCGACCGCTTGTCGGAAGCGGGCGATGAATGGGCCCATCCGGTTACGCGAATTCACCTGGGTCGGCAAGACAACGGGCAGGGCGTGCGCTGGGGAACTCTGCCGCCTGATCCCGTGATGACTTTGGAGCCGGCTCGGCCGGTCTACACCGAAGTCGACTCGGTCGTACTCCGCCGAGCCGACCTTTCGTCGCTGGGCGATGTTGACGGAGACGGTTCGAGTGACTTTGGTTTGGCCGACCGTTTCGGAAGTACGAGTTTCATTTTCCTTGGGGCGCCTC
>WFWZ01000194.1 GCA_015490875.1 Planctomycetaceae bacterium
AATGCGTCGCCACCGCGCCGTCCTGCTTCACCAGATCGCGCACCGTGCCCAAGTGATCCACGATCGGCCACAAGACTCGATCGGCCGCCGTCACGTTCTTCGTCACGTCTTCCTGTGCCAACAACTCGTCCACCCGCTCACCCCACAGGTAGTGATTCGATAGCGCCATGTTTTCTAGACGGCCCGTTGCTTCGGATCAGTTGTCCGGCTCGTGAACGGTTACGAAAAATGAAAGGAAAAGGGGTTGGTTCGTGCCTTTCGACGGGTCCAAGCGGTAAGGCGTCTTGTTCGAAAACAGTCTCTGGAGTTCCTTCAGTTTCTGCTTTTCCTTTTCGTCTCGAGCATGTTTCATAGCGTCCTCGATGGCCGCCATCGCCGCTTCCCACTCCCCGCACTCAGCATGGGCTGCCGCCTCGATCGCCCGGCACAAGGCGTAGTGCTTGATTTTCGGACGAAGCGGAGGCAGCTTCTTGGTGACTTCCAAAGCCAAACGGCCATCACGCACGCGATCGTCGGGATAGGCACTCAGGTATAACACCGCTCGCCACAGTAAGTCCTTATTCATATTGGCAGGACCGATTCTCGCTATAGCCCGGTCGATGGCTTGACGATCTCCAAGGCCGATGCGAAGTCTTAGCATACCCCACTCGTTGAGATCTTTTAGTTCCTCCTTTTCCACGAGCGTCGAGGTGAGTTCGTCAGCCCTCTTCACATTGCCGATGTCCAGCAAGTATTCGATCATTTTGGCTCTTGCAAAATCGTGCTCAGGGTTCAGTGTGTACGCGAGCAGACCAGCGTATCGCGCAGCAGCAGGGTGCCCCAAGGACCGTTCCTGCTCGGATAGGAATGCCCATAGTACCGCCCGGTCGACGAAATACTTGGCAGCTCGGCGTGCCACAACAACTGCCTCCTCCGGTCTTCCGCATTCGAGAAGGATACCAACGCGAAGGCGTTCGACAATCACACGATCCGTCTCGACCGTTCGTCGGCGCACCTTCTCCATATACTCGCGAGCCCTCTTAGGCTGGCCGAGATTCGCTAACGTGACAGCTCGAGCGAAAAACGCGAGTTCGAATTGAGGGTCATGGCGCAACGATTGGTCAGTAGCTGCTAGCGCGTCCATCCATTGCTTCTTGCCGCCCAACTCGATCGCCCGTATAGCATAGGCCCTCGCAACGTCACGCCGAGAAGAAGATTTCGTTAGCTCCTCAACGATTTTGGCGGATCTCTCTCGGTCTCGCTCGTTGTCTACAGTGGCCGTAACCAGCGCGTAGAAATACTTGATCTCTTGATACGAGCGCCCGAGGTTCCCAAGGGCAAGGGCACGGCGTAGATCCTCAAGAGCCTCGTGGTCGTCCCATCGGCACCAGTGCGAGATGCCACGGCAAAAGAGTGCGTGCTGGCGGGTCGAATCACAAATAGAGTCATCTGAGAGTATCTTGTTGCAGTCGTTCAGTATGCGAAGGTAACCGATCATTGGCGTGTCTGGAGGCTCCCACGCCAGAACATAGTCTCGCTCCGCGGCAAGACATGCTTGCTTCAATGGTTCAGAACCAAGTGATGTCACAGCCGTGCTAGTGACAACCGTCCAGATGACGCTCAACCACCATATTCCGCTTAGTCTTGGCATGGTTATGCCTAACCTTTATCTCTTGCTCCCGCTTGCGCATCTTGCCTGCACTATACATCGAAACGACACAGGTTGCGATCTGACTGCGTCGAGTGACAACGCCTACCGGCTAAACTGGAAACTGATGGATCCGCCAACATCACCCTTCTCATCAACACTCCCGCCTATGGTAAAACTGAACTGACCATCCGGGATCGGGCGGGTTGCACTTGCATCGAAAGAAAATCCCGTCAACCCACCTGGGTCGGCCCCGATATTGCCCTGAACATTCACGTCCCAGAGCGAGCCCGGCGGACCGACGTTGGGAAAGCGGTGGTGGAATCCCGCCTCAAATCCGGGATACAGTTGAAAGTTATCATCCAGGTAGCCGATGGGCCGAATGTAGACGTCCCCAATCGGAATCTTCGGTAGTGGAAGTCGAGTTCCGCCCGTCCATCCTTCGATCGGACGCAGCGGCCAACCCGGGTACTCTTCATTGATCCAAAGACCGATGCCAATGACCCCTATCGCCACTGGCGGGAGGTACCACAACTCACCGTATTCTTCCTCCAATTCCGATTCCACTTCCTTCAGCGGCTCCTCAAGTTCATCCAGCATGCTTTGGTACCCATCCGTCTTCTTGATCTCATCGAAGATTATCTTGAGACCGTCGCCGAACCCCGGAGGCTGCGTCCCTGGCCGCACATAGTCCGGAGGTGGACTGGTTGGA
>WFWZ01000195.1 GCA_015490875.1 Planctomycetaceae bacterium
CTGTACCCAAACTTTCGCCCGCAAACAGCGTGCCCGAAGAGGGGTACCACGCTGGCGGGTTTTGTTACACGCTCAAAAACGCCGTCAGAAAACTTCCGGCCGCGAGCAACACACCCGAGGCTGGGAATCACGCCGGCAGGTTGCGTTACGCGCTATAAATCTCTTTGCCGTCAAAGTTTATCGCTCGCGGCCGGAAGTTTTCTGACGGCGTTTTTGAGCGTGTAACAAAACCCGCCAGCGTGGTACCCCTCTTCGGGCACGCTGTTTGCGGGCGAAAGTTTGGGTACAGCCTCCATTTCAGTGCCTTCAAGAGGATCCCGGTTCGCTTTCCGGTCGTTCCGCGTCGTCGGTGATTGAGAGTCGATAGCATTCCTGCTAGGGCGGGAGGAGAGCGAACGGGCTTTTCGAGTGAGACGTCCACGAGACGGGACAAACCTATGGCGAATTTAGCAACAAGTGGCGACTCCATCGCGCCCCCGGAATGGTTGACGAACATCTGGGATGCGGTCACCGGTGTCGCCGGTGGCTTCATGCGCGGCTTCGAGCGTGCCATCACGACGCTCTTCGGTTCCTCCAACGCTCGGTACCTCCGGCGACTCCAACCCAAAGTGCAGGCGATTGGGGAGCTCGAGGAGCGCTATCGGGCGATGAGTGACGCCGAGCTCAAGGAGCAGACGGCCAAGTTCCGAGCGAGGCTCAAGGCGGGCGAGACCCTCGACGACCTCCTCGTCGAGGCGTTTGCGGTTTGCCGCGAGGCGGGGCGGCGGTTCCTCGGGATGCGCCACTACGACGTGCAATTGATTGGCGGCATGGTTTTGCACTCCGGACGGATCGCCGAAATGGTCACGGGGGAAGGCAAGACGCTCGTCGCGACGCTCCCCGCCTACCTCAATGCGCTCGAAGGAAAGGGCGTCCACGTCGTCACCGTCAACGACTATTTAGCTCGGCGCGATATGGAGTGGATGGCCCCGCTTTACATGGGGCTGGGAATCACGGTCGGTGCGATCCAGAGCAACATGAGCGTTGATGAGCGCCAGGCGGCCTACGCATGCGACATCACGTATGGAACGAACAACGAGTTTGGGTTCGACTACTTGCGCGACAACATGCGCCCTGCGGCTCGAGGAGACGACCGATTCCCCAAACATCTCCAGCAATCCCAAGGCCCGCTCAACTTCGCCATTATCGACGAGGTCGACAACATCCTCATCGATGAAGCTCGAACGCCGCTGATCATCAGCGGGCCCGCCTTCGATGACCCTCGGAAGTATACCGAGGCCGACCGCATCGCGAGGCAGCTTGTCAAGGACAAGCATTTCACGGTCAACGAAAAGGATCACAACGTCACGTTGACTGACGAAGGCGTGCGCCAGGCGGAGAAGCTGGCGGGTGTCGAGAGTTTTTACACGGCCGGCAACATGGAGTGGCCTCATCTGATCGACAATGCACTCAAGGCGCACTACCTCTACAAGCGCGACGTGAACTACGTCGTAAAAGAAGGTCGTGTCGTGATCGTCGACGAATTCACGGGGCGCCTGATGGAAGGGCGCCAGTGGAGTGATGGTTTGCACCAGGCGGTCGAGGCGAAAGAGGGTGTGCGGATCAAAGAGGAGACCCAGACGCTCGCCACGATCACACTCCAGAACTTCTTCAAACTCTACAAGAAGCTGGCCGGTATGACGGGAACGGCCATGACCGAGGCGACCGAGTTCTGGAAGATCTACAAGCTCGATGTGATCGCCATTCCGACCAACCGACCGCTGCAGCGGATCGAGCATCCTGACGTGATCTACGCAACCGAACGCGAGAAGTATGAAGCGGTAGCCGATGAAATCGAACGACTGAACAAGTGGGATGAGATCCGACTCAAGAGTGGCGAAATCATACTCGGACAGATCGAACGCGAGAACGATGCGGAAATCCGTCTCGTGCGGCGAGGAAGCTCGAGCCGCAAGAACCTCGAGGTCATCCGCAAGGAAGAGATCGCCGACATCCAGCGGCGTGGCCGTCCGGTGCTCGTGGGAACCGTATCGATCGAGAAGAGCGAGCGGCTCTCGAAGCTCCTCGATCAACGCGGCATCCGTCACGAAGTACTCAATGCCAAGTACCACAAGCGCGAAGCCGAAATCGTGGCTCAAGCGGGAAGACTGGGAGCGGTGACAATCGCCACGAATATGGCCGGTCGCGGTACCGATATCATCCTCGGTGGCAATCCCGAAACAATGGCTTGGGCTCGACTTCAAGATAAGTACCCCACGCGCCTCGATGTGCCACGCGAAGAATGGGATGCCCTCGTCGCGGAGATCGAATCGGCTGAGAAGATGAAGGAAGAGGCGGAACTCGTCAAATCGCTGGGCGGGTTGCATGTGATCGGGACCGAACGCCACGAAGCGAGGCGGATCGACTTGCAATTGCGCGGTCGCTGCGGCCGGCAAGGCGATCCGGGAAGCAGCCGCTTCTACCTTTCTCTCGAAGACGACTTGATGCGGATCTTCGCCGGACCGTGGATCCAGGCGCTGCTGAAGAAGAGTTTGCCCGAGGGCGAACCTTTGGAAAGCAAGATGATCACGCGGCGCGTGGAGGGTGCTCAGAAGAAGGTTGAGGAACGCAACTTCGAAATCCGCAAGAACCTGCTCGAATACGACGAAGTGATGGACGAGCAGCGCAAGCGGGTTTACTCCTATCGCCAGCAGATCCTCGACGGAGCCAACTGCCGCCATATGATCGAAGAGATGCTGCGAGAGGAGATCGCTTACCACGTCGATATGTTCATGGATCGCGACTACGGCGTCGAATCGTTCGCCCAGTGGGCGGGCAATCGCCTGGGAACGACGCTCGACGGCCGCGACTTCCGCGGCATGGACTTCAGTGACGCGGAGGCTCTGGCACGCGATGAAGCCAAGCGGTTTTCCGAAACGCAGGTGCACGATGCCATCGAAGAGAACCTCCCGCTTTCCGAAGATCCTTCCGACTGGGCGTGGGGAGCGTTGGCCAAGTTCGCCAACACGCGTTGGGGACTCAATCTGCGAGATCGCGACTTGAAGAAGATCGGACGAGATGACGTTGCCGAGTTCCTCATCGAAGAAGCGCACAAGGCCATCGACCGCGTCGATCTCTCCGAAGGCGCTCCGTTCCTCGCCGAAGACTACCGTATTCGCACGGTCGCCGCGTGGGTGAAAAACAAGTTCGGCATCGAGATTCCGTTGGAAGACTTCCAAGGGAAAGAGCCCGACGAGATCAAACAGCAGATCATCGACCGGACAGCACGACAGTATGACGAGAAAGAAGTCCAGTATCCAGTGATCGCGGGCTTCTATCGCTACTCGAACGAACGAGGACGGATCGATCGCGAGGAACTGATCGCATGGGCCGCCGAGCGCTTCGGCGTCCCATTGACGCTCGAAGATGTCAAGAACAAGCAGCGTCAGGAAATCGAAGCAGTGCTCTTGGACGCCAGTCGTAAGAACCAAGAGCGGGGCCGAGCGGTCCTGGAGGAAGGCCAACAGAAACTGGCGAGTCTCTTGGAAGGACTTCCCGAAGACGTACCGTTGCGCGGACAAGTCTCGAGTCAGCGAATCGGCGACTTCTGCCTGTGGCTCAAAGAAGAACTCGGCTTCGAGCTGGCTCCCGATGAAGTCGAAGAGATGCTCCCGGAAGAGCTGCAACTAAAGCTGCTCACGGCCGTCGACGAAAAATACCATCCGGAAATGCGACGGCTGGAGCGTGCCGTGCTCCTGGAGATCGTCGATACGGCGTGGAAGGATCACCTCCTCGTCATGGACCATCTGCGCAGCTCGGTGGGACTCAAAGGCTACGCCCAGCTCGACCCGAAGGTCGAGTACAAACGCGAGGGCATGAAGCTCTTCGAGCAGATGTGGCAGTCGATCTACGCACGCACGACGGAGTTGATCTTTCGTGTGGAGCAACTAAGTGAAGACTTCGTCGGGTCGACGTGGGTCGAAACGAAGGCCGAACACGAATCGATCGATTCGGGGCTCGAGTTCCAATCGCAGCAGCAAGAGGCGATCGAGAACACGCAGTCGGAAGAAGTGCGACGTCCGATTCGCAACGTCGGGAAACGGATCGGCCGGAACGAGCCATGCCCGTGCGGCAGCGGAAAGAAATACAAGAACTGTTGCATGCGCAGCCGCGTCGGCTGATCCTGCCCAAAAACGTGCCTGGCAAGGATGCTTTCGTGAGTACGTTGATCGATGCCGCCTATCTCATGTTGCTCTTGGCCACCTCGCCATGGTGGCTTTACGCCATGCTCGCGCGCGGCAAGTATCGCCGAGGATGGCGAGCCAAGTTGTTGGGAACCGTTCCCGAGAGCCATCATGCCGGCCGCCTCGTGTGGTTGCACGCTGTCAGCGTGGGCGAAGTCAACTTGTTGGCTCCGCTCGTCGAGGAACTCGAGCGAAGGTTTCCCGACCTTCGTCTCCGGATCACGACGACGACCGACACCGGTTTTGAAGTGGCCTGCCGCCGTTATGGACCGGATCGAGTCTGTTACGCTCCTTTCGATTTCAGTTGGGCCGTGCGGCGCGTGCTCCGCAAATGGCAGCCGGCGGCGATTGTCTTGTCCGAACTGGAGCTCTGGCCGAACTGGATTCGTCTCGCCGCGGCACGTGGCGTGCCCGTGATCGTCGTGAACGGGCGGCTGAGCGATCGGAGTTTCCAAGGTTACCGCCGGCTTGGCTCGATTCTGCGTTTCATGTTCGCGCGGCTCGCGACCGTGGCCGCTCAAACACCCACGTACGCCGAGCGCTTCGTGCGACTGGGAACACCGGCCGACCGCGTCCACGCTGTCGGTTCCCTCAAGTTCGATGGGGCTCGCACCGACCGGCACCACGCGGACACGCAGGCGTTGGCCGAGTGGGCCCGGATCACTCCGGAGCAAGTCATCTTCCTGGCGGGCAGTACGCAGGCTCCCGAGGAGGCGCTGGCACTAGAAGCGTTCTTGCAGTTGCGAGATCGGTATCCCCAGTTGCGTCTGGTGCTCGTGCCCCGGCATCCCCAGCGATTTGAGGAAGTGGCCAGTCTGCTGGACCGATCGGGCGTCGCGTGGGCTCGCCGCTCGCGTGACCCCCGGGGCGACCGACCGGTCGTTCTCGTCGACACGATGGGCGAGTTGGCCGCCTGGTGGGGCACCGCCCAGATCGCCTATGTCGGCGGATCGATGGGGGCTCGGGAAGGCCAGAACATGATCGAGCCGGCCGGCTACGGCGCCGCCGTCTCGTTCGGACCGCGCACGCGAAACTTCCGGGATGTGGTCTCGCTGCTTTTGGAGGCTGACGCGGCACGCGTGGTTCACGACCAACGGGAGTTGACGGCGTTCGTCGAGCAGTGTTTGGCGGATCCCGCATGGCGACGTGCCCTCGGCGACCGCGCACAACAAGTGGTGCGAGCGCAACAGGGAGCCGTTCAACGAACCGTAGAACTGATGGAGCCTTTTCTGAAAGCGATGCCACGTATGCGTCACCGCGTCGATGGTGCTGGTCTTTCCAGAGATGGAGGCCGGCGCGGCAAGGTTTGCGTCAAACAATGAACGGCTCCCAGTCCCCAAACGAGCTCACGGCACGGAATGGGGACGATCTCGCGATCTGGTAGGAGGTCCGCCAGGATGCCCATGACCCGCTCGTCCATCCGATCGGCGAAGGTCGGCAGGAGTAGGGCACCCTCGACCATCAGGAAATTGCAATAGCTGGCAGGAAGACGCTCTCCCAGGTAGGTGACATCCCGCGGAATCGGGAGATCGACGAGTTCGATCGCCAGATCGTGCCGCTCGAACCAGTCTTCCAGTTCAGCCCGCATTCTGCGAAGAGGCTCGCGATTGGCGTCGGTCGGATCGTCGGCCGAAGCCACGACCATGCGATCGCGGGCGATGAATCTCGCTAGTTGGTCGATGTGCCCGTCGGTGTCATCTCCGACCAATTCCCCATGATGCAACCAACAGAGGTGTTCGATCCCCAGGTGCCGACGGAGCAGCTGTTCGTATTGTCGAGCGGCATCGGCGGGGGCGAGGGTCGCAGCTCGAGACCAGACGGATCGAGAGGTCGCCACGACGCATCGGTCGCCGTTCCCCTCCAGCGCTCCTCCCTCAAGCACCATGTCGATGCGCTCGACCGGCAGATCCCAGTGCCGTGCCAGTTTTTCGGTGACGGCGTCGTCGTCTTCCCACGGAGAATACTTGCGCCCCCAAGCGTCGAAGCGGAAGTCGACCAGGATGAGTTGATCGTGTTCCCAAACTGCCAGCGGTCCGTAGTCGCGGATCCACGAATCATTCAAAGAAATCGGCAAAAGAGTGACACGCTGATGGCACCCCACCCATTGCTCGGCTTGTCGGCGAGCCGCATCGCTGGCCACCAGAACGACCACCGGTTCCGCATCGGCGATGGCGTGTACGAGTCGCGCAAAGGCGCGGGGGATACGATCGAACAGACCCGGCCAGGTGTGGCGAGCCACCGGCCAGGCGACGAGTGTGGCCTCGTGCGCTTCCCACTCAGCGGGCCATCGCCGGGAAACAACTGGGTCCGAGGTTGGCGAGTCGGCCATCGCAGTTGGCCTCAACGGAGAAAACGCCGCAGCAGTCCTTCGTACGCGTCGATCCGACGGTCGCGCAGGAACGGCCAATGGGTGCGTGCGGTTTCGACGAGGGAACGATCGAGCGTCGCGGTGACAAGTCGCGGTTCTGCTGTTGCTTTCGCTTCGATCAGGACGCGTCCGTAGGGATCGCAGCAGAAGGAGTGTCCCCAAAACTCAATGGTATCTTCACGGCCCACGCGATTGACGGCCGCGACGAACATCCCATTGGCGATGGCATGCCCTCGCATGGAGGTGCGCCACGCATCGACCTGATCGGCTCCCCAGGTCTCCTTCTCTTCCGAAAGCCATCCGATGGCCGTCGGGTAGAAGACGATCTCGGCTCCCGCCAGCGCCAGTAACCTCGCCGCTTCCGGAAACCACTGGTCCCAGCAGACGGCCAGTCCGATCGCTCCGGCACTCGTTTCGAAAACCGGATACCCCAAGTCTCCAGGTGCGAAGTAGAACTTCTCGTAGTAGTGCGGATCGTCGGGAATGTGCATTTTCCGATAGTGTCCCACGAGTCGCCCGTCTCGTTCGATCAAGACCGCCGTGTTGTGGTACAGGCCGGCCGCGCGGCGTTCGAAGAGGGAGCCGATGATGACCAGGCCGTAGCGTCGGGCCCATGCTCCGAGACGCTCCGTCGTCGGCCCCGGGACCGGTTCCGCCTCGGAAAAACGCTCATGGTCTTCTTGTTGGCAGGGATAGGGACCCGCGAATAGCTCGGGAAGGCAAACGACATCCGCGCCCCGTTTGTGTGCTTCGGCCACCAGCGCCTCGGCTTGCGACCAATTGGCATCGCGATCTTCATCGCAACGCATTTGCGCCAGAGCGACGACAGTCTCGGATGGAGCGGCTTTTGCGGGCATGGCGATCGCGTGGCGACAAAATCCAGTCTCGGAGGAGATCCCGCGTTGTGCCTCTACAACGACGCGGCGGCGGGCCGCTCCGAAGACGTTGTCTCGGCTGAGTCGTCCGATTGGGTCGAAAGGCATTCGACTTCAAAGGTGACACTCCATCGTCCTTGGGCGTCCGGACGAACTCGCCAGTGCGGCAGAACGACCACGGACTGGTGAACCAGCTCGAAACCACCTTCGGAATGGCTGACCGTTTCGACGGGGAAGGTCCAGAATCCGGTCGGCCGGTTCATGCGCATCGTGAAGGCGAGTCCCAGCCACTCGTCGGCCAGTCCGAGACTCGTTTGGTCTTCGAGTTGCAAACGGCTACCAAGTTGGCCCATCGGCTGGCGGTGTTCGTCGAAGAAGTACCGCCCGTCTGCGTTGGCCGGGAGTCCGGAGAAATTCCACTCGACGGCGAAATCCCACTCGCAACCGGCCGGTAGTTGCTCGAGCAGGTAAGCGACTTCCAGGACTGCTGAACCGGAGCGAAGGGCGAGTCCTTTGGTGATCGTGACAGGATGGCCGTCAACAGTCCCTTGCGCCTTCATTTGGATTTGAAGGTGATCGGGGTTGCGGCGCGTAGTCGCCTCGTAGCAGCATTGCGCGAAATCGCCGCGTTCGGTCACCTCGACGGCGAGCAACCGGTCGGGGTTCGCTTCACCTGGAGCGAAGAAGTGATCGACCAGGCTGGTACGGGGTTGCGAGTCGTAATAGAGGCACCGGTCGAGCCCCTCCTGTTTGAAGACGACCAGATCGTGGATGCTGGCGACTTCGTCGGTCGGTCCACTCGCCCCCTGTTTCACCTGCTCGTGATAGGCCTCGGGCCGGCGGGCCAAGGTCGCCAGGACATTGTGGCGAGCGTCTCGAATATCGAGTTCATAGAGCGTACCGCCTCGAGCCGGCGCCACGTACGCTGCAAGCCGGTTGTTGTAGAGTTTGACTTCGCGATAGCCATCGAAATCGAAATCATCGACGCGCACCTCGACGGCGGAAGAGCGTCCTCCTTCAGCTTCCTCAATCCGGTTTTCCGCTTCGATCAGTTCCCGGTAGACCGCGTGACGCAAGTGTGGCAGGTAAATGCCGCCGAAGGCTCCATGCCAATAGGCGCAATTGCACTGGCCTCGGTATAGAGCTTGCCGGGCAGCTCGAGCATCCGGATGATGCGGCTCGCGCAGCGCCTCGCATCGCCGGCTCACCTCCATCATTTTGGCGTACATCCAGTTCGATTCGGGGTACTTGACTTTGAAGTTCCTCCAGAACCCGCCTCGCACGAACGACCGCAACTCCTGCCACCGAGGATGATCGGAGAACTCGCGCTCTAGCGATTCGAGTTCCCTTTGCCGCTCGACCGGCAATGCCCACTCGGTCATTTCCCGGTAGCTGGCGTCCGGCAAATAAATGCGGCCTCGCGGCTCGGTCTGACGGGTGGCTTCTCCGAGCGTCACGGTTTCGATCCAGTGCCGATTCTCTTGTAGCATGTGGAAGAATCGTTCGAGCCAGCCGTTACGGTAGACGTGATCGAAGGTCTTGGGCCACGTGCCGAACTTCTCGCCATCATCGGCGAAGACGACGACGGCTCCGGGACGTCGGGAATGAATCAGTCCTAGGTAATCTCGAGTCTCTTCAGGAGCGCCGAACGGGATCAAGTAGCGCAGGCGTTCGCTACCGGGGAAAATGCGCAGTATCCGTCCTTCGTCTTCAGTCAGGTAGTATCCGTCCAGGTCGGACTCGTTGAGGCCGGCACATCGGAAGTGGAAATCGTCGAGCACGGTGTAGCCGATTCCCGCATCGGCGAGGCTGCTAGTGAGAAATGCCTCCCAAACCCGCTCGGGTACCCACATCCCGTGCACCTCGGCCCCCAACCGCTGTTCGAGCCATCGCGAGTACGCCTCGATCTGCCCCCGACGGTCGGTCGCCGGAATCATCGTCAGGATCGGCTCATAGAAGGGGCCTCCCAGGATTTCGACGCGCCCGGCGGCGACGAGCGGAACGAGCCGGTCGAGGTATTCGGGGTGGTGTCGGTCGAGCCACTCCATCAGCGGGCCGCTCGTGTGAAGCGAAATCCGCAGGTCGGAAAACGGTTCGAAGACGTCCAGAAACGGGAGATAGCTTTGCTGGTAGGCTTGTTCGAAGACAAAGTCGAAGTTGCCGACCGGCTGGTGGTTGTGCAGCACAAGGCAGAAGCGAAGGGGTGTCGTCATTTTGCCGGGGTTCTCCCTGTCCCAGGAATGGCAGCCCATCGACGGGCGTTCATCGCCGCAAGCTCGAGCAGTCTTGCCGGAAACCGATCGGCTCATTCATCGGTAAACTCGCCGCCACGAGTATAGTTTTTCCAGCTTGGCCAGTTTCTTCGCGCAAAGCGCTTGCGACCTCCGGGCCGACCATTCGCTTCAAGCCTACCAAAGCTCACCTTGGTCGATGCCCGCTCATTCGTCAAAGGGGGGAAGCCGCAATTCCAGGCCGAGCGCCCAGGAATCTACCGGCCATCCCACCTGGCATCGTTCCGTTTTGAAGCCGGTTTCGCTCGGTTGGGTATGATTGGTCGCGGTCGGGCTCAAGCCAATCCGAACACGTTTTCCATTTGCTGGCGGACTCGCGTGAGTTCTTCGATGCCGCCCCCTTTGACTTCGGCGGTGGCCCAGCCGCAGAATCCGACCTCCTCGAGAGCTTCCCGGACATCCTTCCACGGCAGGTCGCCTTCTCCGATCGGAGTGAACTTGTTCGTCTTGCGGCTGAAGCCTTTCACGTCGAGTTTGACGCAACGTCGTCCGAAGGCGCGGATCCATTCCCCCGGCTGCCCGTACTTCCAGTGATTGCCGATGTCGTAGTACATGCCGACCCACGGACTGTTGAAACTATCGACGAAGTCGATAAAGGCTTGAGGAGACTGCTCGGGCGGACCGTCGTGGTCGTAGAACATGCCGTTCCAGACATTTTCGATGAGGATCATTTGTCCCAGCGACGCGGCAAGAGGGAGGAGTTTGCGGATTTCCTGCCGGCAGCGCTCGGTGACTTCCTCAGGTTTCCCATCGGAGGCTCGTCCGACGACGATCAGGACACCGCTTCCGCCGGCGGCGTGAGAAACACGCAAACAGTGAGCGATATTGGCTCGCCCTTTGGCTCGGACTTTTTCGTCGGGACTGGTCAGCCGGTCTCGCCAGTGATTGTGGTTGATGGCGTTGTGGACGAAGACGCCCGACTCGAGCACGGCGGCTCGGACTTCTTCCGGTCGATAGCCGCCTGCCTGATCGAAATCGACGCCGTCGAAGCCGGCTTGTTGGGCGACCTTCAGGCGCTCGACGAGAGACAGTTTCCGACCATCTTTTTCCGCGGCGATCATGCCGAGTTTGCACGAGAGGAGGAGGCGCTTGTTTTCCGGGGGGCGGACAACGGTCGCTTCGGGCGCATCGGCTGCGGTCGTCGCATGGGCGAGCGGCCAGGCGGCGGCACTGGTCGCCCCCGCGGCGAGAAACGCGCGGCGTGTGGGTGAAGACGAATGTCGGCGAGGCGGCATAGCGGACATGGTGGAGCTCCTATCAGGTGGGGAGTCGGACTTCCCGTCCTTCTTCGTCTCGAGCGTCCAGTTCGAGATGTTCGGGATAGAGTCCGTCGCTTCCGAGGATCTGAATCGTCATGTTGCCTTCTTCCTCGAGTCGCGAGAGTTCTTTGCGTTTGCGATTGTTGAGATACGAGGCGACTTCGTCGCAGACGCGGACGGTGACGCGAGCGATCTTGGGCTGTTGGCCTGCCAGCATGAGCATGCGGATGACTTCGATGGCCATGCTTTCGGCGGTCTTGACGAGTCCTCGTCCGTTGCAGCACGGGCAATCGGTGTAGACGCTTCGCTTGAGACTGGGACGAATACGCTGCCTTGTCATCTCGATCAGTCCGAACGGACTGGTTCGAAGGATCTTCGTGCGAGCGCGGTCGCGCCGCATGGCTTCACGGAGGGCCCGTTCGACGCCGCGCCGATGCTTCTCCTTGCGCATATCGATAAAATCATTGACGATGACGCCCCCCAGGTCACGTAGGCGCAGTTGCCGAGCGATCTCTTTGGCAGCGGCCAGATTGAGTTGATAAGCGGTTTCTTCGGCCGAGTCGTCCGTGCGGAAGTTGCCGCTGTTGACATCGATGGCGACGAGGGCTTCGGTGGGGTCGATCACAATGGACCCACCTGCTTCCAGCGGCACTTCGCGGCGATGGATCTGGGCGATCTCGCTTTCGAGCTTATATCGGTGGAAGAGTGGTTCTTTTCCTTCGTAGCGCTGGAGCCGCCCGACGTAGCGAGGCATGACGAGCTGCAGGAACTCCTTGGCTCGTTCGTACGCTTCCTCCTGGTCGATATAGATGGCGTCGACATCGCTGGTGAAGATGTCGCGAATGGTCCGAATGATCATGTCGCTTTCTTCGTAGATGTCGACGGGTGCTTCCTGCTTGCGGATGCGCCGCACGATCACCTTCCACAACCGAAGAAGGTAGGCCAGATCTCGCGACAGCTCTTTGCGAGTGCGTCCCTGGCCGGCCGTCCGGACGATGAACCCGAGTCCCTTGGGCGGATTGAGTTCGAGCATGACTTCGCGCAGACGGCGACGGTCATCTTCGTCTTCGATTTTGCGGGAGACGCCGACGCGGCCGAGCGCCGGCATGAGGACGAGGTAGCGGCCGGGGATGGAGATGTAGGTCGAGAGGGTCGGGCCTTTGGTTCCGA
>WFWZ01000196.1 GCA_015490875.1 Planctomycetaceae bacterium
AGTTCCGTGTATCCCGTGGGACGAATTCCGACGCGAACGCGATGGACTCGCCGCCCTCGACACTCGGCAACTCCCACGTAAGTGAGGTCCGATTTCTTGAGCGATGGGCGCAGCCGCTCAATCTTATTCCGGCCGATACCTTCGGGAGCCACGTTTCCGAATCCCCAGGCAATCGGGTCATATCGAATGTTGAACCACATCCGGGAGCCCACTCCTTTTGGGCGATACCAATTCACGTGCCCGCTGGGGTTTTTCGGATCAAGGCCGCGAATCCAGAGGGCGACTTTCTTGCCGTCGTAAACGAAGACCGTGTCCGACTGATCCATCACCGGAGGATTCACGCTCAGGTTCGGCAAAGGCAATAAAGTCTCGTTTCGCAAGAGGCCCTGTCGATAGTCGATCACGAAGACCTCCTTCGCCAATCCCGCATAATCTTCTTTGGGAAACGTGCCCGTGAAACCTTTCGGCAAAGAGGGATCATTATTGTACAATCCTTTCGGATGAAGCTCGGTCCCGTTGGCTTCCAGAATCAGTGTGTCGACCGATCGGCTTCGTGCTTTCCAGTCTTCCAGGATCTTCGAAATAATCTCGTCTTCATGCTTCTTTCTTTTGGCATTGTCGCCGGCCCGCACGGACGATACCAGCAGGGCCGACATTGCGAACAGTGCAGTGACAACCGACACTCGAAACCTGATACTCGCAATTCGACACTTCTTGCCAATCACGGGCATTCTCCACATGGCCAGCAGATCGAAGGGACACTCCGCGCGGTCACGAAAGCAACCAATCCTAGTATACAAGAACGACGTTTCCCGAGTTGGGAGGGCGAGGCTCCAGCCGAGCCGCAAGAGGAGCCACTACGGCAGCACAGACTCGGATTTGGAAGTCGCAGATGGCCGGTGTCAGGACGGACGATGGCGGGTTCGTCCACCATACAAGACGTGCGTTGGTAAAAGCCCGTTGCAGGCATGCCATGGCTCACCTGGTGACGGGCATATGGAATTCCGGCTCGGCAGAGCCTTGCCCTCCCAGTTTATATTTTCGTCCACGTTAGCGTCGCCACCGGGCGGCATAGGTGTGTTCGTGTCTCACAATCGCGCACGGTGACTTATGCCGTTCTTAGCCGCCGGCCTTCAACTCGGCCAGGTGCTGGGCCGTCCCCACGAGCCGGTCCCAGTTCTCTTCCAGGTAATCCGGAGGACCGCCGATCTGCGCCACCACCACCGCAAGCTGTTCGGTCGGGACCATTTCGATGGCATCCCACGGGCAGACGGTCAACTCGTAGGGATCAGTCTTCTTCTTGGGGATATGGACGCAGACTTCACATCCCACGCACCGCTCGAAATCAACCTCGCACCATGCCTGGACCCCACGAACCCCCATTTGCCGTTCGTTGAGCGAAATACAGTCCACGGGGCAAACTTCGACGCACGACTCGCAGCCCGTGCAGTTGTCGGCGTTGATGACGGCGATCGACTTGGGGAGCTTCTTGCGTGGTTTCTTCTTGGCCATGGCGATGCGATTTCCAGCGTTGGTCTACGAGTGCGAGCCTCCAGGCTTATTGTAGCGACTCAGTCGAGTCTCGCCAAACACGAGCGGAGATAGTCGAGGCTGCCTCGCACCAGCCGCTCGATCCCCGGCTCATAGTCGAAAACCTCGACTGAGACCCACTTCTTGTAGCCGATGTCTCGGAGGGCCTGCAAGATCGGCACGAAGTCGATCTCCCCCATTCCCGGGCCGCGGCGATTGGCGTCGTTGGCATGAAAATGCTCGAGCAAGTCCGCATTTTCCCGAATAATCTGGGGAATCGGCTTCGACTCGGTCGACATCGCCTTCACGTCCAAGTGTAATCGGCACCACGGCGAATCGACTTGACCGATGAGTTGGCGAGCCGCATCGGCCGTTCGGAGAAAGTCGCCCTCTTGCGGCCCGAGCGGCTCGACGGCCAGGACGACCTCGTGCTCGGCCAGCGTCGGCTCCGCCCGCTCGATCACATCGGCCGCGTAGCGAACCGCCTCGTCGTGCGTGACGCCCGGCAGGAGGTTCCGCTGTTGGGGCGACCCGAGGACCAGGACGCTGCCGCCGAGGTCTCGACAGAGCCTCGCCAGTTCGGCCAGGTACTCCCCCGTTCGCTGCCGGACGGCCGGGTCGGGGCTGGTGAGGTAGTAGCCCTCGGTCTTGGCCAGCAGCCAGTGGAGTCCCACCACCTCCAGCCCAGCTTCCTCGGCGGCCGCACGCACGGCTCGCCGCTGTTCGTCGCCGATTGCATAGGCGTCGGCTCCCAGCGTGAAGGGAGCGATCTCGAGTCCCGTGTAGCCGGCTTCTCGGGCGTACTGACACGCTTTTTCCAGCGGCCAGTCCTGAAACGTCTCGTTGCAAATGGCCCATTGCATGAGGAAGGCTCCGGGGGCCGCACGCATCGAGCGGCCGGGAACAGGGCGGAACGGACTCGAGCCACGCAAGGGAACTCGAGTCCCGACCGGCACAGGATAGTCGGATTCGGCAGCGACGGCTATTGGCAGCCCGACGGCAGGGGCGCGTTGCTTGAGCGTGCGGTCCTCGGCGACGGGTGGCAACGGCAGCGGCCGCCGATCACAATGGAAGGTCCTTCCGGAAACACCCCATGTTCTTCCCGCCATCCGAGAGTCCACTGCCATGATTCTTTTTCGTTGTTCTTCCCGACGAGCTTCCCTCTTCCTTGGCATCTTCCGACTCGGTTGCCTGCTGATCGCCGGCCTCGGGTTGTCGACCGGCCTGGCCCAGGAGGCTCCACCCGAGGATTCGCTCGACCGCGACTACGCCGCCGAGCTTCCTCGCATTCCCCCGATGTCGCCCGAGAAGGCACTGGCCAACTTCGTGGTGAAGCCTCCCTACGCGATCGAGTTGGCGGCGGCCGAGCCTCAGGTCGTCGATCCGGTGGCGATCGACTTCGATGCGCGTGGCCGGATGTACGTCGTGGAGATGCGCGGTTACTCCGAAGACGCCGACTTGAACCTGGGCCGCATTCGCCTGCTCGAAGACCGCGACGGAGACGGCCGATTCGAACACGCCACAGTCTTCGTCGACGGACTTTCCTGGCCCACCGCCATCCTTTGTTACGACGGCGGCGTCTTCGTGGGAGCGGCTCCCGACATCTGGTTCTTCCGCGATACCGACGGGGACGGCAAGGCAGACGAGCGCGTGCGTGTCTTTACCGGCTTCTCCCGGAGCAACGTGCAAGGGCTGCTCAACTCATTTCGCTGGACACTCGACAACCGCATCGAGGCGGCCACGAGCAGCAGCGGAGCGACAGTGACATGTCCTCGTCATCCCGATCGCCGGCCTCTGACACTGCGAGGACGCGACTTCTCCTTCGATCCTCGGACGTGGGAGCTGCGTGCCGAAAGCGGAGGAGCACAGCACGGGATGAGTTTCGACGAGTGGGGAACCAAGTTCGTCTGCTCCAACAGCAACCATTTGCAACAGGTGATGTTCGAGGACCGATATGTGGCGCGCAACCCCTACCTGGCGGCTCCGTCCCCGCGAGCCATGATCGCCGCCGATGGACCTCAAGCCGAAGTCTACCGCTCCAGTCCGGTCGAGCCGTGGCGCATCATTCGGACGCGCTTGCGAGTCAAGAAACTCGTCCCCGGACCCGTTGAAGGAGGCGGCCGCGCCTCCGGTTATTTCACCAGTGCCACGGGATTGACCATTTTTCTAGGTGATGGGTGGCTCGAGGCCGACTGCGGACTCGCCATCGTCGGGGACGTCGGAAGCAATATCGTCCATCGTAAACGCCTCGAACGATCTCCCGACTCGCTGACGTATGTGGGCAAACGCATCGACGAAAAGAGCGAGTTCGTGGCGTCGAAGGACATCTGGTTTCGTCCGGTACAATTCGCCAACGGCCCAGACGGATGCCTTTACATCATCGACATGTATCGGGAGACGATCGAACATCCGGCGAGTTTGCCGCCGATCATTAAGAAGCACCTCGATCTGACGAGCGGTCGAGACCGAGGCCGGATCTACCGGGTCGTCCGAAAGGGCGTGCCCCGGCGCCCTCTTCCGAGGCTCGACCATAAGAGTACGACGGAACTCGTGACGCTCCTGAGTCACTCGAATGAATGGCATCGTGCTACGGCAGCTCGGCTATTGGCCACGCAGCGCAAGCCGCAGGCTGCTCCCCTATTGCGGAAAACGGTTCGGGAATCGAATCACCCTCAGGCTCGCATCCGAGCGCTTTATCTCCTGGTGACACTCGAAGCAATCGACGCGGACACCCTGTTGGCGGCCATGGAAGACAAACATCCGCAGGTCCGCCGACACGCGGTGCGCGCAGCGGAAACGTTGCTGAAGCGTGAGCCCCTCTTGAGAACTCGGATTGCCCGACTGGCCGGTGATCCCGACGTGCGCGTCCGCTATCAGGTTGCGTTTACGCTTGGCGAGCTGAGTGACGAAGTCAAAACGGCCCCCCTGGTCCAGTTGATCCGGCGGGACGGTGCCGACCGCTGGATGGCGGTGGCCATTCGCAGTTCGCTTCACACCGGTTCGGGGCGCGTCCTGGCGCGACTCGTGAACGACAAGAAATTCGCGACGAGCAACGCGGGACGGCAATGGATCACCGCCTTGGCTGGTCAGATCGGCAAGCAGCAAAGAAGCGAAGACGTGGCCGCCGTATTGAAGCTGTTGGCGGATCAGGCCACTCCGTCGCAAGTCGCTCAAGCCATCATGCGGGGCCTCGCGCCCAAGCCCAAGTCGCCCTTCGCGAACCAGCTCGCCGCGATCCGAGGCGGCTCAGCAGCCGAGGCGACTCGCGCGATCGTGGAGCGAGCACGCAAGGTCGCCGAGAACACGGAGCTTCCCGCGAATCGCCGTGCCGCGGCCGTGCGCGAGTTGGCTCTTGGTTCGTTTTCCGAATTGCGCGACTTGTTCGCCGACTTGTTGCAACCATCGCAGCAAGCGGAAATCCAAATGGCGGCTTTAGCGACGCTCGGCGGGTTCACCGACCCCGAAGTGGCGGAGCTGGTTTTGGAGAACTGGACCGGCTTGAGTCCGTCGCTGCGCACGCGGGCCGGCGATCTGTTGGCTTCGCGGACCGAGTGGGCTCGAGCCCTCGTGCGGGCCCTTGCCGATCGGCGCATTCCGACGGGGGATGTGAGCACATCTCAGTTGAAACGGCTGGCCTCATTGGGGGACGCCGAACTGACTCGGCAAGTCGGGCCGTTGCTCAAGGGCGGGACGAACGCGGACCGGCAGGCGGTGGTGAAACGCTACGCAGCGGCGCTTCGCATGAAAGGTGATGTGGCCCGGGGACGCGAAGTCTTTCGGCGCGTCTGTGCCAAGTGTCATCAAGTCGACGGAATCGGCCACGCCATCGGCCCGAACCTGGCGGCGATGCGCAATCGAGGCGCCGAGGCGATCTTGACGAACGTCTTCGATCCGAATCGCGAAGTGAACCCCGAGTTTCTCAACTACAATGTCCGGCTGACCGATGGCCGTGTGCTCAGTGGAATGATTGCCTCCGAGTCGGCCAACAGTTTGGTGCTCAAGCGCGCCGACAACGCCAGCGACACGGTGTTGCGCATCGACATCGACGCCCTCAAGAGCACCGGTCAATCGCTGATGCCCGAAGGACTGGAGAAGGAAATCACGGTCGAGCAGATGGCCGACTTGCTGGCGTTTCTCTTAGCCGACCGTTAATACGTCGATCGGTGGGAGAGGTTAAACCATCTTCGTATTGGGAGTCGTGAAATGAAGCGGCGAGGCTTTCTGGCGATTACTTGCCTGTGCTTGGCGATCGGTTGGCAAGGCGCGATTGGGGCCCAGCCGGTGGCGACGTGGAAGGCGGGCTCGGCGAAGCGGCGCATCACGCCTCGGCATTTGATGTGGATGGCCGGCTATGCGGCTCGCACTCATCCCGCCGAAGGGACGTCGACCGACCTGCATGCCAAGGCACTCTGGTTGGAAGATCCTCGCGGCCATCGGGGGCTCATCGTGACGCTTGATCTGGTCGGGATCGACCGAGCATTGGCCGATCGCTGGTGTACGGCGATCGAAAAGAAGTGGGACATTTCGCGAGACCAGATCGTGTTGAGTACATCGCACACGCACAGTGGTCCGGTAGTCGTGGCCAACTTGAAGCCGCTTCATTTTGAGCTTTTGTCTCCCGAGCAGCAGAAGTTGGCGTCCGACTATGTCGAGTTTTTGACAGAGCAAGTTTTAGGAGTAGTTGCCGATGCGGCAAAGAAACTCGAGCCGGCCCAGCTTTCGTGGGGAAGTGGGCGAGCCACCTTTGCCGTGAACCGGCGAAATAATCCGGCTGCCGAAGTACCGGCGCGGCGTGCGGCTGGGAAACTCGTCGGTCCCTTCGACCACGATGTTCCCGTGTTGGCGGTGAAGGATGCGGGAGGCAAGCTGAAGGCGGTACTCTTCGGCTATGCCTGCCATGCCACGACACTGTCATGGTACTACTGGTCGGGCGACTATCCGGGACACGCTCAGTTGACACTCGAGCAGCGTTATCCGGAGTGCGTGGCGCTCTTTTGGGCCGGTTGCGGAGGCGATCAGAACCCGCTGCCGCGGCGGACGTGTGCCCTGGCGCAGAAGTACGGAACGGAATTGGCCGATGCGGTGGACTCGGTGTTGCAATCGGGGCGACTCGAACCGCTCGAGGGACCGTTGACGACGCGTTTCGATACAGTGGAACTCACGTTCGCCCACGTGCCGACTCGCGAGCAGGTCGAATCGGAAACGACGTCCAAGAATCGCTATGTGGCGGCTCGAGCCAAGATGTGGCTGGCTCGTATGGACCGCGGCGAATCGCTACCACGCGGGTACCCCTATCCGGTCGGCTATTGGCGCTTCGGCGATCAGGTCGAATGGTGGACGCTGGGCGGGGAAGTCGTCGTCGACTATGCGTTGCGATTGAAGGGGGAACGCCACGGGACGCGGACGTGGGTCGCCGGTTACTGCCATGATGTGATGGCTTACATTCCGTCTCGGCGAGTCCTCTCGGAGGGTGGTTACGAAGGGGGGGGCTCGATGGTCTACTACGGTTTCTTCAGTCCATGGAGTGAGACGGTCGAGAACGACATCGTGAATAAGGCTCACGAACTCGCCGGAGATACTCACTTGCGGCCGATGCACCACAAGTAGCGATGGCCTCGGATGAAGAGCCGCCCATTGCTGAAGGCCGGAGACGCGAGCGTCGTATCGTCGACCTTGTTCTCCGCCACTTTGGCAAAGGCGGGGCCGGCGGTGACGACCGTACAGAGTCCCTCGGTATTGAGAAAGAAGATATGCCCATCGACAGCGATGGGTGAGGCCTTGTATTGCCCTTTCAGTCGCTTCGTCCATTCATTGCGGCCTCGCCGAGCGTCGTAGCACCGTGCCACACCTTGGTCACTCACGACGAACAGCCATTCTTTCCAGAGGACGGGAGAGCACGTATCGGGCGTACCGAGTCGCGTTTGCCAGCGGATTCGGGACCGAGGCTGCTTGCCGGGCGTCGTGGGATAGTCGATACCCAGGAGTGCACCGCGTTTGCCGATCGTCGTGAAGATCATGTTGTGGCCGACGGTGGGGCCGGTCACGGTGCGGCCTCCTTTGAGTCCCGGGAGCCACCAGAGTTGCTTGCCGGTGGAGGGATCGTAGGCGTCGAGTTGATTACCTCCCATGATGAGCAGCTCGTCGTGATCGCCGCGAGGCACGATGAGCGGCGTGGTGTAGGCATCGCATTCCTCGGCGATCGCATCCGTAGGCCGTCGGACGAACCAGCGCACCTTGCCCGTCTGGAGATCGTGGGCGACGACGTAGCTGTCGACCGGCTTGTCGCGGACGTCGCTGAGCGAGTCCTGCATGCAGACCGAGATGACCAGGTCGTTGTAGAGGATGGGGCTGTTGCCATGTCCCCACCAGATCGTGTAGCGCCCGTAATCGTCTTGTAGATTTCGGCGCCACAATTCTTTTCCGTCGATCGTAAAGGCGGCTAGCAAGCCGTTGCCAAAGTGAACGACCACGATCGAACCATTGGTAACGGGAGAAGGTGTGGCGTAGTTGTGGAGGCGATGGAACTTCTGAGTCGTCCGAGGCGGCGCCTGACGAGGCGCGGATTCTTTTCCCAGCTGCCGTTCCCAGAGTAGCTGTCCCGTATCGACACGGCGCGTTTGCACGAGGAGCCGGCCGTCTTCGGTGTGGGAAGTCAAGAACGTCAGGAACTCCCAGACGGCCGGCGTGCTGTTGCCCCACTGCGGGAGTTCGGCTTTCCAGAGGAGATTGCGCTGGGCATTCCAGATCAGCGGAATACCCCGTTCGCTGCTCACGCCCGTTCCGTGGGGACCTCGCCACTGGGGCCAGTTTTCCGCTCGTGCACGGTGCCCTTGTGCGAGACCACCTGGGAGGATCGGCAACATCAGGATCCAAAGAGTCCTTACCATGCAGATCCTGAAGCTTCGGCGACGGAAATGGTGAAAGAGTGTCGTTACGTCAGCGGTTGACATGAGACGCGTTCTCCACGAGCGAGTTCAAACGAAGGCGTCATTTTCCAGAGAACAGTTAAGGAGTCGAGGTCTGTTCGAAGACAGCGACGACAGGATAGTGGTCGCTGATGTCCCGTTGGTTTTCGGGAAGCTTAAAATAGCGTTTCCAATGTTCCTCGCCATCCTTGCGGCCTCGAATAACGAGTTGTGGATAGACGCGGATTGAACGAAAGGCGTAGTGGCTGCGTTTTCTACGGTCGTTCTTGGAGGGTGGCATCAACGACGGGCTGACGAGGATGCGGTCGAATTGTTTGTTGGCGAGCAAGTGCGTGTTGCGCCGGTTCTTGTCAAGATACCGATGCAGATCGATCAAGTCATCATCGGGAGATGCCGTTTCGCGACCGGTGAGGATTCCGATCGTGCGGTGGGCTGAAGCGTCTTCTGCGGTCTGTTCGCTGTTGAAGTCACCCGTGACGATGACGTGGTGTCCGGATTCGAGCCAACGTGAAACCCACGCGTGCACGAGTCGCGCTTGCCTCCGGCGAATCGCGGCTCCTTCGACCCGTGATCTCAGATGGACGTTCATCAAGGCCAGATGCTCCTTTTCCGGTCCTTGGCCCCATTCGAAGTGTGCGGCGATATGTTTGGAGACGTTGTAGTATTGCTTGCTCCGAAACATTTCCCAGCTCTGTTCGTGCCGGCAGTAGGTGACAAGTCCCGAGCGGTAGAGGATGGCGACGTCCTGTTCGGTGAAGACATCGCGACCTTCGATGAAAGCGATGCGGTACTTGATGCCGTGTTCCTGGTCGAGTCGCTGGCAGAGGTAGCGGAGTACTTTTCGATTTTCGACCTCCTGGACCGCCAGGATATCGGGCCGGATTTCGGCGATGACGGCTGCCACCGCGTTGCGTTTCCACTCCCAGTCGTTGCGGGAAGGGGCGGACTGTTGGCGGGCCAGATCGGAGCGATTATCGCCTCGGAATTCGTCGTAGAACCACTCGAGGTTCCACGTGGCGACGGTCAAGCGTTTCGGTTTGGGATCGGCGGCCGCAGGCCGAGGCCATGAGCCGCAGGCAAGGGCGAGGATCACCGCGATCGTGCTTGCGTAAAGACGAGAACGACCTGGCCACGGGGGACAGACTCGAATCATGGACTTGATTTCCTCCACAGAGCGTGATTTCCAGGATAAAGTTTCATTGTAGTCGCGTCCCGCCGATCCGTCCGCTCCCCCGTCTCGCTCCGGCCGCATCGGCGCGGTATGGTGATCCACGGGGAGTGGGACGTGCGGTTGTTTCGATCTGTCAGGCGGAGTGGGTTCAATGATGGTGCTACAAGGTTGGGGACGTGTCGCGGTTTGGGCGGCGATCGTGATGGTCGGCGCAGGTCTTGAGGCAGCCGACGTTCGGGACTCGGTGGTCAAGATCTACGCCACGCGCCGCCCACCCAGTTTTTCTCGTCCGTGGACGCGATCCAATGCGACCGAGGTATCCGGATCCGGAGCGATCATCGAGGGCAAACGGATTCTCACGAACGCCCACGTCGTTTTGTACGCAAGCCGCATCATGGTGCAGGCTCACGGATCCCCTTCCAAAGTCCGGGCCAAGGTGGTGGCCATCGCGCCAGGGATGGATCTTGCGCTCCTGGAAGTCTCGAATCCTTCCTTCTTCAAGAATCGGCCTCCTCTTCCGTTGGCGACGGAACGCCCCAAAGTGAAAGAAACGGTCAATGCCTACGGTTATCCCATTGGTGGAGAGCAGATTTCTGTCACAGAGGGAATCGTCTCCCGTATCGAGTTCGTCCATTACCGCTACGGGACGTTTGGGCTGCGGATCCAAGTCGACGCCGCGCTCAATTCCGGGAACAGCGGTGGGCCGGCACTGGTCGATGGCAAGATCGTCGGCGTCGTCTTCAGTCGCATCGGGAACGCGGACAACATTGGTTATCTGATTCCCAGTGAAGAGGTCGTCACATTCTTGGAAGACGTCGCCGATGGGCATTATGACGGAAAACCGAGATTGCTCGACTCACTGCAAACGGTCGAGAATCCGGCTCTGCGCCAGAAGCTGCAACTGACCGAATCGATGGGCGGCATGATGGTGTGGCATCCTTTTTCCGACAAGGGCGACTACCCGCTCCACGATTGGGATGTGATCACCAAGATCGGTGATTATGACATCGACCGACAGGGCCGTGTCACGATCGGCGATGATTTACGTGTGAGTTTCCAGTACCTGGTGCAGAAAAACGCCAAGGAGGACCGTGTGGCGGTCACGGTTTGGCGAGACGGTAAGAAGGTGCCGGTCGAGGTACCCGTATTGCGGGAACGACCGATGCTCATCCCGTATCTGAAAGGGCGCTATCCGCGTCATTTCATCTTGGGACCGCTTGTGTTCACCGAGGCGAGTCAGGAGTTGGTAGCGGCATTCCGGGAAAAAGGAGCGGTCGCGCTGAATGCTCGTCGAAACCCGCTGATTCGCCGTCAATACGACCGCCCGGCCTTTCCCGGCGAGGAACTGGTGGTGCTCGTGCCGCGCACCTTCACTCACCCGATCACCGAGGGCTACGACAATCCGATGTTCGCCGTCGTGACTCGAGTGAACGGTACGCCCATCCGGAATATGGCTCACTTTGTGGAGACGTTGCGAGACGCGGATGAGGAGTTCGTGACGTTCGATTTCGCGGGCAGCTATGAGCGGCAAGTGTATCGCCGCGATGAACTGCTCGAAGCAACGGAAGAAATTCTGGAAGAGGAAGGAATCCGCTATCAGTGCTCGCCCGACCTGGAAAAAATATGGAAGGGAAAGGACTAAGACGAAACGAGTGACGAACGTTTCCTCATCGGCGTAGGATCGAAGCGACGGCTTCGGTCGGCTGTCCGCGAGGATTGCTTCAGGCTGCCCGGCGCGTCGATGCCGTTGCCGATTCTTTCAGGACTTCGAGGACACGTTGGAACTGGCGGTCGCGGTCGAAAGCGCGCATCGCTTTGTGCTGGCCGGCTGTGGCCAGGCGGTGCCGGAGGGCCGGGTTGTCGTACAACTGCTCGATGGCGCGTGCGAGGTCCTTGGCATTCCACGATTCGAACAGCAAGCCCGTTTCCCCGTCGTCGATGATCTCGGGGACTCCACCTGCGCGGCTGCCGATGACAGGCCTGCCGGCATGCATGGCTTCCACAAGCACCAGTCCGAATGTTTCATTGCGCGTGGTCAGAGCCACGGCGTCCATGACGGACATGAGTTCGATGGGATGGGGTTGAAATCCGAGAAAACGGACGGCGTCCGCCAAGCCGCGACGGCGAACGTCTGCCTTGAGGTCCTCCAGATACGCGGGAACAAACGGCTCTCCGATAATCCACGCTCGTACATCTTTCCCGTGGGACCGAAGCTGTTCGACGGCATCGACGAGCAAGTGTTGGCCTTTATAGTCGTAGATCCGACCGAACAGGCCGATGTGGAAGCCTTCCCGAGGTGCGATAGGAATGCCGAGATTGCGGCACCGCTCGTGAATCCGTTCTCGGTCGACAGGGCGATCGAATGCCACACCGTAATGGATGGGGATGACTCGCTCGGGATCGATCGGCAGATGGGCGAGAGCCTGGCGGTGGAGGTAGTGCGTCACGACGATAAGTCGGTCGAGAGACCCGTACAGCCACGCGTGGTATGGGTCATGCTTTCGGCCCGGCAGGTTCATGTGGCGGGTATGGACAAAGCGAAAGGGGCGGCGAGCCAGTCGCTTGGCCAGTGCCACGAGCGGCAGGTCCTTCTTCCAGTGGACGTGGACCACATCGATTTCGTGTTGGGTGATCCACCGAGCCAACCGCCAGGCCGGGCGGAGCGGAAGCTTGCCGCATGGTTTGGAAAACGCGATCTGGGGTACGGGGAGTTCACCGAGCTTCTCGGCAACTCGTGTTCCCGATGTGAAGCCCACCGCCAGTTCGACATCGGGACGACTGGCCAACCAGCGACTCAAGTCGCACATGTTGATTTCCAGACCGCCGAACGACGGAGCCAGGCAGAATTGTAAGATTCGCAAGATCGTCACTCCTTTGGCGTTGGGGCCTCCTTGCGTCTGGCGGCCGTAGCTCATTCCCTAATGATGGTGTTCTCGCTTCAGCGGGCCAAGAGCAATTCTGAAGTCCGAAAAAAACCTTCTCCCTCTGGTCCAATTGCGGCGGCCCTCGCACGGTGGTACCTTCTGAGCAGGTGTGCGGCAGCAAGCTGCGAGGTGCCTGGAAGCGAGGCAGACGAGGGGAACGCGGTCGTGGCGAGACGAATCTATTTGGCGGCCGACTTGGGGGCCTCGAGCGGCCGGTGGCTGGCTGGGTTGTTCGACGGAGAGCGACTCGGGCTCGAGGAAGTCCATCGCTTTCCCAACGGCGGCGTCCGTGTCGGGCCGCGATTGCATTGGGACTTGCTCGGTCAATGGTCCCATCTTCTGGACGGCCTGCGCCGAGCCTCGTCGGAGTACGCGGAGATTCGCAGCGTCGGCGTCGATACGTGGGGAGTCGACTACGGCTTGATCACCAACGACGGGGAGCTCTTGGGAAATCCCTACCACTACCGTGATGCGCGGACCAGCGGCATGATGGAAGCGGCATTTCAGGTCATGCCGCGCGAAGAGATATTCCGGAGGACCGGACTCCAATTCCTTCCGTTCAACACTCTGTTCCAGTTGCTCGCGGCGAAGTCGTCCCCGCTGCTGGAAGTGGCCGACCGCCTCTTGATGATGCCCGACCTCTTTCATTGGCTTCTGTCGGGCGAACAGGTCAATGAGTTCACCGATGCCAGTACGACTCAGTGCTTGTCTGCGGAAGAACGTCGCTGGGACACGGAATTGCTCGAGCGTTTCGGAATCCCGACGCGCCTGTTCGGACCGATCGCCATGCCGGGGACGGTCTTGGGGCCGCTCCTTCCCGAAGTGCAGCGGGAAACTGGACTGGGAGACGTGCAGGTCGTTCTGCCGGGAACGCACGACACGGCGAGTGCAGTGGCAGCGGTTCCCACCGAACAGCCGCTCAGCGAACACCCTGATTGGTGTTACATCAGCAGCGGCACATGGTCACTCATGGGAGTCGAAGTGCCTCGCCCTGTGATCAATGACAAAACATTGGCACTCAATTTCACCAATGAAGGAGGAGTCGGTGGGTCCGTTCGCCTGCTCAAGAACATCGCCGGTTTGTGGCTGGTTCAGGAGTGCCGCCGCATTTGGAGTCTGCGAGGCACCGAGTATTCCTGGGAAAGACTGGTCGAGATGGCTCAGGAAGCTCCGCCGCACCGGTCGCTCGTCGATCCCGATGATCCCAGCTTTCTGGCTCCCGATGATATGCCGGCGGCGATCGCCGATTACTGCCGGAGCACGGATCAGCCGGTTCCCGAAAACGAGGGCCAGATCATTCGGACGGCGTTGGAGAGTCTGGCGCTGCGGTACCGTCAGGTGTTCGGATGGCTGGAGGAACTCACCGGGCAGAAGATGCAAACGATCCATGTCGTGGGAGGTGGGACGAAGAACCGCTTGCTTTCGCAAATGACGGCGGATGCGTGCGGCGTGCCGGTCGTGGCGGGGCCCGTTGAGGCGACGGCGATCGGCAACGTCTTGATGCAGGCGGTGGCGTCCGGCGACATCTGCGGCATCGGTGAGGCTCGAGCCGTCATTCGCAGCAGCTTCGATCTCGAGACTTTCGAGCCTCGCGAGACGCAGCGATGGGAAGAAGCCAGTCAGCGATGGGAGACCCTCATCGGTCGTGGAACGCAATCATGAAATCCGAGTAGCCACTACAGGGCGACGAAATCACTGTGCGCAGTTGCGAGTCACTGACATATCCATGTCGTGTTTTCCTTTGGCGTGGAAAGTTTATCCGTTGGGAGGTTGAGGCTCCAGCCGAGCCGAAATTATTCACGAGACGGTCACAGCGTGCGAAAAACGAAGGCGGTATGGAACGAAACGAAATGAGGTGCATGCGATGTTGAAAGTGGGAATCGCAGGGATCGGCTTCATGGGGTGGATCCACTACCTGGCATACCAGCGGACCGAGCGGGCGGGCATCGCCGCGGTCTTTTCCCGCAACGAGAAGAAACTGGCCGGCGACTGGCGAGGCATCCAGGGCAACTTCGGGCCACCCGGCGAACAAGTCGATCTCTCGGGCATCCACACCTATTCCGGCTACGAGCAGATGTTGGACGATCCCGACGTCGACCTCATCGACATCTGTTTGCCGCCTCACCTGCACGCCGATGCAACGATTGCCGCGCTGCGGCGCGGTAAGCATGTCTTCTGTGAAAAGCCGATGGCGCTGACGGTCGAAGAGTGTGACGCCATGATGGCAGCCGCAGAGGAGAGCGGCAAACTCTTGATGATCGGCCAGGTGCTCCCCATGTTCCCTGAGTATTCTCAAACCCTCCAGTGGATTCGAGAGGGAACCTTTGGAGGTGTGCGCGGGGGGACGTTCAAACGCGTGATTTCCGACCCGACGTGGCTTGCCGACTTCTACGATCCCCGCGCCGTCGGCGGTCCTCTCATCGACTTGCACGTCCACGACGCGCATTGGATCCGGATGGTCTTCGGTCAACCGGTGCGTGTGACGAGTGCCGGGCGCATGCGCGGCGAGGTCGTGGAGTACTGCCACACGCTCTTCGAGTTCGATCGTGCCGATTACGTCGTCCATGCCGAGTCGGGAGTGATTCCCCAGCAGGGGCGGCCGTTCACGCACGGTTTCGAATTGCATCTGGAAGACGCGACGGTCCTGTATGAAATGGCGGTCATCGACGGCCAGGCGGAACTGCTCAAGCCGTTGACCGTCTTGAAGGGGGATGGTAGTGTCGAGCGTCCCGAGTTGCCGCAGGCTGACGAGATTACCCCGTTTGTCAACGAGATCGAGGAGGTGGCTGGAGCCGTCGAAGCGGGCGAGACGTCGGACATTCTCGGAGGCGCTTTGGCTCGCGACGCTCTGGTCCTTTGCCACCGACAAACCGAATCGGTAAAGCAACGCCGGCCGGTCGATGTGTAGCGACTTAAGTAGCTGTCATAAGAATTCCGGTGGAGCAACACGCCCGAGATAGGGAACAGCACCAGCCTGTTTTGCTACACGAGTTAAGGTGACGGATCGGCGGCACTGGCGAGCCGCCTCTCGTGTTGCTTGGTACGCGTTGTTTCGACGCGAAGCCCGCCGTCGCCTGGAAAAAGTTTGACCACCGAGGTGGACGCGCCTAGGATGGGATGACGCCCCAAGGGAAGGTCGGCGCACGACGCGCTGTTGCGCCAGGACGCGCATCCGGTGAGATCGGCTCGACCCCGAACTTCCGATCGGCTTGCATGACACGACGGGCGCTGTTCGGAACGTAGGGATTGACGCGAATGGAGCCACATCTTTTTTCACCGGTCATTTGACGGCGGGCATTTTGTGACCTATATGTCTTTGGCCGGAAATCTCTTCGCCGCTTTCGGCCGCTCGTGGAACGAGGTAACCGTCTCCCGCGACTTGCCGTTGGACTGGTGTCGAGTCTCGCTCCCATGTCGACTCGCGCACCCCCGGCAAGTCCCTTCCCGTGAAGATGGATCGGATGATGACACGCATGTTCGGATGGCGTCGGGGTGTTGGCTTTTCGCTGAAGTGTCTACTGTGGGGCCTTGTGCTGGGAGTCGCCGGAGTTGTCATTCCGCCGGCGACCGTGGACGCCCAGACCGTCACCACGCCCGCCACATCGCTTCAGGCGATCTTGAAGCAAGGAGAGGATCTCGAGCAGGCGGGTAAATGGGCCGATGTGATCCGGTTCTACGAGGAGGCGATTCAGACGCATCCTCGCGACGCCGTTTTGACCGACCGCCTGGCGGCGGCTCGCATGCACTACGACATCGCCCGGCGGTATCGTGATCAGAGCTTCGTGCGCGAGCAACTTCGGCTTTCGCCCGAACGCGCTCTGGACCTTTACACTGAGGTCCTCAACAAGCTTGATAGCTACTACGTCGATCGCCCCGACTGGTCGCTGTTGGTCGAACGCGGATTGCGGCAGGTCGACATCGCATTGGAAGAGCCTTTGTTTCGAAAGCACCATCCGACGCGCGTGACGGCGCAACAAATCGCCGACTACCATCGCGACTTGAAGGGACGCGTCGATCCGGCATCTGTGGAGCGCGTCTCGCAAGCCAGAGAGGCTGCTTGGACGGCCGCGCACCTGGCCCACCACTATCTCGGCATCACGCCTCAAGCCGCGCTGCTGGAATTCACCGCTGCGGCGACGAGCGGTCTCGATCGCTACTCCGCCTACCTCACCCCCGACCAGCTTCAAGAAGTCTTTTCGCAGATCGACGGGAACTTCGTGGGCTTGGGAGTGGAACTGAAGGCTCATGGCGACGCCCTGGAGATCGTGCAAGTCATTCCCGGCGGCCCCGCTGCCGAAGCGGGCCTCGTCGAAGGCGACCATATCGTGGCGATCGGCGACAAGCGAACCACAGCCGATTCGCTCGATGACGACGCCGATCTGCTGCGCGGCCCCGAACACTCGATGGTGGAAATCGTTGTGCGCCGTTCCGGTGGCGAGGAACGTACGTTTCGAATCGAGCGGCGAAGGGTGGAAGTGCCGTCAGTCGACCGTGTGCAGATGCTGGACCCCGCCTCGGGGATCGCCTACTTCCGGCTGGTCAGCTTCCAGAAGTCGACGAGTGCCGATGTAGACCGAGCACTTTGGAAACTGCACCAACAGGGAATGCGATCGCTCATTATCGATCTGCGAGGGAATCCCGGGGGACTGCTGACGGCTGCCGTCGATCTGGCGGATAAGTTTCTTGCCGACGGGGTGATTGTTTCAACGCGCGGCCGGAGTGCTCGAGAAGACTATGACTACATGGCCCATCAACCTGGCACATGGCGAATCCCCCTCGTCGTGCTCATCGATGGAAACTCGGCTAGCGCCAGCGAGATCTTTGCTGGAGCGATTGCCGACCACGACCGAGGCACGATTGTGGGCGAGCGGAGTTATGGAAAGGGAAGCGTGCAGGGGATCTTCCCGCTGGGAGTCGCCAAGTGCGGACTTCGGCTGACCACGGCCAAGTTCTTTTCGCCGTCGGGACGGGCCATCAGCCAAGCCGGCGTGACACCGGACATCGTCGTGCGGCAGGTGGCCAAGCCGGCGGTGAGGTCGGACGCTACGGCGGCCAGCCCCGCATCTCACCGCCTGGCCGACGACGACCCAGCGCTGCGGGCGGCTCTCGAGGCTGCTCAGCAGCGCGTCGGCCAGCGCTGAACCAGCCGGCCGCTTCCACGCCTTGGCACGTACTCGCTCACGCTGCTGATTCTCCGCTCCCCCTTCAGATCGCGGTATCCGCCGCGCGTTTGCCCGGAGCCCGAATCCCCTCGGTCTTGCCTGCCTCTTAGTCACCTTGCCTCTTTTATGAGCAGGGTTGAGGTTATGCCGAAGATCCGGGTCATGAGGGGTCCTAGACGCTAAATCTGGGACGGGTATAGTGTTACCACTGGTTGGTCGAGTTCGGGGGTGACTCGAGTCTCGATTGGCCCGGCGTTTGCGTTTTCGAGGCGGGACGCAGTAGGCGGATCGACGTCGTTGCGCGCTGGAAACTCCGGGGGCGGTCCGAGGCGGGTGTGGCGGCGTGTCGATGCAGGCTGCGAATGGGTAATGGTATTCTCGAACCCGTTGCAAAGCTCCCACAGCCGGCGAGATCGACCGGCTGTTGCCCCCTGATATTGGCGAGTTTTTGTGACACGTTCTAAGAAAGGACGAGCGAGGTGACTCCAAAAGAGGTATTGGCCCTGTGTCGGGAAAAGGGTCTCAAGGCGGTGGACCTTCGGTTCATGGACTTTCCCGGGCTGTGGCAGCACTTCACGATTCCGGTAAGCAAGCTGGATGAGGAGGTGTTCGAGGACGGCATTGGGTTCGACGGGTCGAGTATCCGCGGGTGGCAGGGGATTCACGAGAGTGACATGCTCGTGGTACCTCAGCCCGAAACGGCGTTCGTCGATCCGTTTACCGAGTTGCCGACGTTGTGCATGATCTGCAACATCCAGGATCCGATCACGTGCGAAGACTACACGCGGGATCCTCGCAACGTGGCGCGCAAGGCGGTCAACTATCTGCGCAGCACGGGGATTGCGGACACGGCTTATTTCGGGCCCGAGGCGGAATTCTTCATTTTCGATGACATCCGCTTCGAATCGACTCCGCAGGCGTCGTTCTATTTCATTGACAGCATCGAAGGTCAGTGGAATCGAGGCAAGGAAGAGAATCCGAACCTCGGTTACAAGCTGCGCCACAAGGAAGGTTACTTCCCGGTGCCGCCCGCCGATCAAATGATGGATCTGCGCAACGAAATGATGCAGTTGATGATCGACTGCGGTCTCGATGTCGAAGCTCAGCACCACGAAGTGGCGTCGGCCGGCCAATGCGAAATTGATTTGAAGTACATGGAGTTGGTCTCGATGGCCGACTCTCTGCTGCTTTACAAGTACATCATCAAGAATGTCGCGAAACGCCACAACAAGACGGTGACGTTCATGCCCAAGCCGATCTTCAGCGATAACGGCTCGGGAATGCACACGCACATCTCGTTGTGGAAGGACGGCGAACCTCTGTTTGCCGGAAGCGGCTATGCAGGTCTGAGCGACCTGGCGCTTTACGCCATCGGCGGCATCCTGCGCCATGCACCGGCCGTCTTGGCTTTCACGAACCCGACGACCAACAGCTACAAGCGACTCGTTCCGGGTTACGAAGCGCCGGTGAACCTGGCCTACTCGCAGCGAAACCGCTCGGCCGCCTGCCGGATTCCCATGTACAGTCCGAGTCCCAAGGCGAAGCGAGTCGAATTCCGCTGTCCCGACCCCAGTTGCAACCCATATCTCGCGTTCTCGGCCCTCTTGATGGCGGCGATCGACGGAATCCAGAACAAGATCGATCCGGGCGAGCCGCTTGACAAGGACATCTACGACCTGCCTCCGGAAGAGGCGGCCGAGGTGCCCAAGACGCCCGCCTCGCTGGCCGAAGCGCTCGATGCGCTCGAGCGGGATCACGAGTTCCTCCTACGAGGCGACGTCTTCACCGAAGACGTGATTTCGACGTGGATCGCGTACAAGCGAGAGAACGAAGTCGACGCAATGAGGCTCCGACCGCATCCGTACGAGTTCTGCCTCTACTTCGACATTTGACGCGATTAGACTCCACGATCTGGGCACGACCTGAGTTCGTGGACGTGCCGAACGCTGACGGCTCCCTCGACGTTGTTCGAGGGGGCCGTTTTTTGTGCGGGCGACTCCGGTCTCGTGACGGTTCGAGCCATGCTATGATGCGGAAACGCCCGAGTCAGTGATGCCACCAGGCTGTCGTTGACTGCAAGCGACTTGGCGGGAATGCCATCTGCTGCGAGGAGGCCATGAGTCACAAGCTGCTGGAAAAACTCCGAGCGTTCGACACGCCGACCATCTGCAACGTCATCGAGCTGTTCGACGTGCGACCTCGCAGTGAAGGATTTCTCGATGGGCGCGTGCGCTGTGAATTCCCCGATTTGCCGCCGATGGTCGGCTACGCGGCGACGGCCGCATTTCGGTCGGCGGCGCCGGCCGCCGGCGGTGATGCTTACGGCTCGATCGAAGGCCAACTCGAACAGTTCGAGCGTCTTCCCGGGCCCCCAGTCGTCGTGATCCAGGACTTGGACGACCCGCCGGTTGGAGCGGTCTTCGGCGAGGTGATGTGTTCGACGTACCTCGCTTACGGTGCACAAGGCCTGGTGACCAACGGCGCCGGCCGCGACTTGCTCCAGGTGAAATCCCTCGAGTTCCCCGTCTTTACCGGCTCGACGATCTGCTCGCACGCCTACTGCCACCTGCTCCATCTCGGCCTGCCCGTGCGCGTTGGCGGTGCAGTCATCTCCGAAGGAGAACTCCTGCACGGCGATGCCAATGGCGTGACGACGGTCCCGGCGGAGATCGCCGACGAAGTCGCCGATGTGGCTCCCGAATTCATCGAAGCAGAAGCGATTGTCCTCGAGTACGTTCGCGAGGTGGGGGAAAAGACGGTGGAGGAGTATCGTGAGCGGCGGAGGGCGTTCCAGGCGGCCATTGCGCGCTTGAAAGAGCGCATCGGAAAACGGTCGCAGAACGTCTGAACTCGTCGCGTCCACTCTGTGATAACAAGAGGTCGGTTGGTACCACGATAGTGACACAAATGCGGCAAGTTCAAGAGGCATCGGCAGGTCGCAGAACCGACACGACTCGGACGGAAGTGAGAGGAATACGTTCCAACGGGAGTGAGGTGTCTACGATGATGCGGCGATTCGGTCGATGTTTGGCAGTGGCGATGGGCGTACTGCCTGGAGTCTTCGTAGATGGACTATCGGTTCGAGCAGGCGACCGAACTCGGCCCAATGTCTTGTTCATCGCCATCGACGACTTGAATGACTGGACGGGGGTGCTCGCTGGACATCCTCAAGCCAAGACACCGAACCTCGACCGGCTGGCCCGACAAAGCGTCCTGTTCACCAACGCGCACACGGCGGCTCCTGCCTGCAATCCTTCGCGAGCCGCGTTGATGACGGGGATTCCTCCGTACCGTTCGGGCGTGTATCACAATGCTCAGCCGTGGCGGCCGGCCATGCCCAACGCGTTGACGCTGCCGCAATGGTTCCGCCGCCACGGCTATTGGGCGGCCGGGTCGGGCAAAATCTATCATGGTGCGTTCCCGGATCCCGCTTCGTGGGATACGTACGTCCCTTCGCAACAGCGCAACCAGTTTCCCAATCCGCGACCTCCCCGGCGAAACCTCAATGGGCTCAAACGAGGGCATTTCGATTGGGGACCCATTCCCAACATCGATGACTCGGAAATGGGCGATACCAAGACGGCCGACTGGATCTGTGAGCAGCTTGGTCGCGAGCATGACCGTCCTTTCTTTCTCGCATGCGGTTTCTTCCGGCCTCATCTTCCTTGGTATGTGCCGGAGTCGTATTTCGAGCAGTTTCCGCGCGAGCAGGTTCGGCTTCCCGAAGTGCGCGACGATGACCTGGAAGATATTCCCGCGGCGGGCATCCGGATGGCCCGGCCGCAAGGCGACCATGCGGCGGTCGTCGCCGCCAAGCAATGGCATGCCGCTGTGCAGGGCTATCTCGCTTCCATCGCCTTTGTCGACCGGCAACTGGGGCGAGTCCTCGATGCGCTCGAGAAGAGTCCTCATGCCGACTCAACTATCGTCATTCTCTGGACAGACCATGGCTGGCACCTCGGAGAAAAGCAACACTGGCGCAAGTTTACGCTCTGGGAAGAAGCGACGCGCGTACCGCTAATGATTCGCGTCCCGCCGGGAGTCTCGGACGCTCTTCCTGAGGGAAGTCGAAACGGTCAGCGATGCTCGCGCCCAGTGAGTCTCATGGACATCTACCCTACACTTGTCGATCTTTGCGGCCTGCCTGAGAAACAGGGCCTGGTCGGCCAGAGTCTCCGTCCGTTGCTGGCGGACCCGAAGGCACGTTGGGAGCGTCCTGCGATCACGACGTATGGTCGAGGCAACCACGCCGTGCGGAGTCAGGATTGGCGGTACATCCGGTATGCTGACGGCAGCGAGGAGCTTTACGATCACCGCCATGATCCACAGGAGTGGACCAATTTGGCTGGCGACGTTCGGTACGCGGCGATCAAGGCTGAATTGGCACGCTGGTTGCCGCGAGAGAATGCGCCCGACGCGCCGGGTCGCAAGGCGAAGGGGCGTGGTCGACGTGGGAAGAAAGCGAAGAAATCCGGGCGCCGCGGTTCGGCGGCGTCTCCATCCCCCGACAAGAGGAGGTGACGACGATGACGACCGACGCGCAACT
>WFWZ01000197.1 GCA_015490875.1 Planctomycetaceae bacterium
GCGGGAAAGCGGCTCTCGCGCGAGGCATGGGCGTCGGGGCGCGGGAAACTCTTCGTGGTCAGTCTCGTAGCGCAGGACCGTTCGACCGAAAGCACCGAGCTTCGCTCGGCCCAATCTCTTGGTGCGTCCGGCGTTCGAGCATCCTCAAGCTACGCCAGCACGTACACCTACACCGGCCGCCGCTGGGACGCGGATCTGTCACTCTACTACTTCCGCGCTCGGTACTATGATCCGAGGTTGAGGAGGTTTGTGGGGAGGGATCCGGCGGGGATCTACGTCGCAACATTTCGGACATCGCGAGCAGCTGGTTCTCGCAATCGATCTGTCGGGCAGCGATATTCCGGAGTAAGTCAGAGAGAACGGAATGTCATCGATCAGTTTCAGCGATTCCCGTTCATGGAGTGTCCATTGGGCACAATCTATGGCGGATGTCCAGGCTACGGGGCTACCCAGACGGCCTGTGATGAGAGTTTCCGAAACAAGCTGCGACGGCGCTGCCAGGAGGCCAGACAGAATCCCAGGCTTCAATGCCCAGGATTTACACTTGCTAAATGTAATGCCATTGCGCGCTGGTATGCCGATGCCGTGCAATGGGCCGGTCATATTGCTTTTGCAACGTCGCAGAATGCGGCATGTACCTGTCTTCCAGACTTGTGCAGTTTCGCGTAGCCAGTGTGTGAGGGGTCCCGTCAACTACTCGACGAAAGGTCAAACGGATGACAGGAAAGATCTCCTGGCACGCCGCGGTCGTTTTAGTCGGCGTTACGATCGGCGTGCCTTGTCAAGTCCTTTCTCAGGAGGATGAGCTTACCGTATCACTGCTGCATGAGTTCGCCGTCGCCCGAGGATGTCGAATTGCATTTGCGGAATTCATCGAGCGTCCAGGAAACTCGGATGTGCCATACGACATTCTTACTTACTCCATTTCAGACAGACCGGCTCACGCCTCCCGAGAATTTAGAGCATTGTTGCAGTTGTGGCAGCTTAGGCCACCTTCCGTTTTGTACGCTGCTGAGATGGAAGGGGGCGCATGGGGACTAGTGTTCGTGTCGATTTCAGCCGATGGAAAAATGATTGCAGCCGGGGACCGCGAACTCACGTTTTTTGACTCGAAGCTGCGAGTGATTCGAGAGGTGGCCGATCTTCCGAGCGTCATTCCGAGGTTTTCGCCTCGTGATCGGCGCGTCTTGGCGGTATCGAGGTATGGTGGTATTGTTCAATCGATTCGCTCTGACTCGGGTCGTGTCTTGGCGAGTAAGGCCATCATCAATGGAATCACCTATGACGCAGCAGAAATCGGATTTGTGGGCAACGGGAAAACAGTCGTCACCGTGGCGCCGTCACATGTCGACATTCGGACGTTCCCCGAACTAGCGCTCGAGCGCCGAACGGCATTCGTGGGCTTTCGCGCGGTTGGTCTCGATTCGCTTCATGTTCTCCCTGACGGAAAGGGGTTCATCATTGGTGGGACCGACGGAGAAGTCCTCCGAATGAATAGGGGCTCGCTCCGAGTTGAGCAACGTGCCCGTGTTGCTGACGATCTTATCTTCTTGTCGAAACAGGCATTGACGTTGGGACCGAGTCGCTCGGCCGTTGCCGTTCTGCCAGCGTCGCATCGCCCCGCCATCTTGTTGACGGATACACTCGAATGCAAGCTAAAGTTCGGCACGCCACATAATATCGGTATTCGTGTTCATCCGAAAACAAACCATATCCTGGTGTGGGGACCTCAAGGGGAGGGAGACGACTCGCGTTTCCGAGTACAGGTATGGGCGCTACGGAACAAAGTCCACGAGAAGAAAAAGAAACCGATGAGTGAAGCGGAGCGGGGCGCGACGACAGAGCGGACTCCCAAAGACGGACCACTTCTGGTGGTGTGAGGGGTGAGGTGTGAGGTGTGAGGTGTGAAGGGAGAAGGGAGAAGGATAAACGACGATGGCATGGTTGGAGAGTTTGCGAGTCATTCGCTCCGAACGACGCGCCGTGACACGGCCGTGGCACACTCGGCACGCACGCTGACCGACGACAGCCGACCGTCGTCGCTCAATTCCCCGAAAAATGCTGCAGCAACATTTCTTGGCGGCTCTACCTTCCGCCCCAGACAATTGCAAAATTCGAAGGCTCCCGAACGTCCTGCTTGGCCTCGCCACCTGATCGCCTAAAGTGCAGTGTTGTAGTCAAATGCACAAAGATAAACAAATTGCAGTACTACAAAAACGAACTGGCCTGGCGGCGTTTATTGGCTACGTTGTCCTTCAACTGGCCGTAGTGCTATTTTCAGGAGTATTCCTCAACTTTTTATATGGCGAGCGAATTCATCACGTATCGCAATATACGTTTTGGACATTCAGTGGAATTTCGATCTTAGGTTTATTGTTGCTTTTCACGGCCTCGTTTTCCCTAGCCGTTGAAAGAACGATGCAGGGGAATTACTTGGTTGTCAAAACTTTGAAGGTTTTTGGAGTAGCTGCTTGGAAACGAGAATACAGCGAAGTGGTTAATGTGTTTTACAAAACGGTTTCCTTGGTAAGTGACGTCGAGGAGACTCTTGCACTCTTTGTGAAACTTGCCAACGGCAAAACAAAGTGTTTGACACCACTTCACTGGTTAGTAATATTCAACATTTCCAGTTCAGAATTGGTAACTTTCCGATCGCAGTGTGTACGGCTCGGAAAGGTTTAGATCAGGGTAACCGTACATTGGCACCATTCAACGAGCTGGGGATGACTTGGCCCGGTGGTGAGCGCGGCGGACGTGTTACGGGCCTTCTTGATGTCGTATTTGTGGCCGAATTGTGAGTGTGTATTTTTTTGGGGGGGCGGAACTCGCGCGAAGACGCGAACCACGCCGGCGGGTTGCATTACACGCCTTCAAGATTCTTCGACCGGCGGGTCCTGCGCCAGCCGCGCCTACAGGTAGGATTTCACTCCACCGCCGCGATCGGATAACATCCGAGGACTTCCAGTCGCGTGGTCTTTTTCCGGAGAGCTTCGATCGTGTTGCGGACAGCCGGGTCGTCGAGGTGCCCTTCGAGTTCAACGAAGAAAAGGAACTCGTTGGGGGTTTCCGGCAGTGGGAACGATTCGACCCACGTCAGGTTGAGTCCGTGCTTGGGGAAAAGAGCCATGGCACGGGCGAGGGCACCGACGGTATGGGCCAGTTCGAACATTAGGGCCGTTTTGTCGCGGCCGGTGCGCGAGGGGAGTTCTCCACCGATGACGGCGAATCGGGTGACGTTGCCGCGCCGATCTTCGATCCCTTCGGCGAGGACGTCGAGTCCGTAATGGACGCCGGCCTCGCGACTAGCCACCGCTGCCACCGTGGGATCGTCGGCCGCCATCTTGGCCGCCTCGGTGGTGCTA
>WFWZ01000198.1 GCA_015490875.1 Planctomycetaceae bacterium
CCGTAGGGACCGGAGCAGGTGGAACCGGCAGCCCACGTGGGCTGCCGGTTCCACCTGCTCCGGTCCCTACGGCTCCTCAGCCAGCAGCTTGTCGATCAGAAATGACTCCATCGTGGGGTAGCGCTGGGATGTCGACGTCCGTGGAATGATCAGATGGCATTCCACGCCCAAACGGTCTGCCTTCTCCTTCATTTTGATGCCGTACACTGGGTGATGGATTCCGTGTCCCGCATTCTTGCTCGGGAGACTCGTGTCCGGCCCATACGACATCCAGAGCGGGGGATCATCCTTGGTCAGGTGGTTGTAGGGCGAAAACTCGACGTACGTCGCCCGATGCTTCTTGTAGTTCTTCCACGCCGCCGCCATATTCGGCTCACCCACCGCCATCCAAATCATTCGGTGCTCGAGCACCTTCGGGCCGAGCCATTCTCGGATGACCGGCGGGTCGATCGAAGTCTGTCCCCCTCGCACGGCCGCGGCCAATACCCTGGTCGATTCACGACGGATGGGATCTGGGGAATCGGGATCTGCCAGATCATCGTGTAGAAGCAGCCACATCGATGTGCAGGCTCCGGCGCTCCCGCCCGTGAGGGCGATCCGCTTCTTGTCGATGTTCCACTTCGCGGCATTGTGGCGGAGGAACTGGATGGCTCGTGCCGCATCGTGGACCGGCGTCGGCAAAGGATGCGTCCCCGTCAGCCGGTAGTTGATCGACGCTACCGAAATCCCCTTGTCCAGATAGGTCCGAACAAACCGAGGAGACACCTTCTTGTCACCTCCTGTCCATCCTCCGCCGTGGATGTAGACCAACAGCGGCCGAGGCGATTCCCCGTCAGCCTTCCAGAAGTCGAGCACCGTCAGCTTGTCCGTATCGTAGGGGACGTTGGCATAGGTCGGCGGCAGCGGATCGCCGGGAGCGGCTCCCCATGCAGGCGAACCGAGCCATCCCGCGAGGCAGACCATCCCCAACCATATGCCAACTCCTCGAGCTCGCTTGCTCACGCCGAACCGTTCGATGACCATGGGTGAATCCTCCATCGTTGCAAGTTCTGAAACGGGAGCGAGCCTTCCGGATGCCGACGCTCTCGAGTCCTCCCCGTATGGTAGTCGAACCGCCGCCCTTCACCGAGATCCCTCGTCCCGTGCCCACCCATTTGGGCGAGCCGGTGTGGGCCTGCTCCCCGATAGCCGTTAACCTGAATGGCTCCACGCCGGTTCTTCCATCTGCCGCAGGTCCGGATCGGACATCCCCGAGACGACCACCGGCGATTGGCGAAGAGCCGCTGGTTCTCGTCCACTTCCCGGGACCGCATCGAAGAAAGGACTGAATTGATGAAGCGAGTGCTCATCCTGGCCGTTACGTGGCTCGCCTGGTTGGCTGCTGGAGTCCCCCGCTGGTCGACTGCCGACGAGGGAATGTGGCTGTTCAACGCACTGCCCAAACAGTACCTCCGAGAAAAATACGGGTTCGAACCCTCCGACGCCTGGGCCGACCACGTGATGAAATCGAGTGTCCGGTTCAACGTCGGCGGCTCCGCCTCGTTCATCTCCAGCACCGGGTTGGTGCTCACCAACCATCACGTCGGCTCCGATACACTCCATAAACTGTCCAGTGCCGAGCACAACTATGCCGAGGACGGCTTTTACGCGAAGCGACTTGAGGACGAAATCCCCGCGCCCGATCTGGAACTCAATCAGCTCGTGGCGATTGTCGACGTGACCGATCGCGTTCAGTCGGCGGTGCGCGAAGGGATGTCGGTGGCCGAAGCGCTGCGAGCTCGTCGAGCTGTCATCGCTCAGATCGAAAAGGAATCGAAGGACCAGACCGGCCTGCGCAGCGACGTGGTGACACTCTACGGTGGCGGTCGGTATCATCTCTATCGTTACAAGCGGTACACCGACGTTCGACTCGTCTGGGCTCCCGAAGCGGCGATCGCCTTCTTCGGCGGCGACGCTGACAACTTCGAGTATCCACGCTATTGCCTGGACGCGTGCATCTTCCGCGTCTACGAGGACGGCAAGCCGGCGAAGATCGAACACTTCCTGCGCTGGTCCGATGACGGTGTGCAAGAGAACGAACTCGTCTTCGTCTCCGGCAACCCCGGCCGCACCAGCCGCATCTCCACGCTGGCGGCACTCAAGCACCAACGAGACGTGCGCCTTCCGTACGTCCTGAATTACATCCGCCGCCGCGAGATCATGTTGCAGCAGTTTGGGCTGGAAGGTGTCGAGCAGGAACGGCGGGCCAAGGATGACTTGTTCGGGATCCAAAACAGCCGCAAGGCGCTCACCGGCATGCTGCAAGGACTCCAGGATCCCCGGTTGATGAAGGTGAAGCAGCGTCAAGAGCAAGCGTTGCTCGCAGCCGTCGCGAAGAACCCGAAACTGGCCGACGCCGCCGATGCTTGGGAGCAAATCGCCAAGCTGCAAAAGCGCCGAGCCGCCTTGCAGGGGAAAGGAGTTTCGCTCAACACGCGGCTCTTCCGCATCGCCCAGACACTCGTTCAGATGGCGGCCGAAGACCAAAAGCCCAACGCCGAGCGGCTTCCCGAGTTTCGCGATTCGGCTCGAGACTCTCTCCTCCAGCAACTCTTCTCGCCGGCTCCGATTTACAAGGATCTCGAGCAGGCGACGTTGGCCGATCTGATTTCCTGGATGATCGAACAGCGAGGAGGCGACGACCCGTTGGTCCAGCAGATCCTCGCCGGAAAGGGGCCTCGCGACCGAGCAGCCGAACTCGTCATGGGCACGCAACTCGACCGCGTCGAGTTCCGCAAGAAGCTGGCCGAAGGGGGTGCCGAGGCGATCGCCAACTGCAAGGATCCGCTGATTCAATTGGCCCGAGCGGTCGATGCGGAAGCTCGAGCTGTGCGTAAGGAGCGCGACGAGATCAGTGAGTTGGAACGGCAGGCGTACGGCAAGATCGCCGAGGTACTCTTCGCCGTCAAAGGCACGTCTTCCTATCCGGATGCCACGTTCACGTTGCGTCTGGCGTTCGGACCGGTCAAGGGGTACGTCGAGGACGGACGGCCGATTCCCCCGTGGACCACGATGGGAGGCGCGTTCGAACATGAGAAACGGCATGGGGGGAAGGAGCCGTGGAAGCTTCCAGAAAGCTGGGTGAAAGCGCGTGACCGCATCGACCTCGATACGCCCTTCAACTTCGTCTGCACCGCCGACATCATCGGCGGAAACTCTGGCAGTCCGGTCATCAACCGCGATGCGGAACTGGTGGGACTCATCTTCGATGGCAATATCCAGTCACTCACCGCCGACTATCTGTATGACGACAAAGTGTCACGAGCTGTCTCCGTGGATGCTCGAGCCCTCAAAGAAGCACTCGAGAAGATCTACCACGCCGACCGCATCGTGAGCGAACTGGGAAAATAGGCAGCGACTTTCATGATCATCGTTCTCAAACAAGGCGTCACCGACGAACAGATCCAACATGTGATCGATCATGTCGAAGGACTGGGGTTCCAGGCGCACCTCAGCCGCGGCACGTACCGGACGATCATTGGGGTAATCGGAGACGAAGAGCGACTCCGCTCGGAGCCTCTTTCGGCGATCCCGGGCGTGGCCAGCGTCATCCCGGTGCTGCCGCCATTCAAACTAGTCAGTCGCGAGGCTCATCCTGAGGAGACGGTCGTCGACGTGAGCGGCGTGCCGGTAGGAGGAGGATACCTGGCGATGGTCGCCGGGCCGTGCGCCGTCGAGTCGCTCGATCAGATGCGGCGTATCGCGGAAGGGGTCAAGGAAGCTGGAGCCAACATCTTGCGGGGAGGCGCGTACAAGCCGCGCACGAGTCCCTATTCGTTCCAGGGCCTGGGCAAAGAAGGACTTGAAATCCTCCGTCAGGTCGGCGACGAGTTCGGCATGCCGGTCGTCACGGAGGTGACCGACCCGAGGCTCGTCGAAGAAGTGAGCCAGTACGCCGATATGCTCCAAGTCGGAGCTCGCAATATGCAGAACTTTGTTCTCTTGAAGGAAGTCGGCCAGGTCGACCACCCGGTGCTTTTGAAACGCGGCATGAGTGCGACGGTCAACGATTGGCTCATGAGTGCCGAGTACATCGCTTCGAAAGGGAACAGCCGCATTGTTCTGTGTGAACGCGGCGTGCGCGGGTTCGACCCGGCGATGCGGAATCTCTACGATGTCGCGGCGGTGCCTGCCGCCAAGCTGCTGACGCATCTCCCGGTGATTGTCGATCCAAGTCATGCCACGGGGCGTCCCGATTTGATTCCCCCCTGCGCCATGGCGGGATTGGCGGCCGGCGCCGATGGCGTCCACGTGGAAGTGCACGATCAGCCGGAGTCGGCCAAGTCGGATGGGGCTCAAGCGCTTCGTCCCCACGAGTACCGGGAACTCATGCGGCGACTCGAGTCGCTTGCCGCACTCTTACACAAACAGATCCCGCGGCCGGTCGAGCGAGCGTGAATTGGCGGGGGAGTTGCGACAGAGGCCGTATTCAGTCGGCAAACGGGTCGGGGGTCGGTGGCGGAGCCCGCTCCGCCTCCTCGGCCTGAGCGACCGCTTGGGGAAGCGGGGATGTTTCCGCGAACAGTCCGCGAACCAGCGACGGAAGATTCAGAATCCAGACCAGCGCCAGCGCGATCGTTGCCGGGAGCGTAAGATCGTGGAACACGGGGACGCTCGTGAGCAGGAACGGTCCCGACGAGACAGCTTCATAGATCTCCACCCACCGAGCTGGCCAACTTAATAGTGAGAGAAGTCGGGCCTCTGTGGGCTGAAAAGGAGCGACCACGATCAGGAGAAGACCAGAAATGAGTGTGCCGGCAGAAAGGACGACGAGAGCGATGAGGAGTGCAGTCAGGAATCCAGCTTGAGGAAAGAACCGGCGGCGGACAAATAGCAACATAAGGCGGACGACACCAAGATAGGTAGAGAAGTAGATCCAGTTGATCAGTAGCGGTCCGACCAAGACCGCAGGGCTATGCACCACGCCAGGTCCCGGTTTGTCGTGAAGCCAGGTCACGAGCAGGGGGGTAGCCGAGAGCGCCGCCATCGATGCCACGGTGAAGACATACCCTCCCGCACTGCCGGGGATCCGCCAGGCGACCAAAATACGCCGCCACGGCGAGGCAGGAAGTCGGCGTCGAATTCTCCGGGATAGCTCCGTCCTCTCGGAGACCAGCAGCGTTCCTGCGACGAACCAGCCGCACGTAAACCACACGATCAAGTCGAGGGGGACTTCGATTTCGTTCGGAAAGCGGTAGCTGAGCGTCGCGACTACCATCATGGCCGCTCCGGCAACCCAAAGCAGCCGCGTTCGCACGAAGGAAGAGCGGTCGACTTCCGGAGGCATCCATCGAGCGGCCGCTAAAGATACACACAGCGACGCGCCGGAGGCGATGAGAACTGCCAACGCGATGGCGAAGTCCCCGATATCGCTCCACCAGCCTGCCGGAAGACGCGAGTCCCAGATGGTCTCCCCAATGACAGCCCAGCAAAACATCGCCGCAAAGAAGAGACCGACGATCAGGGCCAACGCAACGATCGTGACCACAACGGCATTTCTCGCCAGGCTGCCCGCCAGCGCCGCGACCGAAGAGGCGACGGCACAAACGAAGAACAGTCCCACGGGGACGCTGACCACTTCGACGATGTCGATTCCACCGAGCAGATAAGCGAAAACGAGCCCCGGTGCGGCGACCGACCAGAGGACCAGAGCCATGGCGAGGATCGACAGGAGTTTCCCCCTGACGATCTGTCGAGTCGATAGGGTTGTCAACGAAAGTAGCTCGAACGTCGCCTCGCGCCGCTCCAACTCCATCGACCGAAACATTGTGCCCGGGACGAGGAAGACGAGTGGGATGACCATCAGACAACCCAGCAGCGCGACGAGGGACCTTCCGAAAGACTGATAACGGATGGCAGGATAACAGACGACAATCGCTCCCAGTCCCAAAAACCACGAAGCTACCACAACCAATAGAAACGTCCATTGAAAGACGTGACTCTTGGCGACCTGGCGCATTTCCTTGACCAACATCGGATTGAGCCAGTCGGACCAATCATCGAGCCGGGTCGAGTCCAGCTTGCCCGATTGCGAAGAGGATGCCGATGTCGAGGTGGAGTTCGCAGTCACTGGAGTTTTCCTTCGGTCAACTCGAGGAAGAGATCTTCGAGCGTCTCTTGGCGGACTCCGAAGCGGCGCACGCGAAAACCGGCACCAACCAGCTCGACCAGCACGTCCGCTTCATCCACCTCCTCCTCCGCTTCAGCGCAGACGACCTGGATTTTCATCCCATTTCGCTCGACGTGCCGTACTTCGAGTCTCTCTTGAAGCCACGCTACAGCACCCTCTGGATTCTCGGCAACGACCAGTTCGATCGTGCAGGAGCGATCGAGTTGCTGGCGGATGTCGGCCATCGGCCCGGCGGCAACGAGCCGCCCTTGTTCGATCACAATGACCTCGTCGACAATGTCGCTCAGCTCGGTCAGAATATGGGAACTGACCAGGATCGCTTTGCCTTGATCGGCCAGGTCGCGGATCAGACGTCGCAATTCGATGCGAGCCCGCGGATCGAGCCCCGCAGCGGGTTCGTCCAGAATCAGCACGCTCGGATCGTGGATCAACGCGCGCCCGAGACTCAAACGTTGGCGCATACCCTTCGAAAGAGCGCGCGTTGGCTTGTCCGCCACCGAATCGATACCCGTATAAGCAAGCGTTCTCTCGACGGCGTCTCGACGCTCGGCGCCGCGCAGCCCGTAGGCTCGAGCAAAAAAGTCGAGGTATTCCCAACACGCGACGTAAGGGTAGACGCCGAAATGATCAGGCATGAACCCGACCACCTGCCGGACACGCTCGGGATCATCGACCGCGGAAAAACCGCAGATGTGGGCCTCGCCCGATGTCGGGACTTCAAGCGTTGCCAGTATCCGCATCGTCGTCGTCTTGCCCGCTCCGTTGGGACCGATGAAACCGGCGATCCGTCCCGACTCGACGGTGAAAGTCACACCATCGACGGCGCGCGTCGAACCGAAATGACGCGTCAGGTTTTCGACGGATAGAGCGGGAAAGCCGTTCATGGAGATTGCCACTGACCGATCACAAGTTCCAAGTCGGGAGTCCACCGGTCAGCCGGAACGCCGATGGGAACGAAGTTGGGCTTGCTCACAACCGCCGCGAACTCCCCTGGTTGCAACTCGCCGCGTCGGAGTACTCGATCGACAGGTCGCTCCATGAGGACGTCAAGCCGTCCGCTTGTAATGAAACGCGTGGGCCGACGCCAAGAAAAGAACGACTCGAAGAAGTAACTCCTGTCGTATTCTTCGAAAACGGGTGATGGTTCGAGGGGCCAACGAGTCTTCCATTCGCCCAATGTGGCTCGAGCCTTTTTGGCGGAAACCTGTTCCAGACGCTTACGCTTTCGTGGAGCCACCTCATGAGCGACTTGGTGCCATCTTCCGTCCGGTGTGCGCAGTACGAGCGACGTGATCACGCACCCCAAGCGGTTGGCAATCTCAACCTGGCCTTCCTCATGGATGACGACGGCGACGCGAGCTTTCGTAGATGTGCCGTGGCCGACGACCGCCTGTTTCAAACGTCGAGTCGCCACCATCGACCCGCCGAAGAATTCCCGATTGCCGCGCCGTTCCAATGTAATCGGTTTCCTTCTTCCTTCGCGACGGTCTTCATCGGTCATCACGGGAACGACGTAGGCGCCGTAAGGTACGACAAAGGCCTCGGGACGAAACGGTGCAAACACGGCCTGATGCGACCAACTGAGTGCTTCGGAGTGCTCGTGATCCAACAGCGTCACGCTGCGGATGCGCCCACGAGTCTTCAGACCGTCTCCGAAGAATGCGACGCCGACGAAGAGAACGACAGCGACCAGACTGACCACAGGCGCGATAACCATCGTCAACAGCGGTAATCGCTTGCGACTGGCCCACCACAGATTGCAGGGGCCGATAAGGATCGCCACGACGGTAATGAGCACCATGAATGCCCCGATAGGGCGCGTTCCCACGCCGGGAATCATGCGAAACCAGTACAAGTCGTGGGTGTTGTCGAAACTCCCGCCGCAATGAGTCGAGAGGGATCGGGGGGAAGCATCCGGCGCCACAAACAGTGCACGCCAATACCATGGCGACCCTTCCAACTTCGCCCTCTCCCCAAGGTAAACGCTGCCCCAGGCCACCGGAAGTTTTCTCAGAGCATTGCCGTCAAAAGCAGCGAGTTCTTCAGGCGTCGGCGAGAGTTCCCGGTCAGGGAGGTCGGACGAATGGGATTCCGAGAACGTGGCCCAGGCGTCCAGGAACGCTTTATCTTCGAGTGTCGCGATAACAGGTGACCACTTGGCAGAACTCGAGGCTCCCAGCCACTCGGCGATCTCCTGATGCGACCGGGAGTCCCCCTCGCCGATCACGAGCAGATGACCTCCCATCCGCACCCACTGGCGCAGCGCCGCAAAGCGAGCCTCTTCGTACTCCACCAAATATGCCAACTCGTTGTAGGGAATGACCGCCACGGTGACTCGAGCATACCAGCGCCATTCGACGGGCAGACCTTCGGGTGGCAACAATTCGATCAAGTGCGTCTCAACTCGAAACGCGTGATACCAATACCAGTCGCGTGCGGTGCTCAAGGTCCATGGCGTTGCCGACGTCTCCCAGCCTCCCTGCTCCCCTGGAGCGTTTTCCTCCTGGGAGAAAAGAAACGTACGAGCGAACCAGCGCAGGTCGGGAAGGCGCCCGTCGCCCTGGGACGGGAGAGGGGAAGGAGGTGAAGGCTCGCGCGATCGTGAAGTCACCGACTCTTTGCTCTGCTGCGGCCACGCGTCTCGGTCGATGACCAGCACGTTCGTGTCGTGGTACCACCCCGAAGAAGGAAATTGTCGCGGAAACAGGTCGTCGAACCGGATGCGCATATGCTCCGTGCCGGGGAGGAGAACGCCTTGCTCATAGACTTCGGGGGCAAACCAATCAAAACCGCCTTGCAGCAAGAGCAGTGTGGGATGCACGACGACTTCCGTTTGCCCCTTCGCAAGGACGACCGAGACATACGTCTCGCCGTTGATATACGGACGCCAGCTCGTCGAGTTCGGATGGCCAAAGCGGAAGAGCAGTTTGCGATCCACGGGTGACGGCTTTCCCGAGGCCGTGCGAACCCGCAGGGTGACCGGAGCATAGTGGCGATCAAAGCAGGGCTCCACTTCCAACTCGAATCTCAGTCCATACCTCCCACTGCCAAGGATCGGCGAGCGCAGACGTCCCACGACGACAGACCTGTCAATATTCGTCTCAGCGGAGTTCAGACAGGCTCCGAAAACGACCACGATCGGCAGGACCAAACCGAGAATGGGAACACGGACAAAGGGAGACCAACGCGTCATGAGGCAGGCTCCTCCGAGTTCGATTCGGTGGCACTCGGGACAGTCGCGATAGAACGTGCTTCCCACGAGCCCGACTGACGAAACTGCCGATAGCACAAAACTCGGCCGAGGCACCACAGGCCACCGGCCAGAAGCCAGCTCGCGAGAAAGAAGACCCCTACCGAGCCGACCGCCACGACGGCTCCCACCGCCCAGGCACGATCCTGCACAGCTTCGGCCAGCACCGCGCAACCGACCGCCACGACGGCGAGCCCGATCAACAGTTGCCGAAGAGAAAACTGGCGCATCGGCACAGCCCGAGGAGACAATCCGAACGAAAAGAACAGCGCGAACTCTATCTATCGACACCAAGCATTATACCAGGAATCCCGCCCCGCGCAGCCCCGTCATCCTCACCCCTCACCCCTCACACCTCCCTACCCAAACGGATCCTCCCCCTGTCCCGCTCGTTGTTGCTGCGTGGCCAATCGATCGAACTGCGACATATCCGCGCCGAACGTGCCGATGCGGACGCCGTTTCGCTTGAGAACGCGCATCGCCTGTTGGTCGATCGACACCAGCACGGCTAGCCCCACGCAAGGCACACAGGTCAGAAGCGTCACCAGAACACTGACGATCGGATGCATCATTTGACGCGTCACTCGAATCGTGAAATAAAAAGCGCCAATCACCACGGCCACAATGGCGAGGATCGGGAGCACCGTCAGGAATTTCAAAACCGGGTGATGACTCGCCGCGGCCGCCATGCCGAGACTGAACGGCACGACGACCAGGTATGCCAGGATGGAGAGGTTCAGCCCGCGCTGAGCCTTGGCAAGACTCCGGAGTACGCCCACGCTCGGAGTGCCAATCCTCCCGACATGGACGGGAGTACCGGGGGCTTCATACGGATTCTGACTCACAACAGATCGGCGTGGAACGAAGGGGGATCAGTTCTCGGCTGGGCGATGGCCAACTCGCCGAGGAACCTAACGCATCTTGGTGGCTGCGTCAAGCAGCGAGTTGCGCCGGTCACTCCGTCGCGAAGCCATCGCGCCGCGCGACACCCGTGTCGATTTCGCCAACACAGAAACCATTGGCTGCGCAGGTAAGCCGAGTCTCACTCTAGTCCTCACAAAGAGCCGTTCGGAATCTTGAAGAACCAGCAAGCCGCCTTCTCTGCCAGACAAAACCACACGAACGCCAAGCGTTTTCGCTTTCGCACTCTCTGCGAGCTTTCATTTTCCTCTGCCTCGAATCCATCTCCGATCGAGCAAGCGGTACGAACTGGCACGTCCGTTGCAATACGGCGTGGCCTATCTCGAAGTGCGCTGACGGGCCGCACCGAGCGTCTGCCCGGCAACCACTTTAGGACGAAAACGTCGATTGCCGAACCACTTGACCACTGAAATCGAGACCATGTTGCAACGCCTACCTTGGCCGTTTCCCGTCTCTCCCCTCTGGGCCATGTTGCTCCTCGCCTTGATCTGCTCCGGTTGCGGGCGAGGGAAGGTCCAGCCCCTGCCCGCCGTCACGACGGCCGTCGGCACGAAGTCCCCTTGCGCTAACTGCGAAAAGATGATCGAAGGTGTCACCGAAAAGAACCTCTTTACCTACAAAGGCGTGCAGTACGTCGTTTGCGATAAGAAGTGCGCTCAAGCCATCCGAGAATGGATCGACATGTTGGACGAATAATCCTCTCCCCCTCGCCTCAAACAGGAGCTCTCCGAATGTTGGGACGCCTCCATCGTGGTTTCACGCTCGTCGAATTGCTCGTTGTGATCGCCATCATCGGCATCCTCATCGGTCTGCTAATGCCGGCCGTGCAGTTCGCTCGCGAAGCGGCAAGACGCATCACTTGCGGGAACCACGTCAAGCAACAGATGCTGGCGCTATTGATGTACCACGACTCCTTCGGCGCCTTTCCACCCGGACACCTGGAAACGGGAACCACGGGGCGGACGTACCGCCATCAATTCGGCTGGCAAGCCTATATCCTTCCGTATGTCGAAGAGGAAAACCTCTATACCAAGATCGACTTCACCCTGACGGCCGGCCATCCCAAGAATCAGTTTCCAGGGCAGTATCGTGTTCCCGTCTACCTCTGTCCAAGCGATCCGATCGGACAGGTCGACACGCGCTGGGCTCCAACGAACTACCTCGCTAACCAGGGGATTCACTGTCGGTGCCGAGGCAAAAAGTGTTCGGGCGTCTTCGGGCACAATACGTTTACCCGACTGCGCGACATTCAGGACGGCACGTCGAACACGATTGCCATCGGCGAGACGCTCAAAGGCGACATGAACCCCGGCACACTCATCGACAACTACATCTTCGCTCGGCGCGGCGGCGGTGTTGGAGCCAACGCCGAAGATGTCCGGACCTGCCAGGCACTCGTCCCCAATGCTTCCGACCGCGCGACACGGTGGCTCGGAGGCAAGCCGGAAAACAATCTGCTCAACACGAGCCGTCCTCCCAACGACATCTACTACGACTGCAAAGCTCCCCACAACGGCTGCACCAACTTCGCGGCTCGCAGCGCCCACCCCGCCGGCGCCACATTCGGGATGTGCGATGGTTCGGTCCAGGTCTTTTCCGACAGCATGGATCGAGCGGTGATCCAGGCACTCGGCACCAAACGGCAGGGCGAAAATGTCGATCTCAGCCGTGCATTCCGATAACGACGAACTGCGTCGCCTCGCGTCCCTCCCGCCTGTTCCCTTGCGAGTTAGCAGCGTGGTCGGCCTCGCTTGGCAGTGCGCAGCCGTCGCGGCCTGCCTCATCGCCGCACCGATCGCCGTTGCCAAGGCCGACGACCCGCCGACTCGCCACCGCATCGCTTTCGTCGGATTGCACGGCGGTATCTTTCCGGCGCTCCAGGAACTCAACACCTTCGACGATCTCGAACTGGTCTACTGGAGCGACGATGCTATCGCCGCGTCCTCTGTGCCGCCCGGGCCTTACCGAGTTGTGCTCATTCAACACGTTCGAGGCGAATCCCGCAAAGCCCTCGAGCAACTCGTGCGCGACGCAGTCGCCGGCGGAGCCACTCACGTCATCTCGATTTCCGGACTCGCCGAAAAGCACCTTACCGATCTGGCCAAAGACGGAACGCTCCGAAGCGACCCTAAGCTGCGAGCGTACTACGGCACGAGCCGCACCAATCTCGCGCGCATGCTCGCCTACATTCGCGTGAACTACTTGGGACTACCTGGCAGCGTTCCGCCTCCCGAGACGACCGACATCCGAGGCAAGATCTACCATCCCGACCATGAAGGGCTCTTCGACGACGCTGAGGCTTTTCTCAAATGGGCCGCCAATCGAACTCAGGGACCCCGACTCGATGCACCGCGCGTCGTCGTCGCGGTCCACAGCACCCATCTGACCTTCCAACAGCCGCTGGTCGTTGCCGCACTCATTCGAGCCCTCGAAAAACAAGGACTCTTGGCAGCAGCCGTCGTCGATCTCAATCCCGCCTACGAACGCGCCGTCGCGGCGCTTTCGCCGCAAGTTGTCCTCCATACGTGCCACAGTCGCGAGTCGGTCCGGTTTCGGGAAACGATCGGCGTTCCGCATGTCCAGTCGGTCTTTGTCCGTTCCCCCGCCATCAATGAGTGGCGCACGAGTGTCACCGGTTTATCGGCCAGCGATCTGGCGTTTCAGCTTACGAGCCAGGAGCTTTTAGGAGCGATCGAACCACTGGTAGGATCGGGCGTCGACAGCGTCGGCGCGGCTCGCGACTTCCAGCCGATCCCCGATCGCATCGAACACATCGCACGTCGTGTCGCCGGCTGGTGCCGACTCGCCACGCGCTCCGATGCCGAGAAACGCATCGCCATCATCTACTACGATCGGGAAGCCGGTAAAGGGGAACTCATGCGAGGCAGCGCGACCGGCATGTTCCTCAACGCTCCCCGGAGCGTCCTCGAGTTGCTGCGCCATCTCCGTCGAGCCGGCTTCAAGGTAGAGGATCTGCCAGCGACTGAGGAAGCGCTCCTGGAACGCCTTCAAGATCACGGGCGACTCATCGGGCCGTGGAACGCTCGGTTGCTCGAGCCGCTCGCCCGAAGCGGGCATGCCGCACTCGTTCCCGTCGAAACGTATCGCCGGTGGCTGGAGGAACGTGTTCCGGAAGCCCAGCGTCAGCGTCTGATCGAAACGTGGGGAGAGCCTCCCGGCAAGTTCATGGTGTGGCGTAACGGCGAGCAGGCTTATTTCGTGATTCCCAAAGTAACGTTGGGGAACATCATTCTGCTGCCGCAACCGCTTCGCGGCGAAGCCTTCGATACGTCCAAACTGCACGACCTCCGCGTGCCACCTCCGCACAACTATATCGCCACATACTTCTGGCTCGAAGAAACCTTCGGTGCCGACGCACTCATCCACTTCGGAACGCACGGAAGCGAGTTCCTGCTCCCAGGCAAACCGACGGGGCTCTCCCGTTCGGACTGGCCCGACATCCTGATGGGCGGCATGCCCAATATTCAGCCGTGGGTGATCAATAACCTCGGTGAATCATCCCCCGTGCGACGCCGAGCATACGCTCTCCTCGTCGACCACCTCGTTCCCCCCTCGGTCGCCGCCGAACTCTCCGATGAGCTGGCCAATCTCCATGCCGACATCGACAAGTGGATGACGCTTCCAGACGGAGCCCTCAAGGAAGCGTTCCGGTCGCGGATCGCCCAGCAGGTGCGCGACCAGCATCTGGCGCAAGACCTTGGCTGGCCCGAATTGCCGCGGGACGCACAGTTGTCAGACGCGCAAATCCAGGAGCTCCTCGCCTACCTTCACGATCTGCACAATGAGACCATTCCCGTATCGCTCCATATCCTCGGCACACCTCCGCCCCTGGATCTTCAGGTGCCGTGGATCGTGACGTGCCTGCGTCGCCGCTTTCTCGAAGAACTCGACGAAGTCATTGAAGTTCCCCCCGAAGAGTCGCTCACCGAAGGAGACCGTCTGAAGTACCTGCGCGCTCGAGCCGAAGACCTCGTGAACCAGATGCTGCGCAACGGTCTCGGTCCGCTCGAGGCACTCCAGTCGGTCGGAGCATCCAAGGTCACGGACCTCGAGAAGCTGTCCGACGCTTTGCGGCGAGACTTGGAGCAGATCCCTCGCTTGTATAAAGGCTTTGAGGGGACGGGAGCGGAAATCGAGCGCATTCGAGAGGCACTGCAGGGGCGGTTCATCCCACCGGGCCCTGGCAACGGACCCGACCGCAATCCGTCGGTTCTTCCGACGGGACGCAACATGTACTTGATGAATCCTGAGGAAGTTCCCAGTCAGCCATCATGGGAAGTTGGTGTGCGTCTGGTCGACCAGATGCTCGACCAGTATCAGCGGGATCATGGCCGGTATCCACGCCGCGTCGCGTTTTCCCTCAACGCCTTCGCCACCTTTCAAGACTATGGAGTGATGGAATCTCAGATCCTCTACCTGCTGGGAGTTCGTCCCGTCTGGGATACGAACCAGCGCGTGCGTGATCTGGAATTGATTCCTCGCGCCGAACTGGGACGTCCTCGCATCGACGTTTTCATCTCGGTGCTCGGATACTACCGCGACATGCTTCCGTCGCGTATGAAGCTTCTCGACCAGGCCGTCCGCCTCGTGGCGGCTGCAAAAGAAGAATCCGACAACGCCGTCCGGGAGAACACGCAGAGAATCGCGGGCAAACTGGCCGAACGCGGCCTCGATGCTGCCCTCGCCGACGAACTGGCACTCGCCCGGATCTTCGGGGCGCCTCCCGGCCAGGTCGGAAGCGCCGGGTATTACTACCTCATCGAACGTTCCGGCGAGTGGGATACGCGCGAGGAGTTGATGGACGCGTACCTTAGCTTCGCCCGGCATGCCTACACGGGATCGCAGTGGGGAACGGCGGCTCCAGAGACATATGATCTCCAGATTCAAGGTTGCGACGTCCTTTTGCGAAGCTGGTCCGACCGGACCCGCAGCCCCCTTTCGAACAAATACGTCTGGTACAAGGGTGGAAGCCTCTCGGCGGCCATTGCGCATCTTACGGGAAAGGAGCCTCAATGGTTCCTTTCCGATGTGCGTGACCCGGATACGGCGAGGTTGATCGAAGCGAAGGATGCGCTGCGACGCGACTTTCGCGTGCGCTTGTTCAACCGGAAGTGGATCGAAGGCATGATGAAAGAAGGGTATGCGGGTGCCGACCAGATCGCCGTGCATGTGAGCAATACCTACGGATGGAAGATCATGCGGGAGAAGAGCGTCACGGACGACGTTTGGGAAGAGATCGTCGACGTCTATCTCCGCGACAAGAAGAATCTGCATGTTCGCTCTTGGTTCGAGTCGGTCAATCCGTTCGCCTACCAAGAGGTGACGGAAATCTTGCTCGAGGTGATGCGCAAAGGATACTGGTCTGCCGACGAGGCGACTCGCGTGGAGGTGGCTCGAGCCTATGTCGAGTCGGTCCTCGAGCATGGTGAGGGAGGAGGATTGCGGGGCGGAGGGAACGAGAAGCTTCGACAGTTCGTTCTTGAGACCCTTCGAGCGGCTCCGGACCAGGCGGATCGGAAACTCGCGGAGGCGTTCGAACGAGCGCCCGGTGAGAGGGACGGCCAGGTCGCCGAGTCCGCCGCGCCGTCGGCACCGTCCAAGGTTGCGGATGCCAAGGGTTCGGTTTCCGAGACCGTCGAAGGCCCTAAGCTGGAACGTCGCGATTCGACTCCGGCCCCTCGGCCGGCATCGCGTCGATCGTGGTGGCTCATCGGAAGTCTCGTGGTCGCCGGCCTGCTTCTGGTGGCCGGTTATCGCTGGGGGCATCGCCACTGATGGATGCGCTCTTTCAAATCCTCTACCGACTCACGACGGCACTGCTCGTCCCAGTCGTGCTGATGTTGTTGAGTCTCTTGGCTTGGTCTCTGTTTCAGGTCGGGGCGTGGCTGGCGGAGTGGCGAAAACGAAGACGAACCAGTCCGCGCAACCGCTGGAATGTTGCGAGCGACTTGCCCACTATCCTTACGAATGACGCAGACGTGTCTCCTCTGCTCCTCGAAGTGGAGTGGCAGATGACCTGCCGACTCAGTCGCCTGCGATGGGCCGTGCGCCTCGGCCCCATGTTGGGCTTGATGGGAACGCTGATTCCGATGGGACCGGCCCTGCTGGAGTTTTCCTCGGGCGACCCGTCGGCGGCTGCTCGACAGATCGTCATCGCCTTCGCGACGACCGTTGTCGGGCTGTTGATTGCCGGGATCAACTACACGCTATGGCAGATTCGACGCATCTGGTATGCGCGCGATCTTCTGGAGTTCGAACAGGAAACGTGCAACCGTGAACCTACGCAAGTCGATCAGGATACCGCGTCCGATGTTGGGCCGACGGCGATTGTGGGATGAGACCGACGACGAGGACCCACTGGCCGGCATGGCCAATCTCTTCGATGTGGCCCTGGTCTTCATGATCGCGCTGGCCGTAGCGCTCGTCGCCCGCCTCGCTACGGATACTAGCGAGCTTGGTTCCTCGGCCCAGGCGGAGACGCGAGCTGCCGAGAAACTCGACCGCTATCGAGTCTCCAAGGAACGTCTCCGCGGGCGCGGAACGCGTTTGGGAACTGCCTACCGCCTCCCCAACGGCGATGTCGTTTATGTGCCCGATTGAGCCACATTATCCGGAGATGATTTAGAGCGTACAATAGACCTATTCATTCCTCTCAGCGTTCTTCGCGTCTCCGCGAGAACCCCTCTCTGCGCCTCGGCTCCCCTCCGCGTCCGAGCGAGTTCCCTTGGTTGGCGGCATCTCGCGGAGTCGCGGAGTCGATCTCTCGCCGAGGCGCAGAGAGCGCGGAGAGGGTTATTAGGGAGAGCGCGAAACAGAACCCGTCAGCATCGTTCCCATTCTCGGGAACTTTGCATGCGGCCGGTAGTTTTGTGACATCCCGAATACTTACGTGGCTGCCGAGCGGCGTCGGAACATGAACGTAGCTGTCGTCAGTGTCACGGCCGCGATCACGATCAACGGCCAGAATTGAGGCCACAACAGTTGCGTCGGCGTCCCCTCCAGAAAAACTCGCCGCAAAATGACCTCGAAGTAACGCAGCGGATTCAAATAGGTCAGATACTGCACCGGGCGAGCCATGTTGGCGATCGGCGTGGCGAAGCCAGAGAGAATGATGGAGGGAACCAGAAAGAGGAACGCTCCCAGCAGCGCTTGTTGCTGCGTCACGGCCAAAGAGGAGATGGAAAGGCCGACGCCGATCGCGGCCAGGACAAAGAGGACGATCCCCAGATACAACGTGACCGCACTTCCGACGAACGGGATACGAAACCAGAGGATGGCGACGGCGACGATGAAGGAAGCCTCGATGACGCCGATGACGAATCCCGGAAGAGCTTTGCCGATGAGGATCTCCCATGGACGATAGGGAGTCACCAGGAGTTGGTCGAACGTTCCCTGTTCGCGTTCGCGAGCCACCGACAAGGCGGTGACGAGCATCGTGACGACAAGCGTCAAGAGACCGGTGATTCCCGGCACGATGAACCAGCGACTCTGCATGTTCGGATTGTACCATGCTCGGACCTGAAGCCGGGCGGGAGCGCGGACGCCCCCTTCACGGGCGATCCACTCACGGTTGAACCCCTCCACGATGGCCCCTGCATACCCCAGTACGATCAACGCTGTGTTCGACTGGCGTCCGTCGACGAGGATCTGGACATCGGCCGACCCTCGCTGCTGGAGTTGCCTCCGAAAGTCGGGGCCGATATGGAGTGCCATCAAGGCGTCACCCTGATCGATATACCGGGCCATTTCCTCGTCATGGTCGACGGTGCCGACAAGTTGGAAGTGTGGCGAACCGGTAAAGCGCGACACCAATTCGCGAGCCGCCCCATCCTGGCTTTCGTTGTAGACCACGAGCGCGACGTCGGTCACATCGAACGTGGCTGCATAGCCGAACACGATCAACTGAATGATGGGAGGTCCAATGACGACGAACCGGCTGCGAGGGTCCTTGAGCAGCGAAAGGAACTCTTTGACCACCAATGCCATGAGCCGGCTCATGGGAGACCTTTCTCAATCGAGACGCTTACGAGTGACGCGCCGCGTCGCCACAAGGAAAAACGCGGCCATCAGTGCTAGCACGGCCACATTCGGCCAAACAATCGGCCCGACATCTCCTGCCAGGAATACCGTCTGCAAAATCGAGACGTAGTAGCGAGCTGGAATGATATGGGTGATCCATTGGATCGGCCGAGGCATACTGCGGATGTCGAAGATGAACCCCGAGAGGATGAACGCGGGAAGGAACGTGGTGATAATGGCGATTTGAGCGGCCACGAATTGGATTCGAGCGACGCTCGAAATGAACAGGCCCATCCCCAGGGCCGCGAGGAGGAAGAGCGCCGAACTTCCGATCAATACCGTGGCCGAGCCTCGCAAAGGCACGTCGAATACAGTAATCGCCATGAAGGTCGACAACAAAAGACCTCCCATTCCCAGGAGGAAGTAGGGAAGCATTTTTCCCAGGAGGATCTCAGCGATCGAAACGGGGGTCACGATAAGCGCCTCCATCGTGCCACGCTCCCATTCACGTGCCATCAGGAGGGCAGTCAGCAGAGCGCCGATGAGCGTCATGATGACGGCGATGACTCCGGGGACGAGGAAATTGCGGCTGCGCACATTCGCATTGAACCAGACTCTCTGCTCGATGCGCACTGGCACGGCGATCTGGGTGCCGGAAGTGCGGAGATACTCCGACGCCCAGAGAACGAAGACATTCTGTACGTAGCCGCTGACGATCCGAGCCGTATTGGCGTCGACTCCATTGAGGATCACTTGAATCTCTGCCGGCCGGGGGCGTCTCAATTGCTCTCCAAAGTCTGCTCGCAAATGCACGATGCCATCGACTTCTCCCCGTCGCATTGCTTCGACCGCCTCGTGCAGGCTTCGGTAATGGTGAGGCACGAAGTAACGGGATTGCTCGAATTTGCCGCAAAAGGATGTCGTTTCGGCGGTCGGCTGTTCCACGACGATCGCCAGAGGGACGGACTTGGCATCAAGGGAGACTCCGTAACCGAACAATAACAAGAGGACAGCGGGAAGAATAAAAGCGATCCCGAGGGCACTCGGATCGCGGAGTACCTGCAGAAACTCCTTGCGAATGAGCCCGCGCATGCGCATCACCCGCTTTCGCATGCTGCCGCTCATGTTCGAACCTCCTCGGCGCGGGGCCGCTCCGCTACCAATCGCAAGAAGGCTTCTTCCATATCGGGAGCGGGCTTTCCGTCCCTACCCGCCTGTTGCCGGATATCGAGCGGTGAACCGGTCGCCAAAATGACACCTTCTCGCAAAATGACAAGCCGGTCGCAATACTCGGCCTCGGCCATGAAGTGGGTCGTCACGAGTACCGTTACATCCCGAGCCGCCAGTTGATCGATGCGGTGCCAGAATTCGCGGCGAGCCAACGGATCGACGCCCGACGTCGGTTCGTCCAAGAACAGGATGTCTGGTTCGTGCATCAAGGCGCAGGCGAATGCCAGTCGCTGTTGGTAGCCCAGAGGGAGTGCATGGCTGAGTGTGCCCAGCACCGACGCGAGTTGAAATTCCTCGATCGCCCACTCCATCCGCCGGCGTCGCCGGGCTCCCGACAGACCGTAGGCACGAGAAAAAAACGCGAGGTTTTCGCGAACGTTGAGCGTACCGTAGAGGGAAAACTTCTGGGCCATGTATCCGATGCGAGCCCGCGCCGCGGCGGCCGCACGGCGAACGTCGATCCCGGCCAGCTTCAGCTTTCCCGACGTCGGAGGCAGCAGTCCGCACAACATGCGAAACGTCGTCGTCTTGCCCGCGCCGTTCGCACCGAGCAACCCGAAGACTTCGCCTCGGCGCACATCGAAGGAGATGCCTTTCACGGCCGTGAATGCACCGAACTTGCGCACCACATCGTGCACCTCGATCACCGTCTCTCGCTGCTGGGCGTCCGGGACCGGCGTGGCGCCCGAGATCACCGCGGCTTCGCTACCCGCTCGTCGTTCTGTCTGACGTTCACCACGCAAGAGGTCCAACAATGCGTCTTCGAACCTGGGAGCTACGGGCGCCGCCTCGAGCGGGTCGAGGTCCTTCCATGAGGCGATCGATCCGGGAGAGAGTGTCTCGGATAGCACCACGCGGACGCCGTCTCCCTCGATCACGGCGTCCACGACTTCTTCACGCGGCGACACGGCTTCCAAAAGTCGCCGGCGAGTCCACCCCTTCTTCGTCAGCAGGAAGACTCGCCCAGTAACAGCTTGTAGAAACTCGGCAGGAGCCCGATGCGTCAATACCTTTCCCTCGTCGAGCACGACGATATGGTCGCACCGCTCGGCTTCGTCCAAATATGCGGTGCTCATCAGAACTGTCGTGCCGGTTTCCTCAACGAACTGCCGAATCAACTGCCACAGTTCGCGCCGCGACACGGGATCGACACCGACGGTCGGCTCGTCCAGCAATAACAGTTGCGGCGACCTCAGAAGAGCACAAGCTAGTCCCAGTTTCTGTTTCATGCCACCGGAAAGCCGCCCCGCCATTCGATTCGGAAACGGTGCCAGTCCGGTCATTTCGAGTAGACGGTCGAAGCGCGCCGAGCGTTCACGAGAAGCGATTCCCTGCAAGTCGGCATAGAGCTCTAGGTTTTCCTTGACGCTGAGATCTTCGTACAGGCCGAAGTGTTGCGGCATGTAGCCGATTCGACTTTGGATCTCGCGAGCTGATCGGGCGACGTCGAGCCCCAAAACGGTGATCTCTCCCGAGTCGGCGAGCAGCAGCCCCGCCGCAAGACGCATCAGGGTCGTCTTACCCGCTCCGTCAGGCCCGACCAGCGCCGTGATGGTGCCATGGTTCACTTCGAGCGTTAGATCCTGGAGCGCTCGCACGGCACTCGGTCCCGCCCCGAATGTCTTGGTCACGTGACGGAACTGCAAATCCGAGGTCGTCATGGTGATGCCGCTTCGGATTGGGCGATGTTCTCGATGAGATAAACGGTCACCGGCATCCCGAGCCGCAACTCGCCCTGTGGGTTCTTCACGAAGACGCGGACCTCATAGACCAACCGCGTTCGCACTTCTTGCGTCTGCACCGGTTTGGGCGTGAACTCGGCCGTCGGCGAAATGAAACCGACCCAGCCTTCATAAGTCTTATTTGGGAAGCTATCGGTGCGGATTTCCGCCTTCATTCCTTCGCGAATGCGTCCCAAATCTGGTTCGGACACATAAGCGCGCACCCAGACGGGGTCGATCAGCGCCACCGTGAAAATGGGACGCGCCGGCGAAGCCATGTCGCCGACTTCCAAGAGGCGTTCTTGAATGATTCCATGGCACGGCGAGTAGAGATGCGCGTCATCCAAGACATGCTCGGCCAGTTTGAGCTCCGACTCGAGCCGCTTCATGACGGCTCGCGCTTCGGCAATGTCCTCTTTCCGAGGTCCGGCTTCCACCAGCTTCCGCTTAGCTTCAGCCGCGTGCCATCTTGCTTTGGCCGACTCGAAGGCCCGCTGGGAGTCATCAAGGGTCTGCTGCGACACGGCTTTCTGCTCGAAAAGCTTGCGGTTTCGCTCATAGGTGCGCTGCGCATCGAGATAGTCTGCGTGAGCCGCTTCGGCTTCCGCCCTGGCCATTTCGATCTCTTCCGGTCGCGATCCCGCCTCGAGCCTCGCGACGACCTGACGCTGAGCTTCCAGTGCCGCACGCGCGGCCTCCACCTCGATCTCGAATCGTTCGAGTTCGGCATGAGCCAGCAATTGCCTCGGGCGAATTCGATCACCTTCTTCGGGATGGATGACGGCGATCCGCTCGCTCACATTGAGCGCTAGGTCGACCTGGCGCCGGTCGATGTTTCCATAGAGAACGAGGCGTCCGTTCGATTCATCGGGCGACTCCCAAGGACGCCAGTACAAGGCCGCTCCCACGCCAGCGACAATTGCCAACAACAAGATCAGGCGGATGACGCGTTTCACGAACAGGTTCGCTCCCTACTCACGGAACCAAATCACCATGACGGTGCATAGTGGTGAGACACAGACACACTCACGTCACATTGCCCTTCGGCATGGACGAATGCGTGAGTTGGGAGGGCGAGGCTCCTGCCGAGCCGGGATGTACCATAGTACTGTCATGGGAGAAGGTGTCATACAAAACAGACAAATCCTGGTTGTTGCGTCTCTTTCATGCCGACCCAGGCGAACATCGAATGTCCCAACGTCGGCCGTTTGCGACTTCCAGATGTAAGCTGCAAGTGCCGTTGCGGCACTTTTGTGGCTCGGCAGGAGCCTCGCCCTCCCAGCTCTGAAAACGTCTTGCTTGCGTACTATAATTGAAGGCGATTGCGTCCACCACCCAAGGCGAACACCGACCAAGTCAGGAACCGTCCAAGACCCAACGAGCCCGCGACCCCACTTCCTTTCCCAACTGCAACCGAAGAGGAGCATTTCGGACCGACCGATCGATGGCCATCGTGATGCGATGACGACCCGCGGAAAGCTCGAGCTTCCGGGTCTGTTCGAGTGGTGTGGGTTTGCCATCCACCCAGACTTGGATTCCGTTCGTGTCGTTCCACTCCAGCGGCACAAGTCCAGCCTCGGCGACTTCCAGCTCGCATCGTAAAAATGTCGTCGGAGGAGTCTCTCGATGGGGTTTGAGCTGAGGGAGGCCCACAAGCGGCAAGTCGCCTGAGTGGTAGGCGTAGACGGGCGTCCATGTCAACGCCGGATCATCGGTCGCCGCCGTATCGAAACTCGTGCGATTGAGTCGATGTACGGCTTCACGAGTTGCCTGGAGAACGGCGTAACGTCGCGCTATGGCCGGTGACGGCGCCGCATAGGGCCCTGGTTTACCCAATTCGGAAAGGAAGCGAACAAGATCGACAAGTTCGGCGCGAGTCAGTTCATTGAGCGCTCCTTCAGGCATCAACGATCGCCCCTCCCGTTCGGCTTCGATCGCATCGATCGGAAGGCGAATCAGTTTTCCTTGAGCATCCCGGAGTACGAGTTCGCGCTCCGTCCGCTTCACCGGAATACCCGTATGTACACGGCCATCGACATCGAGCACCGTAACCGAATGATACCCTTCTTTGATCTTTGCGTTGGGATCGAGCACCGCTTCGACGAGATAGTCGACCGGCGCACTGGCCCCGATACTCACCAAGTCCGGCCCAACCACCCCGCCCACGCCGGCAATGGCATGGCATTGCACGCACTGCAGTCCGGCGCGGTGGTAGATCCGCTCGCCCCGAGCCGCATTGCCCTTCCGGGCCACCTCTTCGACAAGTTCGCGCTGGAGTTCGGGAGTCAATTTCCACGATCGCTGTTGAAGACCGCCGGCCTGTACGAGGGCGGCGCGAAGGCGCTGGCCGGCGGGACCTTCCTGAGCGGCCAGGCGGGCAGCGCGGCGAGCGACGTCGGGATCGAGTTTTTGGTTCGCGACGGAAGCGGCCAAACGTTCGATGGCTTGAGGGCGCTGCCGGAAGAGCCCGATCAAAAGCGCCGGATCGTCGGGAGCCTTGAGTCTGGCCAACTCGGCGGCGGCCAGTTCGGCGGCGACCGCCGGTGCTAACCGTACCAATTCGGCAATCGCCTGCCACCGCACGGCCGCTCGCGAGTCACTCGCCAACTGACGCAAAAGTGTCCGCTTGTCTTTCCGATCGCCCTGCGCGATGGCCCGCACCGCTGCCTGTCGGACGGCATCGGGGGCGAGTCGATCCCGGGCTCGAGTCACCGCGGCATCCGATACGGCTGCGACGCCCCATGCCGCGCCGCAACTAAGAGCCGCACGTACCAACTCGACATGGCGACTCCCGATCAAGTCCACGAGTGCTTCGGCAACTCCCGGAGGATGCATGCGGCGCGGACTCGTTTCATTGGCCAGGATCTCGAGAAGTCCAGCGAGGGCTGGAGCCGGTAGTTTCGGTTGCTTGGCGAGCGTCTGTACGAGTCGTCCGACGTCGGCCGGACTGCCGAAACGAGCGATTGCTCGAACCGCCCGCTCGCGGTCGGCACCGGTCCATTGCTCGCGCGTGAACCGCTTGAGTAGAATCTGCGCGGCTCGAGCCGACTCGAGTGACTCCAACGCAAACAGCAGCCTGCGACGGTCTCGGGAGAACTCGAGTTGGTCGAGTCGGTCCAGCCAGTAGGGAGCCGTCTGTCGCATGGTGTTCCAAAGAGCGAAGTCGAGGAACCGATCGAGGGGTGCGTCGAGCGCCTTCAGCGCTACGTCAGCCGCGCGAGCATCCGGGACTTCGGCCAAAGCAGAGACCGCCTCGAGACGCACTCGAGGAAACGGATCTCGAACCGCTTCGCCCAACGTGGCCAGCGCCGTGGCGACATCCGGTTCGGAGTAACGAAAGACTCGCACCGCCGCCGCCCGAGCTCGCGGCTCGGGGCTCTTGAGAAGATCGCCAAGGAGATCAGAGTCGATTCGCCCAATTGCCTGCGACGCCCAAAGGGCTTCGAGAAGCAGATGGGCATCGTCGGCGGACCGGGTGTCGAACTGAGAAGCCCACTCGCGGATGGCGCCAGCCACTTTCTCCGGCGGACGTGTTTTCAACTCGAGTTTCGCGAAAAGGCGCACCCAGTCTTCGGGAGCTCGGAGTAATTCCAAAAGCGACTCGATCGGTTCGCCGACGATCTTCGGCGGCGACACCAACGGCCGGTCGGGGAAAGTGACTCTCCAAATCCGGCCATGCGAATGATCGCGCCGGGGATCCCGAAAATCGACTTCGCCGTGCTGAATGATGGGGTTGTACCAGTCGGCAATGTAGAGGGCGCCGTCGGGCCCCATCTTCACGTCGACCGGCCGATAGGCCACATGCGAGGTTACGATGAGTTCTTCAAGCTGCCTGGAACGATAGCCCGACCCCTGTTCCCGCACATCGAATCGGCAAGTCCGGTTGCCGCGAAAGTCGTTCGTTACCATCAGCCCCTGCCACTCGGGCGGAATGTGGCGACCGCTGAGGATTTCCAGCCCGCAATGCTTCGGGCTGCCCGGATTGAGGCCTCGCAACGTGCGCGTTGCCCCGGGCGCCGTTACGAAAACGGCACCAGGAAAGACATAGTTGATGCCTTCTCGATAAGCTCCGTCAGTGACAAAGGATTGTCCCCACCGGTCGAAGTGGTGTCCCCAAGGATTGATAAATCCCCGCGCGAAGATTTCGAGTTTCATTCGGCGAGGTTCGAAGCGCCAGATGCCTCCTCCATTGAGATGACGCACGCCCCATGGCGTCTCGATATGGCTGTGGATGTAGATCGATTGGTTCATGTACATCGCACCATCGGGTCCCCAACGCAGTGTATGGAGGAGATGGTGCGTATCTTCTGCGCCGAAACCGGAAAGGACGACGCGGCGCCGGTCTGCCTTGCCGTCTCCATCGGTGTCGGAGAGGTGGAGCAATTCGGTACTGTTGGCAACGTAGCAGCCGCCGTCACCTGGAAGGACGCCGGTCGGAATCAACAGCCCGTCGGCAAAGACAGTCGTCGTTTCAGCGACGCCGTCCCGGTCCCGGTCCTCAACGACAAGGATCTTGTCATTGGCTTTCTGGCCTGGTTTGAGGTGAGGATAGACCGAACTGCTGGCGATCCAGAGCCTTCCCTCGGCGTCGAAGTTCATGTGGATCGGCTTGGCAATGTCCGGATCGGCGACGTAGAGATTCACGCGGCAGCCGGACAAGACGCGAAAAGAGGCGAGTTCCTTCGCGGGATCCGGATCGGGAATCTCCTGCAAATCTCGCTGCGCGCGTACCGGCGAGCTCACAAACAAGCTGCCAAGCAGGAACCAACCGATGAGGAACCAATGCAAGTTCCTCTGGTGTCGGACCGACACGTGAATCCGAGCGAAGCGGGACGCCGATAGACGGGTGTAGATCATGATGGTTCTCTATTGACGAGGCGAGTTGCGAATCAATTGGAATGACCAAATAAAAACCAAAGCGGGCTAGGTTCGTGCAATTACAGTTTCCCACTCGCAACAGTTTCGCCCACGGAAGTTGATATTGGTGGAGGCGAGCAATCTAGTATCTTCTGAAACACAGAGGCACAGAGGACACGGAGTCTTTGCCGAGATTCTCTCTGTGATACTCCGTGTCTCCGTGTTTCCATTCCTCTCATCCTGGCTTGACGCAATGCCTCGCCTTTCCAATCTCTAGAATCGTTCACGCCAAGAGCAAAAGCAACACGAGTGCGGAGTAGCGGCCGTTGCCCCCGAATCCCGAAGCACTTACGCATGCGGTTCGGTCATGCGCCACGGATCAAGGGCCTCACGCAGCGTATCTTCGGGCAGGATTCCTTCCTCCCGGCACAGTTCTCGGATCGTCTTGCCGGTTTCGAACGCCTTTTTTGCGAGCTTGGCCGCGTTTTCGTAGCCGATGAGAGGGTTCAGCGATGTCACCATCGCCAAGCTCTTCTCGACGGCGGCTTCGCACGCTTCGGGGTTCGGTTCCATGTCTTTCGTGCAGAACTCCACGAAGGCGTCGGTTCCCGAAGCCAGGAGTTGAATCGATTCGAGGGTCGCATGTCCCATGACGGGCATCATGATGTTGAGCTGAAACTGGCCGCCGGCAGCACCGGCGAGCGTGAGAGTTTGGTCGTTGCCAAGGACGCGAGCGGCCACCTGCATGAGCGACTCGTTCATCACCGGGTTGACTTTGCCAGGCATGATCGAGCTGCCGGGTTGACGGGTCGGCAACTTGACTTCGTAAAAGCCACACCGGGGGCCGCATCCGAGCCATCGGATGTTGTTGGCGACATTGAACAGCGTCGTGGCGATCGTGCGCAGCATGGCATGCGAGGCGACCAATCCGTCACGCTGCGCATTGGCTTCGAAATGATTGGCGGCTTCGACGAACGGAATGTCGGTTTCCTTCGCCAGGACTTCGGCGACGCGTCGCCCGAATTCGGGATGCGTGTTGATGCCCGTTCCGACAGCCGTTCCGCCAACAGGTAATTCATAGACGGCCGATGCCGCAGCGCGCGCCCGCTCGAGACTCAATTCGATCTGCCGAGCGAAACCGCTGAATTCCTGCCCCAACCGGATCGGTGTCGCATCCATTAGATGCGTGCGTCCAATTTTGATGATCTTGTCCCAGGCAGTGGCCTTTTCGGCCAGAGATGCGCGAAGTTTCTCGAGTGCCGGAATCAACCGCAAATGAATCTGCCGAGCCACCGCAACGTGAATCGCGGTGGGGAACGTGTCGTTGGTGCTTTGTCCCATGTTGACGTGGTCGTTGGGATGGATCGGTTTCTCCGCCGCAAACCGATCGCCTCCCGACAACTCGATGGCTCGATTGGCGATCACCTCGTTGCAGTTCATGTTGCTCGACGTCCCCGAACCGGTCTGGAAGACGTCCACTGGGAACTCGTTATCGAATCGGCCTTCCGCCACCTCGCGGCACGCCTGGAGCAACGCTTGGACCTGTTCTTCGGTGAGTGGGCTTTTGCCCGAGCCGGTCAGTTTTCCCAAGTCGTAATTGGCTTGAGCGCAGGCCAGCTTCACCAGCCCCATGGCGTGGATCAGGGGAGAAGGAAGTGGCCACCCCGAAATCGGAAAATTTTCGACCGCCCGCTGAGTCTGCGCCCCGTAATAGGCTTCCGCCGGGACCTGGACTTCTCCCATCGAATCACGCTCGGTTCGCAGCCGTGTCATCGTTCGCCCAACCTTTCTGCTAAAGAAGGAAACCCACGGGGCTCATCTTATCGGCCGGCCGGAATCCCTGCCAAGGACGCTTGACAACTCCGAGGGAAGCCGCTTGCCGATCTGGGGTGGTTGCTTGAGTTTTGCCACGCCGTATGTCATGCTCGGAGGCAACCCAATACCTGTCCCCGTTTCGTTGCTCGAGGAATGAACATCTGATGGCGGATCGACCTCTTCCACGGCTTGGCCTCACCGGCCACATGGCTCTCGCAAGTGTCTGGATCTTGGCGCTGTCCGCATGGCTGCTGGCCACCGATCCTCCACGCGAAACGGCTCCCTCGCATCCGTCGTTGACCCTAGTCTCCGTGGCCGCCGACGACTCCCCGCAGAACCCGCCGGGGAAGAAAAAAGCGGAATTGCCGGACGACGGCCGAACCGGCGGCTCTGCCTCGGCCGACGACAAAACGTCGTCCGCCGGACTAACTCCTGCGGCGGGAGCGGGGCAAGACAAGGAGTCGGGAAGCGAGGAACCATCATCCAATGACGGGGAGGTGGAAACCGGTTCGTTTTGGAGTCAGTGGCGATGGCTGGTGGCGCTCGTGGTCGGCATCACCATCGTCTTGGGGCTTATCATCGGCTGGAAACTCAACGCCTTCCTGGCCTTGATCACGGCGGCGACCGTCGTGAGCCTCATGGCGGCGGGCCCTTGGCCAGCGCGGATCTCGCGAGTCGCCGAGGCGTTTGGCACGCAAGCGGGAAAGATTGGACTGGTCATCGCCATGGCGGCGGTCATCGGCAAGTGTATGCTCGACAGTGGAGCCGCGGACCGAATCGTCCGTTCGCTGTTGAAAGTACTGGGCGACCGCTTGGCTCCGGTCGCCCTGATGCTCGGTGGTTTCATCCTGGCGATTCCCGTTTTCTTCGACACGGTCTTTTACCTGCTCGTGCCTTTGGCTCGGTCGCTCTATCGCCGCACGGGCAAGGACTACGTGCTGTTTCTGTTGGCGATCACGGCCGGCGGTGCCATCACGCATACGCTGGTTCCTCCGACACCCGGACCGATGGCGATGGCCGGCTACTTGGGCTTCCCGGTGGGGACGATGATCTTGATCGGAGCTCTCATTGCTGCGCCTGCCGCACTTGCCGGTTTGGGTGTCGCTTGGATCTGCAATCGCTGGATGCCTCTGCCGATGCGTCCCTTGCCTGGTGAGGACGAAACGCCGCCGACGGCCGAGGACGACGATCTTCCGTCACTTTGGCTCTCCCTGGCTCCCGTCGTCCTGCCCGTCCTCCTTATTTCGCTCCATACCCTGCTGAAAGCTCAGTGGGCTCCCGGTAGGGACGACGTCGCTGCTGGAATGGCTGGCACCGTTCTGGAGATCACGGCCGTTTTAGGCAACCCCAATCTGGCGCTGATGATCTCTACGGCGATCGCCCTTTGGACGCTGGTGCGTCAAAAGGAACTCGACCGGTCGGCCCTCGCGCATTCAGTCGAAGTCGCCTTGATGAGCGGCGGTGTGATCATCTTGATCACGGCATCGGGAGGCGCGTTTGGGGAGATGTTGAAGACGGCGGGCGTTGGTGATCATATCGGGGCGATTTTTCAAGGAAAGACTCAGGAGTCCGGCGGCATCATGCTGATGGTGCTCGGTTTCGGACTGGCTGCGCTGTTGAAGGTGGCGCAGGGCTCGAGTACCGTGGCGATGATCACCGGAGCGAGCATGATGGCAGGGATCGTGGAACACGTCACGCTTCCCTACCATCCCGTCTATCTGGCCTCGGCCATCGGATCGGGGTCGCTGATCGGTTCCTGGATGAATGACAGCGGCTTTTGGGTCTATGCGAAGATGGGCGGCCTGACGGAGGTCGAATCGCTCAAGACCTGGACCGTGCAACTGCTGGTCATGGGACTTGTGGGATTCGGCCTGGCCTTGCTCCTGGCGACCTATCTGCCTCTGGTACCGTAGATGTCCGCAGGAAGGATATGGCCACATATATGTCACTAACTGCCGGTGTACGCCTCTCTTGGACGAGAGAAGTGGAGGAAGGGTCGTGAGCCAGCATTGCGGGAAGGAGAAGAACACCTGATGTTTCGGCGCCGCCCCAAGGAACGTCGGTTTCGGCGACGACCTCAACGAGCGCCGTCGGGCTGCGGCATCATCTTGTTGATCGCCGTGGCTACCTGTGTTCTCCTTGTGCTCAATGGCTACCTTGTTTCCGGACTCCTGGCTCAACTGGGAGATTCCCTCCCCGAGATGCTGCGCAGTCCGAAAGTCCTGCAGACGATCCTTTTCATCGGGCCGGTCCTCCTGTTGGTGCTCGAGTGGAAACTGACTCTGGCACTTTTGCGTCGCCTCGACGAACTGTGGCGCGGTCGCTCCGGGGCGTGATCGAAACGTCTGCCACAAAGAACATCGGCTTCGGTTCCAACACAGTCCGGAAATGCCGCCAGCGACCACCGAGGCGACTGAGATCTTTCGATCCGTTATTCGTCGCTGGGAGTCGCCGGCGCGGGCTGAGCGACGGGAACAGGAGCCACGTCGACCGGCGTGACGGCAGAGGCGAACCGGCCGTCGTCACTTTCGAGGAAGAGCCAAAGCCGCGCCTTCCCCACGAAACTCGCCGGTACGGAAATCGACGCGGAAAGAAGATGACGTCCTTTACTGTCGAAGGTTACGGGAACGCGAGTCCACACGAGGTCGTTGGCGGCACGATACTCATCCGTAAACCGAGCTCGCTCGCTGCGGCTATCAGGATAGTCGGTGCGCTTGGACAATGCCTGCCGCGGCGTCTGCCGCGGGTTGATCAGAGCTACATAGCCTCGGCCGGCGAACGGGACATCGACCGTGACCTTCAGGGGTTGGCTTGAGACAGCCGGCTCAGCGACGGCGATCTGCGCGGGCTCGGGGTAAGGCAATCGCAACAGAGGATCGCCAAGCAGATTAAAGAGGAAAATGTGCTCGCGTTTTTCTTCCTGCAGCAAGTCCGGCTTGGGACTGACTAGGCGAGCCGACCATTCCAACCATCGATCTCGCAGAGGGAGGCGGTCCTGGGCTAAACGGCGCTGCGCGCTGAGCCAGAGTCGGCCGAGCGTCTTCAAACGCTGTTCGAAATAGCCGTCCATCAACCCGGTGGCCATGACTGTCATGCCAAAGGGCATCGAGACGCGCGAGGCGGCGAAAGCGGCGACCGGGCCACCGCGCGCTCGAACGAAACGCTCGGCCAGCGACTCGTTGGCATCAAAGGCTCCAGCGTAGCAACTAAAAAACAGAGCAATCGAAGGAGCCTGGCGATAGTGCAGCTCGCCGGCATCCTCACCTCGCAAAATGGCGATGCGTTCCTCGCCCGGCACGTCGATATAGTCGAGAGCATTCCAGTGGCCGTGTCCGGCATACGCCCAAAAAAGACCACCTTCGTTGAGGCGATCGAGCACGCATGACCGAAAATCTTCCGGAGCCGGGCAGTAGGGACTCTGCCAACTGGCTCGCGTCAACGTCATGCGATAGTTATCGGGCACCCGTCGCGTCAGGATTCGTTTCACTCCTTGCTCGATCGCGCCATCGATGGCCGGCCCGAAGCCGCCGGTTCCAATCACCAGGTGCAGTTGCTGCCGCCACGCTCCTCGAGCCGACTCGAAGACCCGAACCTTTTCGATCTGCCACGCGATCTGTTGAGGCTCATCCACCGACCACCGCCCGATGGCCAAGTCGGGAACGCGGTCACCATCGATATCGCCATACGGTCCATCGGTCGCGTACACCGGTTCGGAACCGAAATGGATACTCACGCGCCCGGGCAAATAGAAAGTGGGAATGCCCAAGGGACCTCCGTGATCGCCGACGATGAGGACCGATTGGATGGGAGCTGCCTGAGCCAGTTGGATCAGCCGCTTCCGGATCACTCGAGGATCGTCATGGGGAGAGACCCAGGCGATGCGGTGTCCCTGAGCCTGGCGATAGTGGACCCACGGCATGAGAGCCGGCCGGAAGTGGGGATGGCAGACCACGGCCACGTCGGGCCCGCCTGCCCACGTCGCCACACTCAAACCGATCGCCAACCAGAAACTCATCATCGGACAAGACCTGTTCGAAAATTCATCACCCGCCAGATAGTGTACCACGTTTTGCGCAGGGACGTTCCACCGGCCCCGATTCTCCCCGGAATCGTCCGGAGCTTCAAGAGAAGACGGGAAAGACGCGGCTTTGGCGGTACATAGGATTCTATGGGCTGACGCCCATAGCTATTGCGTGACGCCGCCTCGCGGCCGAGCCGTAGGAGTCGGTGATCCGGTATGCAGCGTGACTCGGATCTGTCACCCCTGTCTGGCTCCCGCCATGCGGACTATACGTCGTATCGGATCTCTTCATCCAATCGCATCGACGTTGGTGTCAGCCACGGTGCGTGCTATCATCGAAAGAGAAACCAACGTAATGGTCGATGCGATATTCGGGAGGCCACGGTGATACCGCCTGAAATCGGAAAGCTTGAACGCACCTATCGGCCGAGCGCGGCCAACTTGGTCGCCGGTGTGATCCTTGGAGTACTTCTCATCGGAGCTGGGGCAACGGTCCTCTATCTTACCATCAAGGAGGTCATCGACCGTCGAGGGCAACTTCCCTTTTCCGCGGAACGAGATGCGTGTTGGATCTCCGTATCCTTGGCTACGGCCTTTGGTGTTGGCTCCGTCATCGGTGGTTCCATCCTGGTCCGGTGGATCCGGTCTCTTTCGTCACTCCAAGTGCATCTAGGCAGTGATGGATTCGTCGTCTCGCGACGAGATAGGCAACAGGTTTTCCCATGGGATCAGATCGCCTATGTCAAGGAAACGCACGTGTACGAACGCCCGCCGGTCTTGAAGGGCCCGGCAAAGCTCATGTTGCCAAAGATCAAGAGTCGGCGCTATCTGGTCCGGCGTGACGATGAAGAAGAATTCACCTTTGACGGAAATACGCTTCGCTACCACGTAGAATTTGCCGAAATGCTCCAAGCTCACCTCGGTGGTCGAAATATTCCGTGGGAAATCGTGGAAGAACACGTATAAACCTCTGCGCACTCGCACCCCCGGCGGGTTTCTGGCTTCTGTGGGCTCACACCCACAGCTATTGTGTGCCGCCGCTTCGCGGCTTGTTGTAATGATACCGCCGGCGTACTACGGGATGGGAATTCCCATTTCGCGCATGAGTTGCTTCATGTCTTCCCACACGAGTCGCTTGGCTGACGGATTGCGCAGCAGATAGGCCGGATGATATGTGGCCAGGACGCGGATGCCGCGGTAACGGTAAAAGCGGCCGCGGAGCTTGCTGATCGGGACCGTCGTGTCGAGCAAGTTTTGAGCGGCAGACGCACCAAGACAGACGAGAAACTCGGGACGGATGATCTCGAGCTGCCGGTCGAGGAACGGCCGGCAATTGGCAGCCTCCGCGGGAAGCGGCGTTCGGTTTCCCGGAGGACGACACTTGAGGATATTCAAGATGTAGACATCTTCTCGCTTCATCTGGCACGCTTCGATAATGCGCGTGAGCAACTGGCCAGCTCGCCCCACGAACGGCTCGCCCTGCTGGTCCTCGTCGGCTCCAGGCGCCTCCCCCAAGAAACAAAGCCTGGCCATCGGGTTGCCGACGCCGAACACCGTCTGCGTGCGGTAGTCGACCAGCTCGAGGCAGCGCGTGCACGCTGCCACCTGCTGACGCAACTCCTCGAGGGCCGCGATCCGAGCCTCCAAGGGAAGGGACTCGCCCGGCAGTCGATCGTCGAGCTCTTCAGCCAACGACGGTAACGAAGGCGTACGAGCGGAACGGGAAACAGGCTTCTCAGTCATGGGAGATTCCACGCGAGGTGTCACCGATGAAGAAGATTCCGCCGGAGGCGATTCGGCCGCAGGCGCCTCCAGCAACCAATCCTCGATGCCGGCTCGCCGCAAGTCTTCTAGCAGAAGGCGGCGAACAAAGGGTGGAAACGGCGAGGGGGAAGGCGAATCATTCATGGGGGGAACTCCGACGTGGCCCGCCCCGCCTCTTTGGCGAGAACTCGGAAAAAGATGCTGGTATCCCTCGAGGCGGGCTCGAATTATCATAGTAAAACCATGAGCGTTCCGCAGGTTGCCATCATCGGTCGTCCCAATGTGGGCAAATCGAGCCTTTTCAACTGGCTCGCCGGTCGCCGTCTGGCCATTGTCGATGACATGGCGGGCGTCACGCGAGACCGGGTCACAACGTTGGTGCAGGAAGATGGCCAGTTTTTCGAACTGGTCGATACGGGGGGCCTGGGTATTCAGGACGTCGACAACCTCACCGAGGAGGTCGAGTTCCAGGTCGAATCGGCGATCGAGGCGGCCGACGTGGTGCTGTTCGTGGTCGATACGCGAGCCGGCATCACGCCGTTGGATGAAGCGGTAGCTCGGAGGTTGCGCTACATCGACAAGCCGATCCTGTGCGTTGCGAACAAGACCGACAGCGAGAAGTTTGACCTCGATGCCGATGAGTTTTACCGGCTCGGCCGAGGCAAATTGATCCGCGTGTCGGCTCACCAGAAGCGGAATCGAGATGCGTTGATGCAGGCGATTCTCGAGCAACTTCCTCGTGTGACCGAGTCGGCGCCCGGTGAGCCCATCATGAAGCTCGCGATCGTCGGCCGCCGTAACGCCGGGAAAAGCACCTTTGTCAACACGCTGGCCAAGGCGGAACGGATGATCGTCAGCGAGATTCCGGGTACGACTCGAGACAGCGTCGATGTCCGCTTCGAACTGGACGGCAAGGCGTTCATCGCCATCGACACGCCGGGACTGAAAAAGAAAAAAAGCATCGCTCGGGATATCGAGTTCTATGGGATGCATCGAGCCCAGCGGAGCGTCCGGCGCGCCGATGTCGTCCTCATGTTCTTCGACGCGGCCGAACCGATCAGCAAAGTCGACAAGCAACTTTGCAAGTACATCACCGACCAGTTCAAGCCGTGCATCTTCGTCGTGAACAAGTGGGACCTGTTCGCCAAGCAGCTCCCGACCGAAAAATGGGTCCACTATCTCCGGGACACCTTCCCGACCATGTGGTACATGCCGATCGCCTTTATCACCGGCAAGACCGGCAAGAACATGAAGGCACTCATCAACCACGCCCGGATGTTGCACAAGCAGGCGCATCAGCGCGTTGGTACCGGGGAACTGAACCGGCTGCTCAAGCGGGCACTCGAGTACCACTCCCCTCCCCTCTATCGCCACAAGCGACCGAAGATCTACTACGCTACGCAAGTCGGTGTGGCTCCCCCCACGATCGTTCTGATCTGCAACAATCCCGCCGCCTTCGCCCCGGACTATCGGCGGTATCTGCTGAGTTTCTTCCGCGAGTCCCTGCCATTCGGTGAAGTACCGATCAAGCTCTACCTTCACCGGCGTTCCCGATCGGACAAACGAGACGAAATCAACGCTCCCTCCTCGGACCAGACGTCATCAGAGGGCGAAAGCCGATCGGGCGAGTGAAGTTTACCGGTGAGACTTATCGTCGCACGAGGACGACGCGCACGTCGCAGACGTTCGTGTGCGTCGGTCCTGTCTTGAGCAGCCCTCCCGTCGCCTCGAAGAACCGGTAAGCATCGCTCCTCCGAAGAAAATCCGCGGGATCCAAGTTCTGTTCAAGCGCCGCCCGATGCACTCTTTCATCGATCCAGGCTCCCGCCGCATCGGTCGGACCGTCCTCCCCGTCGGTCCCGCCGGAAAGGACGATCACGTCGGAAAGTCCGTTGGATGTCTCTTTTTCCAAGAGACGCAGATAGGCGGCCAACGCGAGTTGCTGGTTGCGGCCTCCCTTTCCGCGAATTTCCGGCGGCGCCAGCGTGACCACCGGCTCGCCTCCCGAGACGAGACAATCCGGGCCCGATTCGCGCCGCATGTGCAAGGCCATCTCCGCAAGGTGCCGTCCAACCGCCTCCGCCTCGCCTTCGGCGGACCGAGCCGAAATCATGGCGGGGCGATACCCGAGCCGATCGGCGGCGATCCCCGCCGCATCCACGGCCACGGCGTTGTTGCCAATGACGATCGGCCAGCGATGACGAGGTTGGTTGTTTTCGGTGGGGAATGCCGACGAAGCCGACTGGGCTTTGCGTTCCAAGAACGCCAGCACCTTCGCGGCTCCTTCTTCCCGGTCGAATCCGAACTGGCGGAGGACGTCGAGGGCTTGCTGAAGTGTCGAGCGATCTTCGACAGTGGGCCCGGATGCGATCACGTCGAGCGGGTCCCCCAAGAC